>CAVXDX010000007.1:0-104981 GCA_963760615.1 uncultured Microcaldota archaeon | reverse complement strand
CGCCAAGCTGCTGCCGGATATAGCAATGAGTTGCATCAGCCATTTCAGGAGTTGCGGTCTTGCCGGTGCCGATGGCCCACACCGGCTCGTAGGCGATCACCGTTGCCGCCAGTTCGCCGCGCTGAGTCCGGCCAGCCCCTTGGAGCTGCGTGCTGACCACCGTCTCGGTCTGGCCGGCTTCGCGCTCCTCCAGCATCTCGCCGACGCAGACGATCGGCTTCAGGCCAGCCGCCAGCGCCGCCTTCAGGCCTTGTTGACGATCTCGTCCGTCTCGCCGAAATACTGCCGGCGCTCGCTGTGGCCGAGGATCACGTAGTGACAGGGATCTCGCGCAGCATCGCGGCCGAGATCTCGCCCGTGTAGGCGCCCGGTCCGCCCAGTGCATGTTCTGGGCGCCCAGGCGGAGCGGCGTGCCGGCCACCGCCGCAGCCACCGTGCGAGCGCGGTGAAAGGGGGGACAAACCACGACGTCCACGTCCTGATGGCGGCGGTCCGCGCCTTCAGGCCGCGATCAGGCCGAGGCCTCGGCCGCGGTCTTGTTCATCTTCCAGTTGCCGGCGATGACTTCTTCTTGACATTCGCATGAGTACGTCCTTTGGCGTCATCCGGTGTGAATGCTGTACTGCGTCCGCTCAGCGACCGTCGCACGACCCGGGCAGGTCCTTGCCTTCGAGGAACTCGAGGCTGGCGCCGCCGCCGGTGCTGATGTGGGTCATCTTGTCGGCCAGGCCGCTCTTGTTGACGGCGCTCACGCTGTCGCCGCCGCCGATGATGCTCAGGCACTTGCGTCGCGGCCACCGCCTGGGCGACGGCCATGGTGCCGGCGGCGAACGGCTTCATCTCGAAACAGCCCATCGGGCCGTTCCAGACCACCGTCTTGGCCTTGCGCGATCTCGGCCGCGAACAGCTTCGCGGTCTTCGGGCCGATGTCCAGCGCCATCCAGCCGTCCGGATGCTCGTCTCGCCGACGACCTTGCGTCGTTGCGCCGCGGCGTCGAACTTGTCGGCGATGACGTGGTCCACCGGCAGCAGCAGCTTCACGCCGCCGGCTTTGGCCTTGCGCCAGGATGTCCTTGGCCAGATCCACCTTGTCCTCCTCGACCAGCGACTTGCCGGTGGGCATGCCCTTGGCGCGGTAGAACGTGTAGGCCATGGCGCCGCCGATGATCAGCGCGTTGACCTTGTCAGCAGGTTCGTGATCACGTTGACCTTGTCGCTGACCTTGGCGCCGCCGAGGATGGCCACGAACGGCCGCTCCGGGCTTCGCCAGCGCGCGGCCGAGGTAGTCGATCTCCTTCTCCATCAGGAAGCCGGCGACGTTCTCCTTGTAGAACTTGCAGACGACGCGCGGTCGAGGCGTGGGCGCGGTGCGCGGAGCCGAAGGCGTCGTTGACGTAGATTTCGCCGTCGCCCAGCGGCGCCAGCTTCTTCGCCAGCTCCTCCTGCTTCTTCTTCATCTCCGCCTTGGCCGCCTTCTTCTCCTCGTCCGTGGCGTGTGTCGGCCACCTTGGCCTTGCCTTCTTCTTCCTTGTAGAAGCGGGTGTTTTCGAGCAGCAGGACCTCGCCCGGCTTCAGCGCCTTGGCCATGGCCATCGTGCTTCGGCGCCGATGCAGTCCGGGGCGAACTTCACCGGCCTGCCGAGCAGCTCCTGGCAGGCGGGCGGCCACCGGCTTGAGGCTGAACTCCGGCCTCGTAGCCCTTGCCCTTGGGCCGGCCCAGGTGGCTCATCAGCACCAGCGATGCGCCCTGCTCCAGCAGTACTTGATCGTCGGCAGCGCCGCCGTGATGCGGGTGTCGTCGGCGACCTTGCCGTCCTTGATCGGCACGTTGAAATCCACGCGCATCAGCACGCGCCTGCCCTTGAGATCCACGTCGCGAATCGTCTTCTTGTTCATCGATCTTCCTCGAATTCCATCTCCGGTCAAAGATACGGGGCCAGTGCATTGACACGATGTCGCCGCGGCCGAATCCGCGCTCCGCGTGCCGACGCTACCTTACTTCGCGGACGCCATGTGGACGATCAAGTCCACGAGCTTGTTGGAATAGCCCCACTCGTTGTCGTACCAGGACACGATCTTGACGAAGTTGGCGTTCAGCATGATGCCGGCGCCCGCGTCGAAGATCGACGTGCGCGCGTCGTGGATGAAGTCGGTGGAAACCACCTCTTCCTCGGTGTAGCCCAGGATGCCCTTCAGCTCGCCCTCGGAGGCGGCCTTCATCGCGGCCTTGATCGCGTCGTAGGCGGACTCGGCGTCCGCGCCCGGCGCCTTCTCCAGGCGGCAGGTCAGGTCCACCACCGACACATTCAGGGTCGGCACGCGGAACGCCATGCCCGTCAGCTTGCCCTTCAGCGCCGGGATGACCTTGCCCACGGCCTTGGCGGCGCCGGTGGAGGACGGGATGATGTTGCCGGCCGCCGCGCGGCCGCCGCGCCAGTCCTTCTTGCGACGGGCCGTCCACGGTCTTCTGCGTGGCCGTGGTGGCGTGCACGGTGGTCATCAGCCCTTCGACGATGCCCCAGTTGTCGTTCAGCACCTTGGCCACGGCGCCAGGCAGTTGGTCGTGCAGGAGGCGCAGGAAACGATCTGCTCGCCCTTGTAGCTCTTGTGGTTGACGCCCATGACGAACATCGGGGTGTCGTCCTTGGACGGCGCCGACATAACGTTCTTCGCGCCGGCCTTGAAGTGCCCTTCGGCCTTGCCTTGTCAAGGAACAAGCCGGTGGATTCGAAGATGTACTCGGCGCCGACTTCGCCCCACTTCAACTGCGCCAGCTCAGGAATTAGTCAATCCTCTCCTTTGTTGCAAGCTCAGGGTTTCTTTTAAGCGCCTCAATATAAACGTTCATAGCAAGGGTGCGGATGTATGTGTCCCTCTCGAACATCATATCCCCTACTCTCTCAACAACCTGCGGGGTGACAAGTGTCTTATTGCCGGATTTTCTCAAAAGCTCGAGCAGCTGGTTGACCTGCGTATCACTGTTCTCCAGGCAGTCAAGAGCGTAGCGTTCCAGCTCACTCCTTATAGGAGTCCTCTCCTCATACAGCTTCTTCTGAACAGCCATGAGTATATTATAGTATTGAATTATTTAAATTGAGGGGACAGCGCAGCTTTAAATATTGAAAGCGAATATATCGGTCATATGGGGAAAAAGCAGACTGTAAAGAAGAAGCCCAAAAAGCCTAGCGTGGGCAGGAAGCCTCTTATGCTTGTCACTGGGGCAGGAGGGAGACTGGGCAAGCACCTCTTGAAACTTCTGCTTGAGAAAAAGGCAAGGGTGAGAGTGCTCGCCAGGGCAGGAGCTGAGCTATCATTCCCAAAAGGAGTTGATGTCTTTCCCGGGGACATAACCCACCCGCTGACGCTTTTTGATGCTGTCAGGGGAGTTGATATAGTCTTCCACCTTGCTGCCCTTGTAGACTATGTAAGCTCCGAGAAGAGGCTTTTTGATGTCAATGTCGAAGGAACAAAGAATCTTCTGAAAGTATGCACTGAGGCCGCCCCCAACCTGCAGAGGGTTGTGTACTGCAGCTCCACCTCAGTGATGGGCAAGGATCTGGCTGAGATACCCGCAAACGAGAAGACAGAATGCCTGCCAACAGACAACTATGGGTTCTCAAAGCTCATGGCAGAGAAGGCCGTGCTTGAGTATAAGAACAGATTCCCAGTCGTCATAGTCAGGCCCGCGGTCATATATGGGGAGGGGTTTGACGAGGGCTACTTCCCAGTTCTGAAGCTCATCAAGCATAACAGAATGAGGATAATAAACTCAGGCAATAATGTCATACCGTTTGTCCACGCAAAGGATGTTGCCAAGGCTCTCCTCCTTGCGGCCGAGAGCAGGAAAGCTCCAGGTCAGATTTACATAATAACAGGAGCGGAGCAGATGACCCAGAAAGAAGTTTTCGAGATTGCTGCCAGGGAACTGGGGGTGAAGCCACCGCACCAGCACATACCACATTTCCTTGCTGAATTTGGCGTACAGCTCTCCTACCCCCTGAGCTTCCTTGGATGGAGTAAAAAAAGAGTTGATTTGGAAAACCTTGCAGTTCTATCATCGCACAGGATTTTTAACACTTCTAAAGCAAAAAGACAATTGGGCTACTCCCCAAGCGTAAGGCTGGAGGAGGGTATAAAAGAGATGGTGGAGTACTACAAGAGAGGTGCTTTCTATGCGGAGCATAGGAAAGGTTGAAAAATACATCAATGAGGGTATTGAGAGGGATGGCGCTCTGCTATTCGTCCTAATAGACCCTTTGGATTATCCTAGCTTTGACAAGGCTGTTGACACTGCAGGCGAAGCATGTAACGCAGGGGCGGACATCATACTCATAGGGGGTAGCATAGGAGTGCAGGGGGGCATACTTGACGAGGTTACGAAGAAAATAAAGGAACGAGTAAACGTCCCCATAGTGCTTTTCCCAGGTAATACCGGCACCCTGTCAAAATCTGCCGATGCCGTTTACTTCATGCAGCTCTTAAACTCCAGAAATCCATACTGGATATCCCAGGCTCAGGCTCTTGCAGCTCCTGTTGTCAAGCAGCTTGGCATAGAGGCTTTGCCTGTGGGCTATATTGTTGTTGAGCCAGGAGGAACCGTTGGCTGGGTGGGAGACGCAAACAAGGTGCCAAGGCACAAGCCGCAGATAGCAGCTTCCCTTGCTCTTGCAGGTGAATACATAGGAAGCAGATTTATAGTCACCGATGTGGGAAGTGCATCAGAATTGGGGCCTGTCCCGCTGGAAATGGTGAAGGCTGTCAGAAAAGCAATATCCGTCCCGTATATAGTAGCCGGAGGGATAAAAACGAAGAAGCAGGCAGAAGATATTGTGAAGGCAGGGGCAGACGCCGTGCATATCGGGACAATTGCGCAGGACGCAAAGGACGTTGGTAAAACTATAAGAGAATTTGTAAAGGCTGTCAAAACTGCGGGTGGGAGATAAAATGGTCAGCAATCTGGTATTTCTGCAGCAGATAGCTCTTTCAATAGCTGTTGGAGCGTTAATAGGAATTGAGAGGGAGCACACCAAGCACCAGATAATAACGGGTGTGCGAACAATAGCTCTCATCTCTCTTCTGGGAACTCTCAGCGTCATGATATCAGAGCTGTCTGGCAATCTGGTCTATGTCCCATACCTGTGCATGCTCGCAGTAATAGGCTACACATTTCTGCTCTACTACTTCAGGGCAAAGAAGTTTGAGGCTCTAGGGTTGACTACCGTGCTCACTCTTCCGCTGGCATTCATACTCGGTGTGCTGGTGGGGTTTGATTTATACATCGAGGCGATAAGTGGAGCCATACTGACAACGATTATACTTCTCAGCAGGGACTACTCCCACCTGTTTGTCAAGAAGCTCACGGATGAGGAGATAGCAGATGCAATGCTGTTCGCAACAATCTGTTTCATAATCTACCCCATAGCCTTCGTTTTATCTCCGCCAAACCCCATCACCGTATACGGCGCTTTCTCAGTAAACCTACAGTCATTCCTTTTCATAGTCATAGTGGTCTCCCTCATATCATTCATATCCTTCCTGCTAATGTGTTTCTGGGGTGCAAAAGCATTCCCCATAACAGGCTTTCTGGGAGGGTTGATAAACTCGGTTGCAACAGTTGAATCTCTTGCTTCGAAATCAAAGGAGAGGCCGTCACCTCTCTACATAACTGGCTTGGCAATGGCAAGCAGTGCCATGTTGCTGAGAAACCTCTTCCTAGTCCTGCTCCTATCACCGCAGATATTCAACCTAATTGTCATTCCCGTGGTGGCAATGGTGCTTGTTTTCACCTTGCAAATCTTCAGAAGTGCACCATCAAAAACCCATAAAACCGAACTGCTTTTCAAGCAACCTTTCTCTGTAGTTTCGGGATTGAGATTCGGTGTAGAGCTTTTTGCAGTGATGCTGCTGGTATACCTCATCTCCCAGTTCAGTCCCAGGAATATGGGCATAGCGGCATTCATAGGGGGCCTTGCGAGCAGCGCTTCAGTGGTGGCATCCATCTCCTCAAATCAAGTGAGCCTAGGGCTTGGCAATGTTGCCTGCGCCTACCTCATAATGATTGGGTGCTTCTCAAGTCTGCTGGCAAAGATTTTCGCACTTATCACAGGCGCGTCAAAGGAGTTTAGCGGGAGAGGAATACCGCTCATAGTTACATCCATGCTTGCAGGGGCGCTTGCACTGATACTCGTGGTCCACTGAACTCATTCAAGCTCTTTCATAATTTTTATTGCGCAATAATCCCCGCACATGCTGCATGCCCTGCTGCTGCTCCCCCTCTTTCTCCTGTACTCTTTCGCCTTCTCGCTGTGTATTGCATGCTGGAACTGCCCCTTCCAATCCAGTTCAGCTCTCGCCTTGCTCATCTCCAAATCAGCCTCATTATCCATCCTCTTGGCAATATCCGCAGAATGTGCGGCAATCCTCATTGCGACAACCCCCTCAACCACATCATCAACTGTCGGGAGCGCAACATGCTCGCTTGGAGTTACCACGCACAGGAAGTCTGCTCCAGCAGCAGCAGCCAGAGCGCCGCCAATTGCCGAGCTTATGTGGTCGTAGCCAGCCGCTATGTCTGTCACAAGAGGACCGAGCACATAGAAAGGAGCGCCCGAGCAGATTTTTTTCTGCAGCTTTATGTTAGCCTCAATCTTATCAAGGGGTACATGGCCGGGCCCCTCACAGATGACTGATATGTTCTTCTCATGGGCCCTCCTCACCAGTTCACCTTGTGTTATAAGCTCGTGCATCTGCGCCTTGTCAGTTGAGTCATTCAAGCAGCCGGGCCTCAGGGCGTCACCGAGACTGAGCACAACATCCCTCTCCTCAGCAAGTTCAAGCAGATAATCAAAATTCGTGTAAAGCGGGTTCTCCTTCTCATTCCTAATCATCCATGCCGCAAGCATGCAGCCCCCCCTGCTCACAATTCTCATAATTCTGCTTTTTGTGAGCTCCACCCCTCTCCTTTTCTCGGCAGCATGAACCGTCACAAAATCCACTCCTAGCTTTATGTGCCTCTCCACAGACTTGAGTATTTCCTCCTCGCTCGGCAGCTCGCCTTTCCTGAATGAATTCACGAAAGCAGAATACACGGGGACAGTTCCAACGGGAACTGAAGAGTTTCTTATTATCCTCTTCAGCACACCCTCCAAATCCCCTCCTGTGCTCAAATCCATAACTGTGTCCGTGCCAGCATCAACAGCAGCTTTAACCTTCCTAATCTCCTCCTCAACCTTCGCAAAATCAGTTGAGGTTCCAACATTTGCATTTATCTTTGTCCTCAAGCCAGCCCCAATTCCGCAGACTTTTCCCCTCTTCTCAAGAATGACTATCCTCCCCTTTGCAACCCCGTTTCTGACTCTCTCAGCATCAACCCTCTCCTCCCTTGCAATTCTCTTCATGGCGGAAGTTACAACTCCCTTTTTAGCTAGCTTCATCTCGGTCATAAGAACACCCCAAGAGATTTTAAAACGAAAATATATAAACACTTTACGTAATGGTTCTTACCATGAGAGAAATAGCGAATATTGAGCTCTTCTGCGTATGCAAGGAGCTGCAGGTGCTTGTCGGAGCTAGGTTAACAAAGCTCTACGAGCTTAGCCGTGACGAGTTCCGCCTGCGCTTCCACTCCCAGCAGAGCGGAGATGTTGACGTGTTCTGCAAGCTCAGGGAGAGGCTGAATATAACCCAGTACATAAAGGAAGCTCCCCAGAAACCCTCCACATTTGTAATGTCACTGAGAAAATACATAGAAGGCTCAAGAGTAAAGAGCGTGATGCAGTACGGGCTTGACCGCGTCGTTGTGTTCGAGCTTGAAAAGGAGAGTAGCTTCATGCTCATTTTTGAAATGTTCTCAAACGGCAACCTCATACTTGCTGATAAGAAATGCAGCATACTGCACGCCTACAGAAGCGAGGAGTGGAAGGATAGAAACATACGGAGGGGGGAGAAATACATCTTTCCCAAGTCCGAGAGGATAGACCCGCTTGAACTCAACGAGGTTCAGCTCAAAGGTCTTCTTGATGCAAAGAAGCTTGTGCCGTCTCTCTCAGTCAAGATAAATCTCGGCCCTGCATACATAGAAGAAGCCTGCAGGAGGGCAAAGCTTGACTTGGAAAGAAGTGCTGACTCTCTCAATGGCAATGAAGTTGGCGAGCTCTTTGCAGGGTTGATAGAAGTGATGGAATACGTCAACAAGCCAGAGCCAACAATTTACATCAGGGAAGGAGCGTACATTGACTACTCACTATTCCCGTTTAAGAAATACGAGGGAATGGAGATGCTCCAATTCAAATCCCTCTCAGCGCTTCTGGATGATTTTTACCTGCATTACTCCGAAAAAGAGGAGAAGGTTGACGAGCGGAAGCTGAAGATAGAGCTAAAGCTCAGGGAGCAGGAGAAGAGCTTGAATGAATTCAGAGAGAGCGCAAGGGAGGGCAAGGAGATTGGAGATAAGATATACCAGAATTTTGACAGGATTGAAGCAATAGTGAGCTTCATAAAGAAAATGAGGAAGCTGAAGAAGAATTCCGAAGAGATAAAGAGAGGGCTCAAGGAAGAAATGCCCGAAGAGGCCAAGCTTGTCGAAAGCATTGATTTAAAAAAGGGAGAGGTTGTACTAGAGCTCTAATTTCAGATAAGCTCTCTCAGCTCAGCAATTGAATTCAAAATAAGGTTTGGTTTCATCTCCCCGTTCAGGTTTTTCAAATCTTCTTTCTTCGCGATGCCGGTTAGGACGAGTATACTGTAAAGGTGGAGTCTGTTGCTACCAACGATATCCACATCCACAACATCTCCAACTGTTGCGACTTCTTCCTTTCTAATCTGCATACTCCTAATACAAATATCGAATAGCATGGGGTTTGGTTTTCCAATAATTACCTCCGGCTTTGCTCCAGAACATACCTCCAAGGCAGCAACCATCGCTCCCGCGCCAGGCAAAATTCCCCCCTCGCTAGGTTTAGAAGGATTAAGGTTTGTTGCAATGAACCTTGCCCCGCTCTTAACCGCCCTAAGTGCAGTTGTGAGTTTAACATAATTAAAATTTCTGTCTATGCCAACCACCACAAAATTCGCATCTTCACCTTCTCTTCCGCTTACAACTTCAAATCCCTGCTCAGCGAGTTCACTTTTGAGACCTTCCTCACCTATAACAACGCACTTTCCTTTCTTGTATTTCTCTTTGAGGTAAATAGCCGCCCCGTACGATGACGTAATAACCTCCTCTTCATCACATTCAATTCTCATCTCATTGAGTTTCCTCGCATAATCTCTTCTACTCTTACTGGCATTATTCGTAAGAAAGCGCACTTTCTTCCTCTTTTCTCTGAGGCATGCAAGAGTTTCTCCTGCACCTTCTATTGGAGTATCACCAATGTAAACCACTCCATCCAAATCGAATATGAACCCCTTTTTCTTGCTCAACTCACCCATATTTTATATCTTATTGAGAAACACTTAAATATGGATTTGACATACCTCTCAAAGCTTCAGGGCATCGGGGGCGTTATGAAGAGCCGCCCAGAGGATTTCATAGTGGAGGAGATAACAAGGGAAGGTGAAGTTCTCGAGCTTGATAAGTCTTTTGAGAAGCATGGAGAAGAGGGTGACTTCACATACTTCGTTTTGCAGAAAAGGAACTGGAATACCCTGCAGGCTCTGAAAGAGATTGGGAGAAAGTTTCACTGCGGACTGAAAAGGTTCGGCTATGGGGGCGTGAAGGACAGGAATGCGGTGACGACTCAGCTTGCAAGTGCATTCAAGATAGACCCTGCTCTCTTGAATATACACATAAAGGATATCAAAATAAATGGTGCATGGAAGGCGAAGGAGAAGCTTAGAATTGGCGATTTGCTTGGCAATAGATTTACAATATCTATCAGGGAGCTTGCCCCCGATTCCGAGGAGAAGGTTAGAGAAATATATAAAAGTTTGAAAGGGCTCTTCCCGAACTACTTTGGCGAGCAGAGGTTCGGCAGTATGAGAAAGAACACGCACCTTGTTGGGAAAGCTATAGTCTCAGGCAACTTCAAGGAGGCAGTCATGTGCTACCTAACCTATGTGGATGAAGGGGAGAGGGCAGAGGCAAAGGAAGCTCGGAAACAGCTCGCAGCTGATGGCGATTTCAAGAGAGCTCTGGAATACTTTCCACCCTATCTGCTGTACGAGAGAACGCTCCTGAACTACCTCTCTTCCTACCAAAACGATTATGTCAATGCCCTCAGGAAACTACCAAGAGGGCTTTCTCTTATGTTTGTGCATGCTTACCAGAGCTACATGTTCAACAAGGCGTTGAGCAGGAGAATCGCGGAGATGGGAGCCTCACTCATGCCGGAAGATTCGGTCTGCGGAAGGGATTCATTTGGCTTTCCAGATACTGAGAGAACTGAAAAAGCTGGAAGTGCGGCAGAAGCTGAGGAGAAGCTGCGCAGAGGCGAGCTTTTTCCCTTGCTGGAAATTGTAGGCTACGAGAGCAGCTACATTGGGAAATACGAATCTGCAGTCATGGAGGAAGAAGGTATAAAAAAAGAGGATTTCCTTATACATTCATTCCCAGAGATAAGCTCAAAGGGTTCCAGAAGGTGCATGTTCATTCAACTCAAGGACTTCAGGTTTGAGTATGCCGAGGGCATGGGAAAGTTCACCTTCTCGCTTCCGGCAGGCGCCTATGCGACGGTTGCAATGAGGGAATTTATTGACAGGTGCAGATAGATGAGAAGAATCGCAGTAATCCTGTTCATTGTATTCATTCTTGCCTGGATCAACCAGGTAGAAAAGATGAACTGGGTGACCTTCAACTGGTTCAACATCCCAAACCCCGAGGAGCTCTACCTTGTGGAATACCCAAAGAATGTCTCTGGAGATGTAATGCATTTTGAAGTATACTCAAGCAAAAACTACCCCTGCTCAGTCTATATCTGCAATGCGACCTTTGATAAAACCCTCACGCAGGGCTACAATAACATAGAAGCTGGCATGGAGAGCTGTGGTAGCGATACGCAAACAATTCTTCTCTGCGGAGAATCCCAGCTCCGCTTCTACTCCCATAGGGTGAACAGGAGTTTCTCCCAAGAAAGTATTGATGCGAAATTCAGTGCAACCGCAAATAAGAGGACTGTGAAACTGGACATAAACTTCACTTCAAAACTGAATGATGCAGCCTACAAGAATTTTGAGGTTAAGGTTGACGGCAATCCTGTGCTGCGCCCCACCTACCTCTTCCAGAATGGGGTAAGCGAGTCCCGTAAAACAGAGGAGCTGAGCCTGGAGCCCGGGCAGCATACTATAGAGTTCAGCTATGCCGGCAAGGCCTTAGACACAAAAAGTGTTTCCATCGAAGCCCCGCCGTTTCCCTACGTTGATTCACTGAATATTCTTCTCTCCCTTGCAATTGCCCTTCTGGTGTACAAGGGGCATTCAATTGACTGGCTCACCTCTTTCCTAATATTTTTCGGTGCATCCCTCTCTGCAATTGCCCTGCAGATGCAGCTGCATAACAACCTTGGCTTCAGCGAATGGCTAGTCCCGCTTCTGCTCGCACTTGGGGTGATACTGCTTTGGAAGTCCAAAAGCAGGCAAACTCTTGCCCAGAATGTTCCTAAAACGCTTAGAAAGGAAGCGGTGATATTTGGAGTGGCATTCACAGCGATCATAGCGGCACTCATGCTCAGGTTCGGTCCTGTGGACTGGTGGGGGGCATACTACTACAGAAATGTTCAGGCAACTCTTGAACAGGGCAGCACATTCTACTACGACCAGCTGAGCTATCTTGGCAGGAACTTCACCTACCCGCCTGTCTTCTTCCAAATAGCCAGTCAGGTAGCCCTCCTGCTTGGGCAGTACAGCTATGAATCGGTAAGACTGCCTTTCCATCTGCTGGTAGTTTTCGCCTACTCGGTTTCGCTCTACCTGCTTTTCAGGAAGTTCAAGAGGTGGCAGGAGAGGCTTGCTGGAGCATCAATATTCGCAACCCATGCCTTTGTCATGATATTCTCATCCACCGTGACGCTGCATGTGCTGGCCTACTTCCTTATGAACCTGTCACTGCTCCTCATGGACAGAAAAGAGAGTGTGCTGAAGATTCTATCGGCAGTTTTCCTCTCCTTTGCCCTATCTGCTCACCCAACCGTCATCCTGCTCTTCCCGCTGTACGTATACGCAATGGGGCTCTTCAAAATCGACTGGAAGAGGATTAGGAACGCCGCCCTGATGCTCGTATCAGCATCATTCCTCTCGCTCATCTTCTACCTGCCCTTGTTCATGATAAACGGCCTTCCCTACGAGACTGCGCCAAACCTGTGGGGCTATTTCGTGTCATACGGCTTCATTGGTATAGTCTATGACCTGCAGTTCCTCATACCAGTAGCATTGATTACCGCTTTATTTGGGGTTGTCAAAAAGCCGCTACAGCTCGCAGCATTGCTCCTAGTCCTCGCAGTGCTCGCCAATGCACTGGTTGCCTTTAGGATAAACCTCATTGTCACCATCATGCTCTCCTTCCTGTTCCCACTGACATTCGGGGAGGAGCTGAAGGATTCTTTTGTAATGTCCGTCTTCTTCCTGTTCATACTGGCCAACCTTCTCTTCATGCCTGTGCTCTTCTCAGGCACCACCACATGGTGCGAGTGGGTTTACGCCAACGATATGTGCGTGAAACCCATGAAGTTCATAGACAAATTCACGTCAACCAGTGACACTGTGGCAATAAACCCAGAATACGGGCATATTGAAACCTATGTTGGGCAGAGGAAAGTCCTTGCGGATTTATACGTGGAGTATGCCCAAAGCGACAAGTTCTATGCAGAGTATAACTTTTACCAGAACTCGGATACGGGATACCTGCAGGGCTATAACATAAGCCTAATGGTGCTTGACGACAATGGCAGGCTGAGGGATTTGGCCTATTCAGACAGAATTTATGACAATTCGTTCATCCACATATACCGAGGTAGCTGACATGTTCACCGTAATAGTCCCGGCATACAACGAGGAGGAAAACATAGGGAAGCTCCTTGAGAAGCTCACAAAAAAAGCAGAGCGCATTATAGTTGTAGATGACGGTTCAACTGACAGAACATACTCCATTGCAAAGAAATTCAAGGTTGAGGTTATACGTCATGGCAGGAACATGGGTAAGAGCCAGGCTGTTGTGACTGGCATGAGGGCTGCAAAGACGGAGGAAGTAGTTCTTATAGACGGGGATAACCAGCTCTCCCCAGAATACATACCCGCCTTTGTGGATGAGCTGAAAAGATGCGACCTGGTTATTGGCAATCGCTTCCTCAAAAACTCTAAGATACCTCTTCACAGGCTGATTGCAAACCTCGTGATAGTGAAATTTGTTTCGCTGAAGATACCTGAAGCCGGCGACCCTCTTAACGGTCTTAGAGCGCTGAGGAAAAGCAAATTCAAAGGCTTGGATGGTGAGGGATTCAAAATTGATTTGGAAATGCTGTTCATGGCAAAGAGAAAGAACCTAAGGATATGCCAGCTGCCAGTTACCGCCGATTATTCAATCCAGAAGGAAATGAGCATCCTAGACTATGCAAAAAAGATTTTCCGCTATGTGCAACTTCTCCTGCAGTCCATAAGCTTCCTGCTGGCATCCAGCTGAAAAATTCCCGCAACTTCAGAATAGCAATTATTTAAATAGTGCCTGGCAAAACACTTATGACATCAGGGAATGATAACATGGATAGAGATTTGGCTATCCGTTGGGCCCTCGTAATTGCAATAATGGGCGTGTCTATTGGCGGAATCAACTACGGCGTCTACATGCTGCTTTTCATAGTCAATACGCTGCCAGAAACAATCCTTGCATTCTTATTCCTAACTCTTGTTATAATAAACACCATATTCAACACGTTCGGATGCTACTACTACCTGCGCTCATATGGGCTTGAGAAATTCACTCCCAAGAAAATAAGGAAGTATCCGCCAGTTGCCATAGTGATGCCGACAAGGAATGAAGACGAAGAGATGGTCAAGAGGAATATTGAGTCAATAACGAAGGTGGACTACCCCAATGACAAGCTGAGGATATTCCTGCTGGATAATTCAACTGAAAAATCCTGGCAGCTCGAAAAGTTCTGCAAGGGAATAGGAGTTAATTACCTTTACATGGAAAACCCTGTGAAGCTCAAAAGCTACGTGATGAACAAATTCCTTGACATGGTCGACGAGGAATACATCGCGATATTCGATGCTGATGAATGCCTCACCGACACAAGCTTCCTAAAAGAAACACTGCCGTTCCTTGATGAGGAGGCAGGCTTCGTTCAAACTATAAAGGAGTTCGCTCCCGGGAGCTTCTTTGCAAACGCAGTCAATGTTTATTACCTGTTCTTCTACCGCTTCATGCAGACTGTCAGGAACCTCTGCAGGAGTCCTATGTTCTGCGGTTCCTGCGGCATTGTCAGAAAGTCGGTGGTGAAGCTTGTCGGAGGGTTCCCAAATTCACCCACAGAGGATTTGGCATTCGCGTTCAAGGCTGATCTTGCCGGGAGGGGAGGAGTATTCATATCGAAGAGATACGCCTTCGGCGCACCGATAGAGAGCTTCGAGATGTTCCTCTCCCAGCAGTGGAGGTACACCATTGGAAACATGTGGACACTGAGGGAATTCCTTCAGAATTTCTCAAAACTGAGCAATGAGAAGCGCATCCATTACCTGAGCCAGACTTTTGGCTACGCCTATCTTTCCATACTGTTCATATTCTACGCAGTGCTCGGAGTGATTTTCGTGCTGACCGACATAAGCCTGAGAAGCCTGAACTCCCAAGTCCTTATCCCGGAGCAAATGAAGCTTGTTGCGGTGAGCTATATGCTGTCGGTAGTAATACTTGTCGTGCTTGGAGGCAGGCTTTACTTCGGCTCCTTTAAATCGGGCTTGCTCGCCTTCTTCCTGAACTTCGCCACCGCTATAGTGAGGGCGAAAGCAATGCTTGTTGGCCTGTTCGGCTTCAAGACAAAGTTCGTAATGACAAGGCAGAACGAGCAGAGGCGTTCTGTAATCGACGCGTTGAGGGTAACTGCAACTGAGACAACTTTCTCCCTAGTCCTGCTCTCGTTTTCCGTGCTCTCATTCATGCGACATGATGTGATAAGCGGCTTCTGGCTGTTCTGGTACAGCTGGCTGTTCTTCTGCTCCTTCCTATTCACCTACGGGACAGACGTCAAGTAATAATTTAAATAGCTCCGTTGGAATACTATTATGCTCCTGATGCGCACCTTCAAAAAGGGAAAGGAGAAGATAGTTGCAGTATGTGATGCAGAGCTGATAGGCAAAGTCCTCAGGGAGGGCGAGCTTGTTTTGAATCTTGAAAAATACGCCAGCTTCTACCAGGGGGAGGAGACGGATGATGCAACTGTGGAGAAGGAGTTGCGTACTGCAACATCCATGAACCTTGTCGGGAAGAATGCAACCGGCATTGCAAAGAGGATGAAGCTTGTGAAGGATTCTGACATAATAAAGATACAAAAAGTGCCCCATGTGCAGATATATAAGATATGATGCTGCACCATTTCGAGTGATTTTATGAAAGAAAGTGATAGGAATGAGCTGAGAAGAAGGATAAAAGAAAGGGAGATGCACCGGCTTGAAAAGATGAAGATGCGCGAGCTCATCCTTGGGGGGCAGGACGGCTTGGTGAACACCCTAGGCGTAGTCCTCGCAGTTGCAAGCGCAAGCAAGGACCCAAAAATCATCCTCATAGCAGGCGCAGCTGCGCTGTTTGCCGAATCAATCTCCATGCTTGCAGTGAGCTACACCTCATCAAAAGCTGCAAATGAAGTCTATGAAAGCGAGCTTAAAAATGAGGAGTACGAGGTTGACGAGATGCCCGAGCTGGAGAGGCAGGAGGTGTGGGACATCTTCCATGAGAAAGGGCTGAGGGGAAATATTCTTGAGAAAGTGGTTGACAATATAACTTCCGACAGGAAGAGGTGGATTGACGTTATGATGAAGGATGAGCTGAAGCTGTTTCCAAGCGGGCAGGAGAACCCGCTGAAGGATGCTTTGATTGTCGGGGTATCCGCCATAGTCGGCTCGTTTGTTCCGATTCTCCCATTTTTACTCCTTCCTGTATCAACTGCAGTCATCTGGTCGGTAATAATCTCAGCAGTTGTGCTATTCGCTGCAGGAGCGGTGAAGGCGGAACTCACGGTTGGAACATGGTGGAAGAGTGGACTTGAGCTTGCGCTCATTGGCATGATTGCGGCAATTCTCGGCTATGCGATAGGCGCGGTAGTGGGCGCTGTCGTCTAAAACTGAAATATTCAAGCCAAAATAGCTAATGCGTATTCGTATACCAACTACGGAATCAAAAAGCTTAAATATATAGTAAATTACTCTATTACTGGAGGTGTCCTTATGAGAAAATATCATACGCCAATCCGTATGCTACTCTTCACTTCTTTACTGATGATTGCTGCCACGACCTTAGTCAGCGGTATGCCCTGTATGATGAGTATTGTTAAAGGTGATGGCATTATGAAACCTCTAGTCCTGTTTGGCTGCGGCGGCGGAGGCGGTGGCGGCGGTGGCGGTGGCGGAGGCGGAGGTGGTGGAAATACAACAAGTTGCGGAGATGTAAGGGACACTATTATTGCAGAGTATAAAACTTATGGTGTAAGTTGGATTCCAACATGCAGTGATTTTACTCAAACTGCGCATAGCGACCATTTCAGTTTTGCTTCACTTAATACTGGTGATTATAGCTGGGCAATAATTAAACAATCGCTCCTCAATGGACTTGAGGCTACTCGCACTAATTATGGGCACTCAATGAGTGTTTCAAGCGCTTATAGAAATCCTGCAAGGAATGCAGCCGTTGATGGTGCAACAAATAGCAGGCATGTGTACGGCGATGCTGCAGATATTTACACTGATGGGACTTGTGCAGGCTGGAATAACCTTGCTAGGGCAGCGAATCAAAGCGGAGCTTGGGTGGAACCGTATGACTACACAGGTACACGTGTCTATAGCTACGTTCACATGGACTGGGGTCATGGAGGGACTAACTCCAATCTACGGTACTGCTAATAAATGCAGCTTTGAATCAAGAGCATTTCTTATGGCACAAGAAAGTGCTTAATTAATACGTGCTACACATTGTGCTGGCTAGAGCAACCTTAATATTCCTTCTCTACGATAAATAACTGGGTGGTGAGTTGATGGTGAAAATCCCCAAGGAGGTTGGGGATTACGAAGAGGTAATCGTATTCGGGCTTAGGAGAAGGCAGGTCATATATGTCCTTCTGACCCTATTCACAGAGTTTCTTGTCTACTCGGAGCTTGAGTTTCTGGGAACTCTGAGGTATCTTCTCATCCTGCTCATTGCAATACTTGGGATGGCCTTCACATTCCTCAACCTTGAGAGATGGGCTTCAACAAAAATCTCATACCTGCGCTCTCCCAAGAGAATTGGCTTTCTCGATGAGAGGGCTCTGGAGTTCATCGATGTCGCGGACATACATGATGGGGTTGCCCGCATGAAGAATGGGGATCTGAAGGCGATCATACAAGTGCAGCCCATGAACTTTTCCGTGCTTGATGAGAAACAGCAGAATGCGGTCTTTGAATCCTACAAGAATTTCCTTGACTCACTCTCAGGCTCCTCCTCTTCCGATGCAATCCCATTGCAGGTAGTTGTTAAAACCCACCAGCTCAACCTAAATGAGTTCTTTGATAACCTGAGAAAAATGGCTGATGAGACGAAGGACCCGCGTCTCACGAGATTCTCCAAATCCTTTGAATCATTCCTCAGGACAAGAGTGCGCGAGGAGCGGAGCATGTACAGAACCTTCAACGCTGTCGTCAGCACAGGCAGGAATGAGGGGAAGGATGAAAGAGAAAGGTTGAGCATCCTGGAGCAAAGAGTACAGATTGTTATGCACGGCTTGACAAATGTCGGGTTGATCCCAAAGAGGGTTAATGACGACGGAATAATCCTGCTCTACTCCTCATTCTTCTCGCCGCTTTCAGAGTTCAATTCTAGCTACCTGGCTCCCATAACTCTTACGGCGGATTGGAGGAGGAAGTGGGAATCATTGAGAGAGGAGGTAAAGGATCTTTCGAACTTCAGCAAGAGCAGGATTGACTACAGCACTCCCACCTCAATGCTCTCAACTCTAGTTGCTCCATCATACATAAACACCGGCAGAGATCACATTCAGATAAACAACAAGTTCTACCGCACCATAGCTGTTGCCGGTTACCCTGATTTGGTAGCCCCTGCCTTCCTAGAACCTCTCATGATAACTAGGGGAGTATTCCATATATCGATGTACCTCCAGCCCACAAACTTCTCCTCAGTGCTCGAATACTACAATAAAGTGCTGGAGAAGCAGGCCATAGATATAGCCACAGATGAGGCTGCAGGCAAACTCGTTCCCTACTCAGCAAGAATACAGCGCAAAGGCACAGAGCAGCTCATAGAGATGCTGACATCAGGCTCGGAGAGAGCGTTCCTCTTCTCCCTGTATGTATGCGTGGAATCAGACAGCCTTGAGAAGCTTGATTTGCTTACAGATACTGTTGTTTCCAAGCTCAATGAAATTAGGCTCAAGCCGCAGATTGCCTATGAGAAGATGGATGCCGGCTTCAGGAGCTGCGCTCCCCTTGGCTACAAGTTGCTCAATGTTGGCAGGAACATGACTTCCTCTTCTCTGGCTGCATCCTTCCCATTTGTAAGCGCATACCTGGAGCCACAACCCAAAGGCATTCTCTTTGGTGAAAACCAGCTTGACGGCATGCCCATAATCTGCGATATATTCTCCAAATCATTTGAGAATGCAAATGGGCTAGCTCTTGGCATGTCGGGCAGTGGGAAGTCATTTGCGGTCAAAACAATACTCAGCAGAGCCCTGCAGCAGGGCATAGACGTGATTGTGCTCGACCCCAGCGAGGAGGGCGAATACGAGACTCTAACCACAAGCCTTGGAGGAAAGATAATTGAATTCTCCGAGGACTCGGATGCATTCATAAACCCGTTCCAAATAACCGAGCAGAGTTATGAGGAAAAACTGTTCTTCCTCCACGCTTTGATGAGGTTCTTTGTCTCAGAACTCACGGACGATATGAAGGATCTGTTGGATGAGGCATTTGAGAGCATATACGCGGCAAGGGGCATAACTCATGACCCGAAAACATGGGGTAAGGAAGCCCCAACGCTCTCAGATTTGTACAGCTATGTGGAGAAAGAAAGAAAAAGCAGCTTTGCCAAGCGAGCAGAGGCTGCAACTGCCATCTCCTCCTCCCTCAGGAGGTTTGTTAAAGGCTCCTACTCATTCATAAACAGGCAGACCAACATAAAGAAGCTTGATTGGAGGTTCATAACATTCAAGATAGGTCAGCTGCCAAAGGAGGTCAGAAGAATACTCATGTTCATCATACTGGAGTTCGTGTACAACAGGATGAAGAAAGACCTTAGGAAGAAGATGCTTGTAGTTGATGAGGCGTGGAAGCTTCTACAGACTGAAAGCGAGGAGGGCTATATCCTGAATATAGTCAAAACATGCAGGCACCACAACATGGGACTTGTTCTCATAACGCAGGATGTGTACGACCTGCTCACAAACAAGGCAGGCAAGGCGGTGATGGCAAACTCCTCCTGGCAGCTCCTGCTGAGAATGAAGCCGTCAATAATAGACGATGTTGCTGCAACATTCAAGCTTAACGAGACAACAAAGAATTACCTGCTGACTGCGGAGCCCGGGAGCGGGCTTTTCTTCGTTAACAACACCTTCATACCTCTCAAAAACATTGTTGCAAGCGAAGAGTACAGGCTCTTCACAACGCACCCTGAGGATAAGGGAGTTGAGTGAGATGAGGATAAGAACGAAAATCTATGACAGAGTCACAGGAGAGAATAGAAAGAGGAAGCTTAGGACTGTGCTGCTAGGCTTAGTGCTGCTTTCCATCATTATCACCATATCGCTCTGGATGATTGTCGAAATAGTGAATGAAATTAATCTTTTCCAAGGTTCTCCATGGGAGGAGATAAGGAACGGCGAGATACCGCACCTACTTGTTCTGTTTATTCTCTCCTTCTCATCCTCTACGCTGTATATATTCTATTACAGGGGAGTGAAAGAGATTTCAGAAAGGGCTCCCGGCTACTTGCTGGCAATACTAGTCATTGTAGTTCTGGCAAGGGTGCTTTTCAGGTTCTAGGTCAGGCACCTACCGGCTTTTTCTTTTTTCAATCTATTTTTTAAACCTCTCAGGAGAATACATACCTAATGATGAAGGAGCTCATAGAGCAGAACATATATGCGCTTATCACCCCTGTGACTGTCCTTATTTCTGGGGTGGTGGTATCCCTGCTCTTCACAAGACTGCTTAGTCAGACGGATTTCGGCGTGTTCAGCACCCTTATTGCTTTCGCGCTGCTCTTTACCGGAATAGGCGACCTGGGAGTTTCGAACACACTCATAAAGATTGTGGGGGAGAGCTTCCATTCAAGGGATGGGCATGCTGGCTTCTACGTGCGCTATCTGCTGAGGTGGAAGCTTGCCACCCTTATACTGATAAGCATGGCGCTCATCCTTTTTCCCGCATCCCTCGCCAAATTCTTTCTCCATGATGAACAGTTTACCTATGTCATGCAGACTTTGGGAGCACTCACCATTCTCTACTCTGTCAGTATGTTCATAAACTACCTTTTCGTCGCCATAGGGCGTTTTGAATACTCATCACTAATTTCCATGGCGTTCAATGGCTCCAAGGTGGTATTCCCGCTCATCCTCGTTCTGCTCTTCGGCTCCAATCTGGTTACGATAACAGCTGGCGTGCTGCTTGCGTTTCTGCTGGCCACTATTGCCGCGCTGCTGCTCTTCATATTCAGGTTCAAGGTGGATTTGACCTACGTACCCACAAAGACTAGAAAAATCAACTCGTTCTTTTTCTTCTCGGCAATACTTACCATGGCCAGTCTTCTTTCCAGTAACATTGACTCAATAATGCTAAACTACTTCCGCGGGCCGATGAACTTGCGCTATTCACTGTGAGCAGTTCCGTAGTTTTTCTTCTCGTCTCCCTCCTTCCGCTTTCCTCAACGTTTTTGCTGTCCATCCTTGTTAAGATGGAGGCGAAGAAGGAGATGGAACTGCAGAGGAGGGTTTTTGACAGGAGCATAAAGTATGGGTTGCTTGCCTCCATCCCCCTCTCATTTTTGGTTTACCTGACTGCAAACCGAATAATATTCTTTCTATGGCCCCAGAGCTACCTGCCGGCAGCGCAGTCTTTGAGAGTGCTCAGTCCGATTATACCTTTCATGTTCCTAAATGGGATTTGCGCCAATCTTTTCATGAGCAAGGGAAAAATGAAAGAGCTTACTATCATAGTGTTTCTGACATACCTGTTCACATGGCTTGCCGGCTTCTACCTCATCTCGCAGTATGGGCTTGTTGGAACTGCCCTCACCTTCGTCCTATCTCAAGTGTTCCAGTTTGCTCTTCTCATCCGCTCGTCATTAAGAATGCTTAGGATAGGCTTCAACAAAATGCATTTCCTAAAACCGACTCTGGCATCCATCCTAGTTGCAGCGGTGATAATTCTGCTTAACCCACTTATAGGCAGCACAGTGGTGCTTTTCCTCATAGCTGGGGCAATTTTCTGCCTTGTATACCTGCCGCTTCTGGATGCTGATGACAAAAGACTGATAAATGCATTGCTCTCTTTCGTAAAACTAGGTCCTCTCTTTGGATAGCTTGAGGCAGACTTCCCCAAACCTTTTCAGGAATTGCTTCCATGAGAATTGCTTCTCAACATACTTCCTTGCAGCCTTGCCCATCCTCTCGGTCTCGGAAGGATGCCCAGTTAGGTATTCCATCTTTCCGACCATCCCTGCGACATCATCAACGAGGTAGCCGACTCCTTCTTTCACAAGCTCCCTCGGCCCGCCTTGGTTTATTGCTATGCACGGCTTGGAGGAGGCGAATGCCTCAAGCGGTATAAGTCCGTAATCCTCATTTATAGGCGTATACAAAACGCAGAAGCAGTTTGAGTATAACCCAACAATTTTCTCTGCTGGTAAATTCAGCATTATCCTTCCTTCATTTCCAAGAATATTCTTTATTTTGTTATAGTATTCGACATGCTCCGGCCTGTTCCTGTCCAGTGAACCTGCAATTATAAACTTCCACTCCTTATGCTTCCTCCTGAACATCTTGAATGCCTCTATTGCCATCTCAAAATTCTTCTCAGGGGCAATTCTCGAGGGGTAGAAGAAGTACTTCTCGTACTCCCCCCCGCGGAACTCCTCATAATCCACGCCGGGCATGAGAATTTCTGATTCCCTGCCAAGATACCTCCTTATCCTAATCTGAACATTCTTACTTATCGCAAAAATATGCTCTATCTTTGGGACTACTGAAAGTTCTATTTTTCTGTATGGCTGTAGGAAGGACCAGTAGAGCGCCTTCTGGAAAAGATTTCTTCTCTTCATTCTCCACTCATACAAATCAAATGCCTCCCTGTTTGGAGAGAAGCAGTACCACACCACTGGGCTGTTCTTGTTCCTTATCCACTCCGAAGGTGTGCCCTGGGCGTTTATCACATCATAATTGTCAAGCTCCTTGAAATAGAACTGTTCCCCTGCAACTGCTGCACTGCCAACTCTTGCCGGGAGGAGAGAAGCAAAAGGCCACAGCCCGCTTCCAATCACCTCAACGTCAACATCCTTGAACTCCGGGAATGTATTCTCGGGCTCGTATATTGAGCAATACACCTTTGCATCAAAGTGCTTTGCAATTTTGAGGACTACCCTCTCCGCCCCTCCCCTCAGCCTGAGGAATGGATGTGCAATAGCAAGTCTCATCCAAAACCACCGTAAACCCTTCTCAATCCCTCCTCCAGCTTAACTTTCGGCTCCCAGCCCAGCTCCTTCTTCGCCTTGCCTATGTCCGCAATAAGAACCGGCACGCTGTCGGGTCTGTTAAGGCTGGCCAGCCTCGGCTTTTTACCGCTTATCTTGAAGAGCAGCTCCGCAATCTCCTGCGAGCCGTATCCTCTGCCGCTTCCTATATTGAAGCATTCATTAGGGTGATGAAGTGCAAGAAGCATTGCATCAACAACATCATCAACATATATAAAATCCCTCTTGGAATCCAGGTTCCTGAGGGTTATGCTTTCTTTATCAAGGTTCGATATAATCGTCGGAATGAGGTAGTCCCCCCTCTGCTCCTCTCCGTATATATTGAAGAATCTCAGGATGGTTGCTCCGTATTCTTCGCATATTTGCTCGGCAGCAACCTTGCTCCGTCCATAGGCTGAAACTGGCTTGAGAGGATGCTTCTCATCAATTGGCGTGTACTGCGGTATTCCGTATACATGCGCAGATGAGCTCAGCAGGATTCTCTCAACACCGCTCCTCCTGCACGCCTCCATGACATTCAGGCTTCCGTAGGAATTCACAAGAAAGGCCTGCCCGGGATTCTCTTCGCAGGCTCTCGGGTCAGCAATTCCCGCAAGATGGAAGACAGCATCGTATTTCTTAAGATTCAGGGACGAGCTTGTGACGTCAATGCTGATGAACTTTCCGCTCCCACTCTTGTTTTTGCTCGCAACAGTAACTTCGGCTCCCAACTCCTCCAGCTTTGGGACTAGGTGCGAGCCTATAAACCCGTCTCCACCAGTCACGAGGATGCGTTTGCCGCTCCACTCCATCAGTATTCCTCTATTTTGAGAAGATTCTCGTTCTCCAAGAAATAGTCTATCAGGTCTTTCATGGTTTTCTCAAGCGGTATCCTAGGTTCCCAGCCCAGCTCTTTTTTTGCCTTTGAGTAATCGCACTGCAGAATCATGACTTCCGAAGGTCTGTATCTACTCTTGTCGATTCCCACAGTCATCTTTCCTTTAAGACCGCCAATCTCTATTGCCATCTTTGCAAGGTCCCCAATGCCTCTGCTTTTGCCGCTGCCGAGGTTGTAAACTTCTCCGGGCTTGCCTTTTTCAACTGCCAGCATATAACCTCTCAGTATATCCCTGACATCCGAGAAATCCCTCCTCGGTTCGGGGTTGCCTATCACAAGTTTCTTCTCCTTGAATCTTATCCCTCTGGCAACCTGCCTTGCTATGATGCTTGTGACAAAGTGCAACCCTCTCCTAGGTCCAGTGTGGTTAAATGCCCTCGTCCTCACCACCGGCAGCTTGTAACATTTGAAATGTGTGTAGCACATATAGTCCCCGGCAACTTTTGATGCAGCGTAGGGTGAAAGAGGTCTCAGAGGGTTTGTCTCCTTTATGGGCAGCTCGCTCTCGATGGCGAGCCCGTACTCTTCCGAACTCCCAGCAAAATGCATCTTCTCAATCCCTTCATAATGTCTCAGCGCCTCAAGAACGTTTGCAGTCCCCATGATGTTCGTCTTGTAAGTATCGTAGGGAGCCTGGAAGCTGAGAGGAACATAGGACTGTGCGGCAAGGTGGAACAGGACCGATGCCTGGCTTTCCTTAAGCGCGCTTATTATTGAAGGCAGGTCAACAAGATTTCCCTCAATGAGCTTAATCTTGCCTTTCATATGCGTTATGTTCGGATACTGCGGAACGGCATGCCTCCTCAGCAAGCCATAAACCTTTGCTCCCATGGAAACCAGCTTCTCGGATAGATGGGAGCCCATAAAACCGCTTATTCCGGTTATGAAAACGCTTCTGTCTGCCCAGAAAGATTCAGACGGTTCCGCCAAGTTATCACCTTCCTAAGCCTAAGATATAGCATCGAAGGTTTATAAATCATCTCGGAACTCCCCCTTAATTATCCCGAGAGGAACGAGTACGGGTCTTACAAGGAGGACGAGCCTTTCGTTATGAGTATTCGACTTGCCCAAAATCTACTGTTTCTTGTAAAACTCACCTATGCTGTTGCAGACATGGGCTATCTCCCCATCATTCAGCTCTGGAAACATTGGAAGCGAGAGAATCTCTTTTGCATACTTCTCGCATATTGGGAAATCGCCTTCCTTATGCCCAAGATACTTGTAGGATTCCTGCAGATGAACAGGAATTGGGTAGTGCATAAGTGCCGAAATCTCTTTTGTGCCGAGCCACTTCTGAAGTTCATCTCTTCTCTGGCACCTTATCACATAGAGGTGAAAGACATGCGCAGGATAGCCTGGGTTGTAGGGCGTTGAAACCTCGTGGATGTCCTTCAGCAGTTTCTCATATTTCTTTGCATTCTCATTTCTCATCCTATTCCATTTGTCCAGGTGCTTCAGCTTAACTCTCAGCACAGCTGCCTGAATTTCATCAAGCCTGCTGTTGTAGCCTACTAAGCTATGATAATATTTCGCTTTCTGCCCATAATCCCTGAACAGCCGAACTTTCTCTGCTATTTCACCATCATTTGTGACAACCATCCCGCCGTCACCGTACGCCCCTAAATTCTTTCCGGGATAGAAGCTGAAGCAGGCAGCATCGCCGAATGAGCCGGTCCTTTTACCTCCAAATTCTGCACCGTGCGCCTGGCAGGCATCCTCCAGCACCTTAAGATTATATTTCTCGGCAATCTCCATTATTGGTTTCATATTAAGTGTCTGGCCAAACAGATGAACAGGCACTATCGCCTTAGTCTTATTGGTAATCTTCTCCTCTATTTTGTCGATGTCTATGTTGAAGGTTTTTGGGTCTATCTCAACGAACTTGGGAGTTGCATCGTTATGCGCTATGGAATCAATTGTTGAAACAAATGTGTTAGGAACCGATATTACCTCGTCACCCCTCTGGACTCCAAATATCTTGAGGGAGAGCATCAATGCGTCAGTGCCTGATGCCACTCCAATAGCATGCTTTACTCCGCAGTAACTAGCAAATTCCTCCTCAAATTTCTTAACATTCTCACCAAGAATGAACCGCGTGCTGTCAATAACCCCACAAATAGCCGGATCTACTTCACCTTTAATAGAAAGATACTGCCTCTTCAAATCAACGAAATTAACTTTAATTTACACCACCTCCGTACTTTCATCCCTTTCTACCCTTTTTAACCGCCTGAGCAGGGTTACCTGTGACAACTGCATGCGCTGGCACGTCTTTTGTTACAACTGCCCCGGCTCCAATCGTTGCACCCTTGCCTATCCTGCAGGGAAGTACTGTTGCATTGCTGCCTATAACCGCTCCATCGCCTATTATGATCGGCTCCCAATCTGCTGGATTTCTGCGCGGCGGGTACCTGTCATTTATAAATATCGCGCCATGACCGATAAAAACATTCTTGCCTATCCTTGTTTTAGAGCAGATGAATGAATGCGATTGAATTCTGGTATTCTTGCCTATCACCACATCATTTTGTATCTCCACGAATGGTCCTATCATGCAATTGTCCCCTATTTCGCAGCCATATACGTTAACCAGTTCTGGATGTGGGATGATTACATTTTTACCCAGTTTTACATCAAGCATCATATCCCCCCCTCCATGGATAGTAATGCGATAGAGCATAGCTCCTTAACCCTGCATAAAACAGCTCCTGCAAAACCTGCCGGGGTAGACTGCATCACAGTTCTTCTCATACTCCTACCTCACAACCCCCATTTTTAAGCGACTTCTGCGCCGCCTCCAAAACCCTCACCACTCCGAGCCCGTTATTCCCGTCACTTATTGGTTTTTTATTTTTCTTTACGCATTCAATGAAATGCATGCACTGGTTTTTCAGCGGTTCGGACATTTTTACGTCAGGAATTAGAATATCACCACTCCTTAATATCAGCTGAAACTCGCCATAGTTTGAGTAGTTCTGTTCTTTCAGTACCCCCTTATCAAACAACTTTATCTTCTCAGTCGAGCTAACGTCATCTAATACTGCCATCTTTTTGTTTCCCACTACAGTAACCTGCCTGATCTTGTGCGGGTTGAGCCAGCTGGCATGAACATTTGCAATAATCTTACTCTGGAATTTGAGGTTTAGGAATACAACGTCCTCAATACCTGCCTGTATGTAGCATTCTCCTGTTGCGCTGACTTTATTCGGATTTTTTTCCAGTATGAAGTTCAGTATCGAGACGTCATGCGTGGCCAAATCCCACATCGCATTTACATCACTTCTTACTGGCCCCAGTCCCGTCCTAACAAATGACAAATAGCAGATGTCTCCAAGTGTCCCATCTTTGATATATTCTTTGAGTTTCTGGACTGCGGGGTTGAACATGAAGGTATGCCCGACCATCAAGACTTTCTTTTCAGCATCAGCAATTTTTATTAGGTCCTCCGCATCTTTAGAAGTTAGAGTCATTGGCTTCTCAACTAAGACATGCTTTCCACCTAAGAGACAGTTCTTTGCTATCTCATAATGGGTGGAGGAAGGAGTAGATACAACCACTGCGTCCACTCCTGGGTCTTTCAAAATTTCCTTATAATCCTTGGTGGCTTTTACTGAAGAGTTTTTGATAAGCTTCGTCAATTTTCCGCGATCTATATCTGCGATATAGAGTAGGTTGGAGTCGTCTAGTTCATTGAAGATTCTTACATAGTTCGGCCCCCAGTACCCGCAGCCTATGATTGCCATGCCTATCCTCTTCTCCATCCAAACACCTCATATAATAATGAAATTGCATCGACCGGTCATCATGGTGGCCGTACAAAATACCCCTTCTGAACCTGATGAATTCTAAAATTCCTCCGCATCTTATTATTTGCCAAGTTACCTTTATTACTCTTGCGCATAATATTATTCCCAATAGAGGAGGGCTTTCTATGAGAAATCAAACCAGAAGCCCAAGGAATAAACAGAGTTGAGAAGAAATGAAAATTGGCATCCTCAATCCATTTCCAATTTTTTCGTATAACGGTGGAATTGAGGTAGTCAATCGCCACCTAGTTGCAGAGCTGAATAAGAAAGGCATAGAGACCGAAGTTGCCTGCCTGCCAGAAAGCACAACCAAGTATACAACTAAATCACCGCGGGCTCTTCTCTCCACTCTGCTATACCCCAAACTCAGGGAGCTGGAAAAGAAGGTTGACATAGTGCAGGCAAACTCCTGGGCTTCATGGCTGTTGAGATACGTAAAAGACAAGCCAGCGATACCTGTCTGCCATGGAGTCGGCCTGGGATATCTGGAGGCCATGGGAGACGACGTCTCGTGGATACGAAGGCTGTACTACCGGCACGTTATAAACAGGATGGAGCATTCTGCTTTCCACAATGCGAAACATCCAGTTGCAGTCTCGGAAGCTGTTATGCGCGATATGATTGCGCACTACAGAATGCCCCATGGCGAAAGAATCACCATGATACCCAACGGCATACCGCCAACAAAAGTTTCAAGAAAGAAATCGGATGGCAAGAAAGTCGTGTTTGCAATAGGGAGGCTCGCAAAGCAGAAGGGCTTTGAACATCTAGTCCGCGCCGTCCCGCTTATAAAAAACAAAGACTTCAGGGTTCTGATAGCCGGCACAGGCCCAGAGCAAAAAAACCTTTCGGAGCTTATACATCACCTTGGAGTGGAAGGCAAAGTCACTCTTCTTGGAAGTGTAGGAGAGCGCCGCAAGGAGTCGTTGTTCAATAAAGCGGATATATTTGCACTCACCTCTCTCTGGGAGTCATTCGGTCTGGTAGCTCTAGAAGCGATGTCCCACAAAGTGCCAATAGTCCATACCGCATTTCCCGCCTTAGCAGAAGTTATAGGTAATACAGGATTGCTCTATGAACCGAAAGACCCGAAAGCACTGGCGAAGGCAATTGAAACGCTTCTAGAGGATGATAAGCAGAGAAAGAAACTCGGACAGGAGAGCTATAGGCGTTTTATGGAGAACTACACTGCAGAAAAGATGGCAGAAGGATATATAAAATTATACCGCAGAGTGTTAAGCTAAAATGCAACTCCTCACACCCTTTCATATGCTTTCTCTAATCTTCTTGCCAGGATGTCCCAGTCATATCTCTCCACTGCAAGTTGCCGAGCTCTCTTTGCTCTTTTTTTCGCTTCCTTCGGGTTGTTGATTATCTCTTCGTAGGCTCTTAGCACTTCTAGTGGTTCTGGTGTATTGATTAGGAATGCTGCTTTCCCCCCATCAAGCATTACTGGAGCATAGCCGCAATTCGCCCCAATGATTGGCTTCTCCATTGCCATGTATTCTGGTCCTTTGGCACTTGGGTTTGCAAAACTTGCCGTTCTGGGGCTGAAAGGAATATGAATCAATACATCTGATTCACCGAGATAATTCGGAATCCGCTTGTGGTCCACCCTCCCAGTGAAGACCATCTTTTTGTGTATGCCCAGAGAGTGTGCCAAGCCAACCAGTTCCTCCTTTGCGTTTCCATCTCCCACAATCATGAGTTTCACATTGTCATACTTATTCGAAATTGCCCGGAATCCTTTGAGTATGGGTGAAATCTGCTCTACGGATGCAAGTGTTCCCACGTAGGTTATCAATTTTGAATTGAATATTTTGTAATGTTTCCTCAACCCCGTTTCTCTCTTGCGTGGGCTGAATAGCCTTGTATCCACCCCATTCGGAATAATCTCCATAACTTTCTCTTTTCTAGTTCCAACTTTTTCGTATAAGTAATCTGCCAGGATGTCATTCCCTGCGATTATGCCATCAAATCGGTTTGTGAGAAGACTTTCTAGAAACTTGCTAATTCTAGCATCCCAGAACCGCCCTCTCTCCTCTAGAATCAACCAATCTATATCATCAAAATCAAGTATGGCTCTCCTAAAAAATCCAAATTTCCTTAGTAGGTACGCCGGTAGTCCGCTTCTATAATGCGGTTTCAAGACGTGGATTAAATCATATGCCTTATAGTGGAATATACCCGAATAGTTCCCCAAGCAGAACACTTTCGTCTCATTCCCTAATCTGTTGAGTGAGTTCGAGAAGTTCTGCAACCTATTCGTCCCAGCACTTTCCTCGTTGAATGGGCTTAGGAATGCAATTTTCATATAATCATTTTATTGCTTCCGCTATAAATCCCTTTAATACGAAGAAAGAACGGACACCGAGTATGAATTGCAATGCCAGCGAACCTATAAAGTCATGGGATTTCTTATATAGACTGACTGCTTTCGCAAGGATATAGCCGTTCATTATTATGAATACCACGAGGAATATTACATTCACAAAAGACAGTACAAGAAATAACACATACACCGACCAGAATGCTGCGTTCTTAAGGTAGAACTTCCCCTTCTTCAGCATCGTATATGCCCCCCTGCCCATCCATTCCGCCTGCCTTATGAACTCCCAGAACGTTTCAGGGTATTCGTTGTAATACACCAGCCTCCAGTCGTATAGTGCCTTGTGCTCTTTGTTATAAAACCGCTCCTCCAAGTCAGCATCCTCGAAGTAGAATATGCTTTCGTCATAGCCGCCGAGTTCTTTGAAGGTTTTTTTTCGCATGGCGTGGATGACATACTTGTATCTGCTGTTTCTGTCCACCATGAACTTCTCATGGGGCGTATAAGAGTCATGGTAGCCCGTGTTACTTATCCGTTGCAGCAGGTTCTTAGCTTCTGGGGGTTGGAATGGGCATATCACTCCATCAACTCCTTTTATATCCTGCTCCAGTATCTTCAGAAAGTCATTCCTCGGCAGTTCTTGGTCTGCATCGAGAAAGAATACCACGTCGCCTTTTGCTGCTTCCGCACCCCTGTTCCTTGCGAATGCAGCGGAATGTCCCTTGTCATAATGAATTACACTTGCGCGATGCTCTAGTGCTATCTTTTCTGTTCTGTCTGTCGAACCGTCATTCACAACTATCACTTCGTATGGTTGCACAACCTGCTTGAAGCAGCTCGCAAGACACTTTCCGATAACGCTCTCCTCGTTATGCGCGGGTATTATCACTGAGACCTTCATAAATTACAACACCTTCTTGTATACCGCAAGAGTTTTTTTTGCTATTCTATTCCAGTTGAATGACTCAGCTCTCCTCCTAGCGTTTTTAGACATCCTCCCCGCAAGGGAGCTGTCAGAGAGTATAGTCCGCATCTCCGTCGCAAGTGCCGCAGAGTCTCTCTTTGGGATTATCCTGCCAACCTTGTCATCTAATACGTCTCTCACGCCGCTGACGTCGGTTGCTATGACCGGAAGACCGCATGCCATAGCCTCCAGGATTACCAGCGGCATTCCCTCAGAAACTGAAGGAAGTACGAATAGAGATGAGCGTCTGTAGTATTCCAAAAGCTCCTGCTCATCAACCTTCCTCGTAAAAATAAAATTATCTTTCAGCTCATGCTCGCTGACCAGTTTCTGCAGACTTATGGAGTACTCGCTTTCGGCATCCCCATAAAATGACGTCGGGCCGATGCACCGCACCCTCACATCAGGGATATCCACCACCAACTTACTAATTGCTTCAACGAGGTATTCAAGGCCCTTCTGTTTGTCTATCCTACCAACAAAAATAACATTTGGGGAAGTCTCTCTCTTTTTAGGTGGTCTGAATTTATCTGTATTCACCCCGTTTGGAACATACGCTGTATTCTCATTGTAACGTCGCATCTTCCCATAGATATCTTTAGAGATTGCCACATTATAGGCAGCGTTCTTAATAGCGCGTATTTCAGTTTTGTTGAATCTACCCGGGTCAAACCAGAATGGGGAGTGCGAAGTGTACACTGTCCTACCATAAGTTTTTGAAAACAGTATTGATGAGATTGCCAAACTGCAGTGGAAAATATCGCTCTTGGAACCCATGCTCCTCAACAGAGCAAGAATTGAGAAGAAGGAGTGCTTCTTTATGGGAATACCATTCACCGTAACATACTCCAAATTTTTAGGAGTTCGCGGGATTGGATGCTCGTAGTCAAATATCCTAACATTCACCCCTCTCATCTTTGCTAGAGCGCACCCCAGCTCAAATATAACCCTCTCAGTCGCACCTCCATAGAGAGGGGGTATAGACAAAACTCCTGTTCCAACAAAGCTCACTTCCATATCCTCACACTCTATAATCCCTGAAGCTTGCAATATTCCATGCATATGCCTTTAGCAGCGGAATTATCAAATCAAATCTTAGCGTCAGTATAAACTTGAGGAGTAAGAAGGGGAGAGCAATAGAATTCAGCAGTGCAAATGCAATCTTCTTCAAACCTCGGAAATGCTTAAGGCCGAACCTCAATTTTCCTCTGTAGGAGTAGTATACGTAAAACGGAGTGACTGCGCTGATTGTGCCAGCCCCCACATGCCACATCTTTGCATTGGGATTTGTAACAATCCTATAGCCTGCCTGCTTAGCCCTGTAACAGAAATCCGCGTCATCATAGGTGAAAAAGAACTTTTCGTCATACAGCCCTATCCTTCCAATAACCTCCCGCTTTATCAATCCATCGACTGCGTCAATGTCTATAAGCTCTTTATACTGCCCCATGTCCTCCTCAAAAGGAGCATCGGCTGTGCTAACTGCAATGTTGGTCAATGCGGCAATGGACAAGCTCGGCAGAACCTTCGGAAGACTAGCCCCCCGTATATTCTGTATCCTCTTAGGCTGACTTACCCAGAGGAACATACCTCCAACAATTCCAATCCTCTTGTCGCTTTCTGCAGCCTTCACGAGCTCACTCAAACAGTCCTTCCTGTGAAATACCATATCGTTGTTCAGCAGCACGATATACTCTCCCCTTGCAGCCCTTATCCCAGCATTATTGCCTCCGCTGAACCCTAGGTTCTCCCCATTCTCAACTATTCTGACAGAAGGGAATTTCTCCCTCACAAATTCCTGAGAGCCGTCACTTGAACCGTTGTCCGAAAATATCACTTCAAAATTTGGATAATCCTGCTTCAGCAGAGTGCCGAGACAGTCTTTGAGAAAACGCTTCCCATTCCAGTTTAAGATGATGACTGAAACCAGCTTATTCATTCCTTCTTTTTTAACAGCCATAAGTATAATCTACACGAAATAAATAATAATCCTTGCTAGATTAATCTATGGAAAAGAAATTTGGAAGGTGCCTGTGTGGCTCTTATGAAAGCACCAGCTTATTCTCCGGCAGGAACTTCGAAGTTGTCAGATGCACTAAATGCGGATTATGCAGAACCGTCCCAGCCCCAGAACTTCATAGGAAAGCTGGTGCAGCCAAAGAGCTGAAACGAAATATACAAAGAGAAATTTTGTGGAGAAAATTTGCAAAACAGATTTTGAATGAGGTGACTGCTTTCAAAAAGAAAGGAGTGCTTTTGGATGTAGGTTGTGCGGAGGGAATTCTTGTTGACGAAGCGAATAAACAGGGCTTTGATGCCATTGGGGTGGAAATAGATGCCAGCAGGGTGAGGTATGCGCATAAATTCGTGACAAACAAGGTCATCAACGAGAATTTCGAAGACTTCAACCCAGAAAGGAAATTTGATGTCATAACTATGAATCATGTAATCGAACATTTAAAAAACCCGAAAAGTTTCCTAGCCAGGGCTGTGAGAATGCTCGAGGATGATGGCATACTGGTTATCGGAGCCCCGAATATTGATGGAGCAATGAGAACCGTGCTTGGGTCCAGGTGGTACCCATACAGCCCAGAGGAGCATTTCTGGCACTTCAGTCCGAAAACACTCATCAACCTTATGAAGGAGTCTGGTTTCAGAGAGGAGAGGGTTAGACTACTCAGCATAAACTATAGACTCTTGATGCCTCTTGCCTTATTTTTTGAAAAGATTGGAATGGGCGATAGTATCCTAGCAATATTCTCTAAAGCTTAAATGTATCCGAATCTTTCGGATTAAAAACTTCATTCGTCACAGATATGAGATACATCTCCCCCTCCCCGATATTTTGGATTGAATGCTTCGTGTTTGGAGGAATCTTGACCAAGATTGGACTTTCTCCCGATAGAATCAGCTCCTTCTTCTCACCTGTCTCATTATCCTCAATAACCAGCTTGCCCTCCCCCTTAACAACACAGAACCATTCAACCCTCCTCTTGTGATAATGACCACCTCTTACTGCGCCCTTTTTGGAGGTAGAGAAGTGGATAAGTTTAATATCCTCGTCAGTTTCGTCTCGTCTTAGCACTTCGAACAATACTCCGCGAGGGTCCTCATGCTTTTTGAGTTCCGTTACATCTATTTTCATGTACTCACTACTCCCCCATCTTAGTTTTCAGTATATAAAGTTTTTTTCCATCCTTGCAGACTATGAATGCGTTAGGGTAAGGATCCTGCAAAGCACGGACGAAATTGTGAAGCTCCTTTGCACTCTTCTTCTTGAAGTCGGATATTCTAATCTCGCTTTCTGCTGGCTTCCTCCTCTTGAAGACAGTTGCGTTTGACTCATCCTGTTTCATGCTGCTGAAATCACCTTCTGCAAATCTGTCAAGCATACCCATCACAGCCTCCGCGCCAACCTCGGCAAGCCTGTTGAAGATATCTGCCAGCTCTCCATCAAGTGAGAAGCGCTTCTGTTCTATTATACCTCCATCATCCAGTCCTACGGTCATGAAGAACAGAGTAACTGCGCTTTCCTCCTCCCCCCTTATTATCTGGTTCTGCAGTGGCGAACCTCCCCTGTATTTTGGCAGAGGCGATGGGTGGAGGCAGACGCACTTGAAGCCTCCCAGAATTTCCTTTGGCACAATCCAGCTCCATCCTATAAAAATCAGAATTTCTATCTCTTTCTTCCTGAGTTTGGGAAGGATGGCAGCAAAATTTTTCGGATTCATAAATTCCACATGAAGCCCCTCAGCATCCTCATGCTCCACAGGTGAGTAAACTGCTGCGATTTCCCACCCACCCGCTTTCTTTATTCTCTTTATTAACTGAAATGCCCAATTGCGGTATGCGAAGAATGCTACTCTCAATCTCATAGGTAGCACCTGAGCAGCCTGAATGCCTCTGCTGCCTCAACCCCAACTGCAGTACCGTGCAGACCTGCAAGGCGTACTAGGTTCTCCGCACTTCTTGCAAAAGGATCCTTGCGGCACTGAGTAGCATGAAGCTTCAGAAGTTCAATTTTTTTTACAAGGAACTTACTTATATCCACATAGAAGTTCGGGACAAAAGAGTCATCAGAACCCCAGCAGTAGGGCTCCTCGTATTCAAGAACAATTGGGACAAAATGACGTACCTTCTGAGGCCTTGGGCGTAGTGCAGTTATGGCCGCATTGAACATCGCCACATGATCCTGGTCATAGCTGTTTCTGAATGGGATGAAAACAATATCTGGCTTCAGCTCTGCCACGCAGTCCTCTATTGGATCTATCAATCTCTTTCTTGGAATTGAGTCAAGATGCATAAATTCGTCACCTACAAACATAAACTTATACCGATATCCTGCCTTCTTCGAAACTTTTTTCGTCTCTTTCAGCCTGACATTCTCATCCGTCTGCCCAGTTACAAGTTGCCTGCACTTTCCAACTGCACCGAAAAGGACGAATACTTCCCCTCCTTCATTGACAATTCTAGATATTGTCCCGCCGCATCCTATAACCTCATCATCTGGGTGCGGGGATATAACAAGCGCCCGCGCGTCCTTGAAACCTATTTTTTGCATATCAAAACCTCCCTCCCTTAACCCATACCACCCCACTCTTAAATTCTTCCTCCTTCTTTTTCATTGAAAAAATGCCATCCCGGATGCTGGGCATTTTCTCCCCAAGCGTCTCTTCTATCTTTGAGACATCCAATGAAACGTTCTCAGGGCGTTTAGCCTTGAGTGAAATCTTTCTTGCCAACTTATTTAATGATATTGGGAGTATAAGTTCTTTATTAAGTTTGAACACTTCTGCAACTATCAAAGCAAAATCATATCTTGACATAGAGTCCGAGCTAGTAATATTATAAATGCCTTTCAGGTCCTGCTCCAGCATCCTCATTATCACTCCGGCAATGTCATTCGTGAACATCATTGAGCTGACCTGATTCTTGATTATATTCACTTCCTTACCACGCCTCAAGGAGCTCACCACCAAGGATGACAGGCTTGTTTTGGCTGGGTTGGGGTTCCAGCCGTGCAGATCGGTCCTAATGCTCAGAAAGTTATCATAATTCCTTCCGATGACTCTCTCCCCCCCCAGTTTGGTTCTTGCATACACCGACAGAGGATGAGGCCTGTCAATTTCAGAGTAGTTCCCTTTCCTACCATCGAATATATAATCAGTGCATATGTACACCAGTTTGGCCCCGCATTTCTTGGCTGCTTTCACAACGTTGCCGGTGCCGGCCACATTAACCTCATGCGCCGCCACTGGGTTCCTCTCGCACAGCTCCAAATCCGTCAAGGCTGCTGCATGAATTATCACATCAGGTGATATTCTATCCAGTACTTTCAGTGAATCCGCCTTTGTGATGTCGAAAGCCTCACGAGAAAAGTTGTCGTTCTTTATTTCAATGCATCCAGAATGGCAGCCGCATATTACCCTATGTTCTCCCACCAGCTCAAATGATAAAGCGCTACCCAGAAGTCCCTCCCCCCCAGTTATAAAAATTTTCATTTATACCCATCCTTCTGCCTTGAGCAGGGAAACGATTCCCTTCTCATCTAGCATCTCAGTATTATTTGAGGTGTACTCCCTAAGGTTCCTCAACAGCTTTGGTCTCTTCAATCTTCCGTGAGGATAGATCACGTAATGCGTCTCAGTTTCAACGACCCTGTGCATCTCCTCCTCCGAAACCAGAACTTCATGGATTTTCTCGCCAGGCCGTATCCCCACCTCCCTTATTGGGTAATCCTTCCTGCCAGTGATATTCTTTGCCATGGTTCTGGCCAAGTCTATTATCTTGCATGCAGGCATCTTCCTGACAAAAATCTGCCCGCTTTCTCCTTCTCTAGTGGCTTGGAAGACAAGGTCTATAGCCTGATCAAGAGTTAGCAGAAACCTTGTCATCTCGTAATCGGTTACGGGAAGAAATTTCCCCTTCTCTAATCTCTCCTTGAAGAATGGGATTACGCTACCCCTGCTTCCAATGACGTTTCCGTATCTAACGCATACAAACTTAGTATTGTTCCCTCTTTCTCTAGGGCTGAGCATTATTCTCTCTTGTATCGCTTTAGTCATCCCCATAACATTTATTGGCTTCACCGCTTTGTCAGTACTTATTGATACAACTACATCCACTCCATTCTCTATTGCCGCCCTCCTTACGTTTTCAGCTCCCAGAACATTCGTCTTAACAGCCTCAAGGGGGTGGAACTCACAGTTTGGAACCTGTTTGAGTGCCGCGGCGTGATATACAACATTCATTTTCTTCATCGCTCCATAAATCGCGCAGTAATCTCTCACATCCCCTATGACAAAATCCATCAGTTCATCATCAAACTCATTCTGCATGTCATACTGCTTCTTCTCATCCCTGCTGAAAACCACAATCTTTCTTGGGTTCATGTGCATCAGTCTGGAAACAATTTGATGCCCAAAGCTTCCAGTACCTCCAGTTACTAAAATATTCTTCCCACGGAAATATCCCTCAACCATCTCATCAACTCCTTTTCTATTCTATTAAAATCACGGCGGCAGTATCCCTTCCATCATTTTGTTTGCCTTCCTGTACGCCTCAATTGTTCCTATATCCAACCAGTACCTAAGGTTATAAACAAGTCCTGCCAACTCCCCTTCTTCTGCCAGCTTTGGAAACAGCATGCTCTCCATTTTAATCTTGCCGTATGGAATGCGATCTAGCACCTCTGGTTCGAGGACATAATACCCAACGTTTGCTATATTTGAAATTGCCCTGCCCTTCTCAGGCTTCTCAACAAAATTAGTTACCAAACCTTTCTCAACCTTTGCAACTCCGAACCTATAAACCTCATTCCACGGCACTCTGAAAAGTGCAAGAGTGGCGCTCCTCCCCATTTTCCTGTGGAATTTCACAAGCTTATCCACACTCATTTTTGTCACATTGTCTCCATAGGCAACAACAATCGTCTCATTCACACCTTTCTCGACAGCCATGACTTTAATATCTCCTGCGGTCTCCCAGCAGAGAGTACTGACGGTCTCCATCACAACATCATCTCTTGGAGTATGAGCCAGGTAGCTGCTTATCATGTTCTGCATGTGTGAAACTCCAACGTATATCGTGTCAATCTCCTTGCAGGTCAGCAGGTTATCTATCACGAAGTCGATAACAGGCTTTCCGCCAACAGGGAGAAGCGGTTTCGGTATCCCATATGTCAGAGGTCTAAGCCGCATTCCCTTTCCAGCAGCAAGTATCATAGCTTTCAATTCATCACCCCTGTTCACTCCCCAACCCAATTCCGTAGTAGCTGAACCCAGCATCACTCAGCTTTTCAGCATCAAAGATTCTCCTAGCATCAACAATGCTTCTGCCTTTCATCCTTTTCAGCATTTCAGGTTTAATCCTCCTAAACTCATCCCACTCGGTAACAACTATGCAGCAATCCGCCCCCTTCAGGCACTCCAGACTGGAGCTTGCGTACTCTATCTTATCCTTAAGTATCTTCCTTGCATTCTCAACTGCAACCGGGTCGTAGGCAGCTACGGTTGCTCCCTCCTCCAACAATTTTCTTATGATTCTCACAGAAGGTGCCTCCCTCATATCATCTGTATTCGGCTTGAAGGAGAGGCCCAGAACCGCAATTCTCTTCCCCCTCAACCCACCAAGGCTCCTCCTTGCCAACTCCACAACGTGGAGAGCTTGTTCCTCATTAACTGCTATGACAGTGGCGAGTATCCTCGGCTCATACCCTAGCTCCCTTGAGAAGCTCAGTATTGCATTGACATCTTTGGGAAAGCAGCTGCCCCCAAAGCCAGGCCCTGCCTCAAGGAAAAGCGGTCCAACCCTCCTGTCCAACCCAACTCCCTTTGCGACCTTATAGACGTCAATATCGTTCAGCTTCTCGCATATATTGGCAATTTCGTTTATGAATGAGACTTTTGTTGCGAGGATGGAGTTGCTTACGTACTTCACCATTTCTGCAGAAACCATATTCATCCTCACAATTGGGACCTTCTTACCTCCGTAAAAATTCTTGAAAAGCTTCTCCAAGATGTTTCCTGCCCGTTTGTCATGCTCGCCAATCACCACCCTGTCTGGGTTGAACGTGTCGTAGACTGCCTGCCCCTGCCTCAGGAACTCAGGACACATGCACATCCCAAAGCCCTTGCCAGCTTTTTTCCCGGAGAGTTTTTCAATGATGTCCTTTACCCTGTTGCTGGTGCCTGGAACGACTGTGCTCCTCACAACAACTATGTGGTAACCCTTCTTCTTCCTAAGGCTCCTCCCAATCTCCTCAGCAGCAGCATAGATAAAACTCAAATCAATAGACCCATCGGCAGCGCTGGGCGTGCCGACGCATATGAACGTCACATCAGAACTCAGGATTGCTTCAGCCCTTGTGCCTATGGCTCTCAGCGCGCCAGACTCCACCGCCTTTCTGAGCAACCCATCCAGCTGCGGCTCAAAGAAAGGGGCTTTTCCCTCATTTATCATCTTTATTTTTTTCGGGTCGTTTGTGGATAACTGCACCTTGAAACCGCCTTTGGCAAAACACACTGCTGCAACAAGCCCCACGTATCCTGCTCCTATTATCGAGATTCTCATCGAATCTATTATTGAGGGAAAATAAATTAAATACTACCTGCCCAAATAGACTTAAATCTCAACCGAAGGAATTTAATCTAATAAGATGGGATTGATCACTTCTCAACACGCAGGTTTAATTCGACTTCGAAGAAGCCTCCCACCCAATGGCACCAGAGCCTCTCGCAGAATGTTGGATTGAGGTTTGCAAGGTAGGAGAGCACCCTATCGGATGTATTAATTATAAAATTGGAGCTGTTCGGATACCAGTGGAGTTCTTTGCTTACCAGTTTTAGATTCGGGTGGATGCCGATAAGCGCATTGATCCCGAAAAAGTGGATGTGGGTGTATGTGTTGTAGGCGCTCGCACATGAGAAGTGTGGGTATAAGATTCTGACAGTTCCGCCATTCCTTGTGATTTTGCATACCTCGTCCAGCACTTTATACACGTCCTGAAGATGTTCTATTGAGTGCTTGAGTCTTACCAAGTCAAACTCATTTTTTTTGAATGGATAGGGGAATTTGTTCAGGTCGTGGATTACATCAGCACCCGACTGCTTGTCCACATCAACTCCTATAACCATATCGCCTTTCCCGCCCCTGTATTTGTCTCTTCCACATCCCAAGTCAAGAATTTTCATGGGAACGCCTTACCACACTTATCTACGACTGTATCCTGCCCCTATTATCGAGATTCTCATCGAATCTATTATTGAGGGAAAATAAATTAAATACTACCTGCCCAAATAGACTTATGATTCTCATAACAGGCGGTTCTGGGTTCATAGGAAGCAACTTGGCAAACTATTTCGTTTCCAAAGGCTACGATGTGACTGTTTTTGACAACCTCTCATCCGGAAAAGTCGAGAATCTAACCTCAAATCTCAACCGAAGGAATTTTAATCTAATAAGAGGGGATGTTCGTGACAAGGAGTTCATCAGCTCCTCCATGAAAGGCGTTGAGGAGGTGTACCACTTGGCGGCCGACCCCAGCGTCAAGGACAGCGCAACAAACCCAGAGGGCAGCTTCAAAATAAACGTGGATGGGACATTCAATGTCCTTGAGGCAGCCAGGAAGAATGACGTCAAGAAGATTGTCTTCACCTCCAGCTCCACAGTCTATGGCGAGACAAAGGTGCTGCCCACTCCGGAGGACCACCCGGAAATTCCTATAAGCAACTATGCTGCATCAAAAGTTGCAGACGAGGTTTACATATCCTCCTATGCTTTCACCTATGGAATTAAAGGAGTGGTGCTGAGGCTTGCAAACATTTTCGGGCCTCCCTCGAACCATGGAGTGATGTATGACTTCTTCAAGAAGCTACAAGCAGATCCCCAAGAGCTTGAGATTCTTGGAAACGGCAGACAGAGCAAATCCTACCTCTACATCTCCGACTGCATAGATGCGCTGGTGCTGGCTTCAAAGAGGCAGAAGAAGGTTTATGACTACTTCAATGTTGGGAGCGCCGAGATGACCACTGTGAATGAAGTGGCAAAGAGCATGTGCTCCGTGCTCGGCGTACAACCTAAATTCAAATATACTGGTGGGAAGAGGGGCTGGACAGGCGATGTAGTGAAATTCCTGCTCAGCACAAAGAAGATTGAGAAGATGGGCTGGAAGAAAAAAGTCAGCCTGAAGGAAGGGGTAAAGCGTTACATTGAATGGCTTAAAACCGCAGAATAGAATTTTCTAAAAACTCAATCCTTTATCTTGAACGGTATAGTCATTTTTACTACTTAACTCAGAACTGCTTCTGAAGCCAAAGCAAGCTTAATATACTCCTTCTCGGAAACTATTATTAGGTGGTTGAATAAAGAAGGAAAATAAACCGAATCCACACTGGGCTCTGAAATATCTTCCAATTGCAGCCATCATAGTTCTTACCATAATCCTATTTTATGATGCGTTTTCAGGTCCAGAATGTGGAACTTGTGGAGTACCATCCACCGCCCAAAAGCTCAACCAGTATGTGGGGATAATCATAGTTTTTTCAGTTGTTATGATTGCCATCTCACTGGCATTTAAATTCTATACTCATGAAGTTTTCTTAGCGACGTTACTGATTCTATTTTTAATCTGTTTCTTTTCTATTGGGTATTTAGGTTGTTCACCACCCCGTATCTGTTATTTTAGTCCAGGACTTAGCTGCGTGAGTTCTATGCTACATGCAGAAACTTCTGAATTTCGTTTAACTTTGGGAAGTGGTCTTAAGAACGCAATAAGAGTAACTGGTATGAAATGCATCAATGTAAGAACTTTTAACCTATCCGCCCCCACCTATATAGAACCTCTAAATGAGTCTATACAAATACCAACTGGTAAATCCGCTCAGATTTCTGGTGAAGGAACCAATAATAGAGTCTACTGTACAAACAAGGATGGTTCAATACCATCCGATGCCCATATCGGTACTCTGGCTTGCTTAGATGTTTATATAAACTATACTGATATGGTTACGGGACAATCAAATATAACTTATGGAAAAATTGCGGAAAGGTATGAAACCTGAATTTTATTTCATGTCCGTATTGCCGCTTGCAAGGGAGGAGTTAAGTAGTAAATTCTACCCAATAATCTTGAATATCCTGACCAAGCCGCCCGTATTATTTGCGGGGTAGACCTGCTCAAACCCTGGCAGATTCCCAAGGAAGAAGCCCTGATAGAAGGTTGAGTCATACATCTTGCCCTTTCTGTCATCCCATCCGCTCTTTCCATCAGGCCATATATCATGCGTGTACAGCATTGTGTAAACATCATAAAGCTTGCCACCAGACGACTGAACTCCGCTGAAGGATGGAAAACCTCTGTTAACTCTGCTCATATTATCCTCGTAGACGATGTTAGCTATCCTCCTGGTTCCACCCTGCGTATTGAACAGCACGCAGTAGGAGTAATTCGAGAGGGTATACGCTCTCACATATGGGTTTGACGGGTCTGACGGCTGGCATATGTCATTTACTGATATATCTTCTGGAATGTAAATCCTCTCAAACTCATGCTCCCTCTCGCATGTCGATGTGCCCAGTTGGTACATGCCACCTAGCCTCTTGCCCTCCTTGAATGCAAAATCCATGTTTGTCCCATTGTTATAAACACAGGAGAGGAAGTCCAAAGCGCCCCATTTGCCAATCAAATCCTGGTCGAACAGCACATATTTCGCATGATGCGCTATCATGTAATTCTTCAGTGCTTCTGGGGTGTTTGACACGAATTTGTCCGCGACCTCCAAGTCCATATCTGGGTGTAGGTGATCATTCCTGGTAATGCACTCCTTCTGCCCCCAGTAGTTTATCCAGTGCCCGTAATCCCACCACGAAATAACCCTCTCATCCTCACCCACATTATCCTTTATCCAGTCCATTGGAGTTCTCCAGTACTCCGGTATGCGAGAACAGAACAGGTAACCTGCTAAAAACTTGCCATCCTGCCCAAGGAGGTTGCAATCCCTCCCCAGTTCTATAGAAGCATTCACATCATTGAGCTGATACTTGGGGTCCAGCGTCCCGCCGACAACATCCATAACTGGTCCGCCGAAGCTTATCGGGTTGCCCGGAGTTACGAAGCACTCAGAAACCAGCACAATTAGCGCAATTGCAAAAACGCTCCATGCTGCCGAATCCCCGAACTCCTTCTTAAGCGGGCCTCTCAGAACTCTATCCAGCTCACCGAAAAATACCGTGGCTGCAATGGCAATCATGAATGAGACGTGAAGCATATACTTGCTCTTGCTCAGCCCCACATAGCATATCGGGAATATCATTATGCCAAACAAAATGCCCAGCTCAGACTTGCGGTATGCTGAATACGCGATTGCCAGAAATGATAATAAAAGTATTGCATAAAGTGCTTCGGAGCTGTTGCCCAGGAACCCGATTGCGCTTGCAAACTGCTGCGCTGTAGGGTTTTCCTCAGCAACTGTCATCATGAGCGCGCTGCTGGGACGCGCCACAGCTGCGGTATTTGTAATGTACCCCCAAATTCTCGGTCCCATAGGGACTGGGAAGGATGGAATAAACGTTATGAAAAAAGCAGCTGCACCCAGAAGCAGATATCCCGCAAGGTAGTTTATCCTCTCATCCTGGTTCTTAGCTCTCTGGTCAATAAAATACAGTCCACCAGCAAAAATGAGAGCAGAGCTGAAACTCAGTATATCGCTTGGTACCTCCCATCCAAGGTACAACGAGTACAGCACATAAGCGAAAAGCGTAAATGCCAGCACTATGGCGCTTGTTTTAATCAACTCCAGATTTGATTTTTTCTGCAGATAGTTCACCAGCGATTGCAGTCCAATATAACCAGCCGCAACCAGGTATACCAGCACATCCTGCTTTGACCCCAGCGTGGCGGTCAAAGTGGCTATTCCGGCAAGAATTGCGAATCGTTTATCCTTCCTTGAAATTGCCAGCGCGAATGCCGCATAGAAGAAAAAGGCAGCGAAAACGCCCCACGGCTGCTGTTCGCTCTCACCTGCGGCGAACTTCTCTATTATCATTGGCATTACGGCAATCAAAGCTGCGCTGATGAGCCCGTATTTCTTGCCATACGCCTCCGAAATCAGTATGAAAATTAGGAAACATAGCAATGCAGCAACAACCGGAGGGTATACCCCTGCAATTGTGGCGAGCAGATAATTGTCGAACTGCTGGCTGTTTGCGAGGTAGCCGTGGATTGAATACCACTGAGCTTCGAGGTATTGCACCAGCGGCTGGTTTCTGTGCGAGTCGGGGTAGGGATACCAGGCTAGGCTATCCGTTAGAGGGACCGCACCTTTTGTCAGGATGAACTGCGTCATCTGGTCATAGTAATAGGGGTCGAACTCGTAGAATATCGGGCTGAGGCTCTGTATCCTGACCCAGAATGCAAACAGCATTATCAGGAGCAGCAACACCCAGGCTCCATCCCTCTTGTACTCGAAGGACAGCCCAAAATTCAGGGTGCCCTCCCTTATGCACAGCAGCAACCCCGCAGCTGTTACAATGAAGAGGTTTATTACGACAAGCTGAGGCGTGTAGAGCACACCAAATAACGAATATATGAACAGCAGCAAGGGTGGGAATACCAAGCCAAGTATGAAGCCGAATGCGGCTATGGCTGGAAGCGGCAGCTTGGTTTTTCTAAGCAAAGCCAATGCTACCAGAAACCCTGGTATGAAAATAGAGAGGAAGATTGGAATTGCACTAGTTAGGAACTCAAATTCTCCGCTCAAATAATCACTTTATAATTTTTAGTAATATAAACATAAACATTTAAATACGTGAAATATGTGGTGTTTTTATGTATGACATGCAGGTTATAGGTGCTGGCCCGGCAGGCTGCATAGCAGCGCGAGAGGCTGCAGAAAGAAACCTCAATGTTGCTATTCTTGAGGAGCATGAGGAGGTTGGAGCGCGCTTGAAATGCTCGGGCCTGCTCTCAAGGACGGGCTTGGACAGCCTTGGGGTGGACTACAAAAAGGCAATTCTTAACAGTATATATGGAGCCAGAATATACTCCCCTGCTCTGGATAGAATGAGCATAATCTGCAGAGACATTAAGGCGTTTGTCATAGACAGAAAGGAGTTTGACACCACATGCGCAGATGAGGCTGAGCGTTGCGGTGCAAAGCTTCTGCTTGGAAGGAGAGCTGTGAGAAAAGACCTGAAATCAAAACTCATCATAGGCGCAGATGGGGCGCTCTCGCAGGTTGCTGCCTGGTACCGACTTCCTAAAATAAACTACTTCGCATTCTGCTGCCAAGCAGACTTCATCAATGTTCCCATACCCGATGCGGGAGTGGTTGAAATGTTCCTATCAAATACTCTCTTTCCAGGCTTTTTCGGCTGGTGCATTCCATTGAATGAGTCCGAAGCGCGGGTTGGGCTTGGAGTCTTCAGAGATATACGGAGAAGCTACAGCCTCCCGGCGAGGCATTACTTCAATAATTTTGTGAAGAGGCATCCAGTTGTTTCAAAGATTCTTAAAAAATCGAAGAAGAGAAACGAACTCAGTGCCGTCATACCCCTCTCTCCCAGAGAGCAGACATACGCAAGTGGAGTTCTGCTTGTTGGGGATGCAGCGGGGCAGGTTAAAGCCACTACTGGTGGAGGTATCATCTTCGGGGGGAACTGCGCAAAGATAGCGGGGGGGATGGCGCCCAGCATACTAAAGGGAGCGGATTCGAGCCAGTATGAAATAAGCTGGAGGAGGAAATTCGGGAAGGACCTTATACTGCATGAAAGAATGAGGAGCATCTACAACTCCATGAGCGACAGGCAGATAGAAGGCTACTTCAAGCTTGCGAAGAGGACTGGCGCCGAGAAGTTTCTTGCTGAGCATGGCGATATGGACAGCCCCACGGTCATGCTGAATTCTGCATCCGCCGCATCACCGCTCAAAGGCTTTCTACTCAAAGCATTCGGCAGCATTGTATCCAACAAACTGCTATGAGATTGGGAGAACGAAGAGTGCAAGCATCATGAACTTCCCGGTTTTCTCTCATAAAGATGATACATCCCCCAATCCCCTACAGGCGTATACCTCTCATTCAAATAATTTCTTATGGGTATAACACTGCTGTCGTTTTCATAATACAAAGGGTTCATCACAAAATATTTCGGTTTGCTTTTCTCAAGCGGTCCGAATATGTACTCATTCTTCTCGCTATCATTAGTAAACTGCAGCAGTTCAATCCAGAAGAATGTCACCCTAGTAACCGGCTTTCTATCCGTTATGTAGTATATATAGGGGTCTGCCATAAACACAAAAATCCCATCATCCTTGTTAGTATGTGATGCGATATACTCGCTTACCGCCCACTGCCTGTCATAATTCTCCTCATCTCTTCCCATTTTGGCTATTGTCCAAAGCTCAAAAACAACCAACAAAAATGCGCTGGCGGCTAAGAATATAAATACTCCTCTGCAGGCATTGGCAAACCAGCCTTTGCCAGAGCTCCATTTATAAAGCTCCATAGCCCCCGTAGCTGCAAGAATTGATAAGGGCGGGCCTAGAAGAAGATAGTTGTGGAGTACTGAGTAACCTACCTGCACCATGACTAGGGCGCTGAGCAGCCATAGCCACATCAGCTTCTTCTCCCGCGTCATACCAACCAGCGTTGCTGCCGCAAATAGTATGAGAGGATAGAAGAAAGTTGAAAAACTGCCGAGCTGTTCTATTTTCCATTCAATCCCGCCGTTACGCATGAATCTAATGTTCGCATAGCCGCACCAGTAGACTGCATCCCAGAGTGCCGAGTTTAGGGTTAGGTAGAGCAGCATAGGCACAGCTATCACCACTATGCCGCACAAGAAGGCTGCAGTGATTTTTTTCTTATCCATTTTCTGCTTGCAACATAAAACGTCAAAAATTATTGGGGCAAAAACAAAAATGCAGTTCTGCCTTATGGAGCAGGATATGGCCGCCAGAGCCCCTATCAGAAAAAAATCTGAATAGGTTTTTTCCTTGGATAATAAAATGTAGAAAAGCGCAACTACAAATAAGTTTGCCATGGGCTCGGTTATCAAGAAATAGCCGCCCAACCCGGGAAATGCCACCATGTAGATATATGCTAAAGCGCCTATCAGGCCAGGCAAGTTTGTTTTTTACTTTCTCGCCTATCAAAAAAATTAAAAATGAGGTGAGGCTGGCAATCAATGCTCCATACAGCCTCAGCTTAACCATATCCTTTCCGCCTAGCAGCACAGCGGGTATTAGCGAAAGATACATGCCAAGCGGTTTATTGTCCACTATATCCCTATACGGAACCCATCCATCCAGCATTTTTTTTGCTATGAGTATGTACTGACCCTCATCAACAGAAAAACTTTTTGAGAACGGTTGGTAAAAGGCAGATAGGATGTTCAGAACAATAAAAAGAAGTAATACCAAAGCTGTATTCTTATTCATGAATTCTTAAAGCACTGTGAATAATAAATATATGCGCATTGTAGCAACCAACCACCTTCCCAGTGCTACGCCCGAACGTAAACAATAATAAATCATCATACCCCAACAATTATTCTATGCAAGACCTGCCGCAGCATCTCGCAATAATACCTGATGGTAACAGGAGATGGGCTAGGCAGCATGGCTTGCCCATCATAGAGGGGCACAGGATAGGCATAAACAAGCTCCGGACAGTTTTGGAATGGTGCAGAAATCTGAATATACGCATGGTAACCCTCTGGGGGTTCTCCATGGAAAATTTTGATAGGGACAGGGATGAGGTCCAGCTTCTTATGAAACTCTTCGAGCAGAAGATAAGAGAGATAAACAGCGAGGAGGTCCACGAGAACAAGATACGAGTGAGGGTTTTTGGGAAGAAGGAGCTGCTCACTCCGAAAGTGAGGGCGAGCATCGAAAAATTTGAGAAGGAGACTGAGAAATACAGCAATTACTTTGTGAACATACTCCTCGCCTATGGCGGAAGGCAGGAGATTGTGGATGCATGCAACTCCATTCTCAAAGAATGCAAGAATGGAAAGCTTAAGTCCATCAGAGAGGAAGACTTCCCCAAATACCTCTCCACCGGCGAACTGCCGGATCCCGATTTAATCATACGCACATCTGGCGAGCAGAGGCTCTCAGGCTTCATGCCATGGAAGAGCGCATACAGCGAGCTCTACTTCTGCCCCAAGCTCTGGCCTGATTTCTCGGAGCAGGATTTGAAGGATGCGCTGGAAGATTACAAAAAAAGAAAAAGGAGGTTCGGTAGGTGACCTTCTCAGATGAATTTGAGCTTGCGGATACGACGCGGAAGAGACTACGGGGCCTCATGTTCAGAAGAAACATTAAGAAACCCCTCCTCTTCATAATGCCGTCAGAGTCTAGGGAACTGAGTGCAATCCACTCCTTCTTTGTATTCTTCCCTTTTGATGCAGTCTTCCTAAACTCAAAAGGTGTTGTTGTTGACGTAAGGAGTGAGGTTAAACCATTCACATCTAAAATAACCCCTAAGAAACCTGCGAAATATTTAATTGAGATGAAAGCGGGAGAGGCTAAAAGAAGGGGGATAAAGGTTGGCAGCAAGCTTCCCAAGAACAGGCTTTGCATATAAATTCACCTTTCATTGGAAAGCTACCCCTCCACGAGGTTTATAAAGGAAAAAATAGAAGTAAATAACGTCTATGAAAGCCTACAAATTCAGGATATATCCTTCAAAGAAGCAGGAGAAGCTTCTGAATAAACATCTCTGGTTAGCGAAGAATCTCTGGAATGAACTTCTGGAACATTGCAAACAGACCTACGAAGACTTCGCTTATTTTCCAAAAAAGAATACTCTCCAGCTTATGGTAAAAGACTACGGACTCTACTCCCAGACACAGCAGGAGATTGCACACCGGGTTTACAATTCAGTGATGAGAATCTTCACGCTGAGAAAGAAGGGGATAAAATGCGGTTTTCCAAGATTCAAGTCTTTTGAGAGAATTAAGAGTTTGAATTACCCACAGTATAAGTTTGGTTTCTCTTTAGATAAGAAGCTCAAGGTGACTCCTTTTGGAGAGATTGCAATAAAGAAACACATGGAGATAAAAGGTGAAATAAAAACCCTCACTCTGAAGAGAGAATCTTCAGGAAAGTGGTTTGCAATATTTTGTGTTGAAACACCTAAAGAAATTCCAAAAGAAAACAAAGGAGAGGCAGTTGGGGTTGACCTGGGGCTGATGACATTTGCAACTTTGTCAAATGGAATGACAGTAAACAACCCAAGACATTTCACGAAATATGAAGAGAGAATTACCTTCCTACAGAGAGAGTTCTCAAAGAAAAAGAAAGGAAGTGTCAGTAAGAAAAGAGCTAAAGTAAGGGTAGCAAAGTTACACGAAAAAATTTCAGACTGCAGGAGAGACTTCCTACATAAGACAACAACTAATTTGGTGAATGCTTATTCCTTCATTGCATTGGAGAAACTTACCTCACAGCAAATGGCAGAACAGAGATACGGCAAGCAAATCAACGATGCAGGATGGAACATGTTTGCAAACATGCTTGCATACAAGGCGGAGGTAGCTGGATGCAGGGTAGTGTTTGTAGACCCTGAAAATACTTCGAAGATGTGCAGCAGGTGCGGAAATCTCAAAAATGATTTGAGTCTCTGTGAGAGGACATACACCTGTCCTGAATGCGGTTTATCAACAGACAGGGATATAAATGCTGCATGTAATATACTCATCAGAGCTACCCCTGGGCAAGGGGGAAGTAACGCCTGCAATTCCGTAATGGAGAGAGATGTTGCGGTAGCAATGTCTGTGAAGCAGGAAGCCCACACCTATTCATAGGTGGGAGCATGTCACAAGACGACCAATGATCATTATGCCCGTTAAAATCATCGAAACCTCTGAGTTCGACTTGAAGAAACCTATACTCGTAGAGGGCTTTCCAGGTATAGGACTTGTGGGAACAATAGCGTCAAGCTACATTGTTGAAAAGCTCAAAATGGATCTGCTGGGGCACATAACCTCTGAGAGGTTCCCTCCCATAGCGGCAGTGCATAATAAGGTGCCGCTCCATCCCGCAAGAATCTACAAGTCGCAGAAGAGCAACCTGCTCGTGCTCTTCTCCGAGTTCATCATACCGCTCCAGAGCATTCATGAGCTGTCAGAGAAGATACTTGATTGGTGCATTGAGAGGGAAGTCCGGGAGATAATATCGCTCGGGGGCATAGTTGTCAAGGACCAGGAGGATGTTGTTTTCGGAATAGCAAGCACACCGAAGCTTGTGGAGGAACTTGAGGCTGCTGGAATTAAAACAATAAAAGAGGGTGCAACAACTGGGGTTAGTGGTGTGCTGCTTGCAGATTGTTGCTCAAGGAAATTTCCTGCTGTCTCGCTTCTGGCAGACTCCAAGCCGGAATTCCTAGACCCGAAGGCAGCTGCGTTGGTCATAGAATCGCTGAAGAAGCTCGTCAATATAAAGATCAGCACGGAGGAGCTCATAGCGGAATCTGCTGATGTAGAAGGAAGGATGAAGGAGCTCATGTTAAAAGCAAGGGATGCGCACAGCGACTACAAGAAGGTTGAGGAGATTGGACCTATGTATGGTTAATACGCCTCAATATTGAGAGAAAAGGGTGCATATGAATTATGCAGATTTGGTAACTGGCACTGTTGCTGTGCTCCTCGGTCTTGTGGCAATTTTCACAGTATACCAAGCTAGGCGCAAGTATTACGGAGGGCCTTGGAAGGCGGTTGTCGTCTGGATGATGTGGGGTGTGGCTATCTCTTTAAGCAGACTTATCCTCATTTATGTCGAATTAATTGTAACGCCTGAAATGGTAATACCCGACTGGGCGCTCTTCTTACTCTACATTCTCTCCTTTTTCTGCTTCATGGAAGCGGCATTTGCAATAAGAAACATAGCCGACTTTTACTCCTCGCCGAGACATAAGGGGCTTACAGAAGAAAACGAATCAAAACGAAGGAAAATGGGCAGAGGACAGTTGCGCTAGTCTGCTTTTGAAATAATGCTAAAAATTCACTAGATTTAAATTACTCTTTCTACAAACATTATACGTGCGGGGGTGCCTGAGCTTGGTCTAAAGGGCAGGTGGCTTATGCCTGCCAAACTTAAGATCCTGTGCACTTAGGTGCTACGTGGGTTCAAATCCCTCCCCCCGCATTACTCACCTACCAGAACTTCACAAGTATTAGCCTTATCTGGTCCGAAGTGTTCTCGCACGCATCCGCTATATTCTCCACTGATTGGAAGAGTGCATACATAAGAATTGCCTCTGCGCCAGGTCTGTTCTCCTTCAGCAAAATTTTCTTTGAATCGTAGTACTGGTCATCCACTGCTTCTTCCACTCTCTCAACCTTGTGCGCCAGCCCCATTGCGCCTTCCTTGTCGCCAGAAGTTATTTTATCCATGCACTCATTGAGCTTCTCAATGGCATCCCTATCGTTCTTGCACATCTCAACAAGGAGCTTCTTCTCCGAGTCCCTCAGCTTCCCTATGGCAGAGAGGTTCTTGCTTGCCGTGTATATCCAGTCATTTATAGAATCTGTCTCTTTTGCAAGGCGCATGAGGTCTTCCTTATCCTGACTTGCAAGCTCACCCTTTGCAAGCTGCTCCATTATACCTCTTCTTACCTCATCAGCCTCCTTCTCAAACATCTGTATCCTGTCGAACTTCCGTCCCCCTTTCTCCACCATATTCACAAGCTCTTCTATGGACTTTGTGCCGAGCTCGAACTCCTTCTTGAACATGTCAAGAACCTTCTCCTCCCTCCTCTCACCAAACCATTCAGATATGCTAGTCAACTCTCAACGCCTCCTTCAGTCCCTCGTCGGGATACTTAAACAATTTAACATCCTCGGGCTTGAAGCGCACGCAGACCTTCTCGCCCAATTCATACTCTCTTCCACTGGGGAACCTTGATATGACTGACTCATTCCCAATGCCAACTTCTACATAGGACAAGCCCCCAAGAAACCTAAAGTTCTTTACAACCCCTTCAGCTCCTCCATCCCCAACTTCAACCTTCTCAGGTCTCACAACGGCAACATACGCACCTGGCTTCACCTTTGGTATTTCCAACTCCCACCTCAGCATCTTTAATTTGCAGCATGAGCCATAATCGGAAGCTGCTGCCTCTATGAAGTTCGCATCGCCAAGGAAGTGCGCTACGAAAAGGTTTGCAGGATTCCTGTAAATCTCCTCAGGGGAACCCACCTGCTCCACCCTCCCTCTCCTCATCACAACTATTTTGTCTGCAACTTCCATTGCCTCCTCTTGGTTGTGAGTGACATGTATAGCAGTGAGTTTCAAATCCTTAATCATCTTCCTCATCTCGCTCCGCAGCTCGGCCCCTATCTTGGCATCGAGGGCAGAGAGCGGCTCATCCAGGAACAGCAGGCTCGAGCCGGTGGTGAGTGCTCTGGCAACTGCCAGCCTCTGCTGCATTCCCCCTGAGAGTTCAGCAGGGAAGGCATCATGCCTTGCAGCCAGCCTCACAAGGTGCAGCATCTCCCTTGCACTCCTCCTGCTCTCCTCAGCATCCTTCCCCCTCACCACAGGTCCGTAGATGGTGTTATCAAAAACATTGAGGTGGGGGAATAGCGCGTAGTTCTGGAAGACGAAGCCGATGTTTCTGTCCTCAGGAGGAAGGTCTGTGATGTCATTTCCATCTATGTACACCTTCCCGGTGGTTGGCTCCCACACGCCGGCGATAATCTTCAGCAGGGTTGTCTTACCGCACCCGCTGGGTCCGAGCAGCACTACATACTCCCCATCGTTTATTTCAAGATTTATACCCACAAGTGCCTTTATGTTGCCGAAGAATTTTGAAACATTAACTACTTTCACATCAGGCATTCACTCACTTCCTCCTCAGAAAGTATGCTGCAATGAATGAAACCCCTAGCAGCAGAGCAGATGCAAATGCCGCATCCCCATATTTGTTCGCATTTACAAATCCTACTATTAGCACGGGGATTGTTTTAAATGTTTTTGAGACTGCCATTGTTGCGCCTGTCTCGCTCAGGCTCCTCATGAAAGCCATCACTGCACCTGCCAGTATGCTGGGCATTATAAGCGGCAGTGTTATTGTCCTGAAGACTTTGAATGGAGTTGCCCCAAGCACCCTTGCAGCATCCTCCAGATTCTTATCCAAATCCCTTATGGAAGCCGCAACAGGCTTCACTATGTAAGGATAGGAGAAGCTTATGTGCACCATCGCAAGAATAAGAAGCTCATTCAGCTTAAACAGATTCCAAAACATCCCTAGGGAAAGCCCCAAGGCAACTGTGGGCATCACCATTACCATATCTGTAAGGAACTCGAAAACTGGTCCAAGCCCGTATTTGTTCCTGCCTATGAGCAGAGCCATCCCCACCCCAAAGATTAGATTGATTACGGTGGCCACAAATGCTATGAGGAATGATATACCGATGGAATTCATTGTATCCCCAAATTCTCCCGGCGAATAGTATACAAATCTGAGCAGGTAGAAGGATGGGAGAAGTATAATAACTATGAAGAATGCAAAGGCGAACACATTCTTCTCTAGCTTGAAGTTGTTTAGTGACCTCTCAAATGACGGATAAATCTTACCGGTTGGGATGCCGAATCTGTTTGATGCGTATCTCACCAAAGCCAGGAGAATGGTTGATATTGCGATGAGTATAATACTGAGTGATATGGCAGATGCCATATCGCCGCTATTTTTGTAAAGTAGAGTCTGGGCAGGTGCCGTTGCTGCGAAGAATTGCCCTGTGCCCACAGCCATCATGGTTGCGCCCGTCTCGCTGAGGCTTCTAGTGAATGCCAGCAGGGCCGCGATGAGCAGGCCGGACTTGAAAAGCGGGAGTGTTACTGTCCTGAAAGCCGTAAGCGGAGTTGCTCCAAGAGTCCTAGAAGCCATCTCATATGTTGTATCCACTTCTTCAATTGCCGCGGAAAGAGTCCTCACAATATACGGGTAGGTGAAAGCAGTGTGCACGGCAAGTATCATCCAGAAGCCCTTGCTCAGCAACCCAATTCCCTCCCCTCCCCAGAATAAAGCAACAGAGAAGCCCAGCGCAGCTGTGGGCATTATCAGAGGCATGTCAACAAGGAAGTTCAGGTAGACTTTAAGCTTTGTTTTATACCTCGCTATGACCCAGGCAATTGGAATTCCGAATATTATGTCAAGTACCACTGCGAGAAATGCAATGGAGAATGAATTAAAGAGTGCGTCCTTCATCTCATTAGTCAGATATATGGATGGGAAACATATCGCACGGGAATCAGGACAGCCTTTCACCGCAATGTAAAGAATTGGCGCGAATACCAGTAGCAGGAAGAATAGAATGACAATTGAGTAGAAAGCCAATTCAAACCGCTTGTGCGAAGCAATCTTCCATTCACCACCCATGAACTTTTTTCTCAGCAAAAGTATTAATAAAGCACTGAAGTTTCCACAACATATTTTTAAACAGCTCTCCGAAATACTACCATGGATAAGCTTCTAAGCGAGGTTCTTGAGAGGATAAAGCCTTCTCCTGAGGAGAGAGAATGGGAGCTGAGCATTGCGGAGTGGATGAAATCAAGGCTGAGAAAATTCATTCCTCGGAATGTGGAGCTTGAAATAGTCGGCTCCATTGCAAAGAATACAGATTTGAGGAATGACCGGGATGTTGACCTCTTCATGCTGTTCCCCAAGGAGACTACTAAAAAGGAACTTGTGAGCAAGGGGCTCCGATATGCTAAAAAAGCAGTCTCCCCCCACCCTTGGCGGATAGGCTATGCCGAACATCCTTATCTCAAGGCAGATGTAGAAGGATGCACCATAGAGATAGTCCCCTCATTCAAGATACTGAATATAAATGAAAGAGCATCAGCTGTAGATCGCTCCCCGCTTCACAAGAGGTACATACTCTCAAGGTTTGATGAACATAAAGCTGATGAGGTGAGGCTGTTAAAACAGTTCTTGAAGAGGCTTGGAGTATACGGAGCTGAGCTGAAGGTTGAGGGCTTCTCGGGGTACCTCTGCGAGCTTCTCATTCTGCACTACGGCTCATTCATGGAGTTGTTAAAGAACTCCTCAAAGTGGAGGAACCCTGTTGTGGACATAGAGCGATACCACACTGAGAAGGAGATGAGGGAGAAATTCAAAGTCCCTCTCATTGTGATAGACCCAGTTGACAGGAACAGGAATGTAGCTGCCGCGGTTTCCGCCATATCTCTCTCGAAATTCATCCTTGCATCAAGGGCATTCCTCAAAAAGCCAAGCAAGAGCTTCTTCTTTGCAGATGAGGAGGAGTTCTCCAGAAAGGAGCTCGCCAAGAGGATGAGAGGCAGGGGGACAAAGTTTGTTGCCATAGTGTTCCCCACTCCGAAAGTCGTGCCGGATATACTCTGGCCGCAGCTCAAGAAGGCAGCTGGCAGCATTGCCAAGCATTTGGAAATTGCGGAATTCAAGCTCTTCGGCTATGACTTCTGGAGCGATGAGGATAAAAGATGCGTTATACTGCTTGAGCTTTCCACCTACAAGCTTCCAGCAGTGAGGAAGGCTATTGGCCCAGCAATTGTCTACGAGAGAGACGTGGGGAGCTTCATAAGGAAGCACAGGAACGCAATTGGAGGACCCCACGTTGAGGGAGACAAGGTTGTTGCCGTGGAGCACAGAAAAGTGACTGACGCTCTGGAGCTTGTTAAAAAGATAACCAAAAAGCCAACCAGCTATGCTATACCCTCCTACATATCCAAGAGCATGAAGAGGGCATACCTGCTTGTGGATGAGGATATTCTAAATGAGAATTTCGATGAGTTCCTGAATTCCTACCTATCCACAAAAGAGTTCTTCATTGACAAACTCATCTGAGAAGGAGAACATGGAGCTGTATTACGAGGAGCCTTACCTCAAATCCTTCACTTCTAGAGTTAATTCCATTTCCTACTCCAACTCCCATGCGTTGATTATTCTTGAGAGGACAGCCTTCTTCCCAGGTGGTGGAGGACAGAGTTTTGATACTGGAATTATTGTTGGGAAGAAAGGAACTGCAAAGGTTGTTGAAACGAGGCTGGAGAAAGGGTCGGTCATCCATGTATGCATGCTTGAAGGGAAAATAGAGCCTGGGGAAGAGGTTCAGTGCAAGCTTGACTGGGGGAGAAGATATGAACTCATGAGGGCACATACCGCTCAGCATATGTTCTTCCAGTGCCTCTCAAGGCTTTTCCCAAATCTCTATGTTGTGAAGGACAATATTGATGTTGGAAGGCATGCGCTTTTCATAAGAAGTCCCGAGCCCCTCGATTTTACAAGAATTGCCGAGGCCGAGAAGCTTGCAAACCAGGTTATTAAGGAAGGCAGACGAGTTGTAGTCCGCTGGGTGAAGAAAGAGGAGGCTGGGAAGGGGGATTTCAGGGTGAAGCTTGACAGGATAAAAGGAAATGAGGTGAGAGTTGTTGAGATTGAGGGGTTTGACAAGTCCGCCTGTTCCGGAATCCATGTTGTCAATACGAATGAGATAGGCTTCCTCACCCTCACACGCCTTACGAGAGAAGGAAACGAGTATACTTTGGAGTTTGAATTTGGCGAAAAAGCAAAAGATTTCCTGCTTGAGATGAAAAAAATAACTATGAACACCTGCTCTATTCTGCAGACCCACCCCGAACTGCTTGAGAAAACAGCGGAGAAGCTAAAAGCCGAGAACATAATGATGCAGGAGCAGCTCAAAGAGCTGAATGAGGAGCTGCTCAGCAGAATCGAACCCATCCAGAAAGGAGGGATGAAGATATACTCAAAAGTTTTCTCAGGTACTGACAGCAAAAAACTCATGGAAAAGGCAGGAGAATTAATAAAAGAGGAGAATGCATTAGTTATATTTGGCAACAAGGGTGAGAAGGGTTTCCTCCTCATGGCCAAAAACCAAGAAATGAGTATTGACTTAAAATCGATTGCAGAAAAAGCATTTGGAATTATGGAAGGGAAATGGGGAGGGAAGGAGTATTTCGTGAGCGGTGCAGGAAAGACAGAAAAGCTTGAGGAGGCAATAAAATCTGCAATTGAAAACATAGGTGATCCGTATGCCTGAATTCACTCAGATTGGAAAAGTATTCTCAGGAAAATACACTGGAAAGGAGGTCAATCTCAGAGGCTGGATTCACAGGAAGAGATCCAGTGGAGGAGTGCAGTTCCTTGTCCTAAGAGATTCAACCGGGATAATGCAAATTGCAATCAAGAAAGAGAATGTTTCTGGGAAAGCATACGAAAATGCAGACAAAGCTCTACTGGAATCCGCAGTCACAGCAAAAGGAGTTGTGAAGGAAGACAAGCGGGCTCCTGAGGGGTATGAGCTCCAGGTGAACGATTTCTCAGTGATAAGCTTCTCAGAGCCTTTCCCGATCACTGAGCACCAGAGCACTGAATTATTGCTTGATTTGAGGCACCTCTGGCTGCGCTCCCAGAAGCTTACAAATGTAATGAAGGTGAGGCAGCACCTCATCGGTTATTTGAGGGAATACTTCTACTCCCATGACTTCTGGGAGGTTGCACCTCCTATAATAACCCAAGCAGGCTGCGAGGGAGGCTCAACTCTCTTTGAATTCAAATATTTTGACGATGTTGCATATCTTACTCAGAGTGCCCAGTTGTACAATGAGGTTTTCATAACAGCGCTTGAGAAGATATTCGTGCTTGCCCCTTCCTTCAGAGCGGAGAAGAGCAGAACAGTCAAGCATCTTGCAGAGTACTGGCATCTTGAGGCGGAGGAGGCATTCTACTATAATGAAGACAACATGAAGTTGCAGGAGGAGCTTGTTTCCTACGCATGCCAGAAGCTTGCAAAGAACCATGCAGACTTGCTGGAATTCTTCAAGGTTAAGCCAGAGACACTTGCAAAGGTTTCACCCCCATTCAAAAGAGTGAGCTATGACGATGCAATTGACTTCCTTGCTAAGAAAGGAGTGAAAAAGAAATGGGGAGATGACTTCGGAACAGAGGATGAGGAGATTCTAACTGCAGATGTAGAAAAGCCAATATTCATCTACAACTATCCCAAAGAGGGAAGGGCTTTCTACATGAAAATCAACCCTGAGAACCCTGAAACTGTTTTGAATGCAGACATGCAGGCTCCTCATGGGCATGGAGAACTTGTGGGCGGTTCTGAGAGAATATGGGAGTACGATGAGCTCATGAAGAGGATAAAGGAAGAGAAGCTGGATACAAAGAGCTACCAGTGGTACATTGATTTGAGGAAATACGGCTCAGTGCCGCATTCAGGCTTCGGCCTGGGAATTGAAAGAATGCTGAAATGGGTTCTCAACCTCGATCACATCAGGGATGCAATTCCATTCCCAAGGACGATAAACAGAGTATACCCATAGGTGTGGGAATGAAGAAAAATAGATTGAATTTACTCTGGATTTTGAGAGTAGTGCTTTTGATAGCACTATTAGTAGTTTTCTGGTGGTACTATCTAGAAACTAGATCACCTAACGAAATTTGTGCAATACCCTGTGCAAAACCCTCCCATGCAATCCAAAAAACAATAATCCTAACTTTACTTGTACTGATAATTGGGATATCGGTAATAATCAAACCACATATAGACAAAACTACAAGGATGATAATATCAGTTCTTTTGCTCATTTCCATATTCTTTTTTATATATGCCTCTATGGGTGTTGTCAATTGCCCTAACCTAGGACAGTGCTACTTAACAAACGGTCTATCGTGTGTTGCGTATCGGTTAAATTCAGGAACTTCAGAACTTGATTTGAGGCTTGGGAATGGTTTAGAACACGATATACAGATAAATAGAATAAAATGCGTTAGGATAGATTCAGTAGATGAGGCAGGCAGTCAACAAAGCTTTGATGGACAACTACAGCAACCCGTAATGCTGCAATCTCATTATCTCGCTGATGTTACTGGTCTCAGCACTAAAAACAAATTATACTGCACGGATAAGGACGGTTCAATACCTGTTGATACATCACTAGGGACCACCTACTGCTTTAAACTTTATGTAGAATACACAGACCTAGTAAACGGGAGCTCTATCACAGCTAGCGGAACATTAGTCGGAAGATATGAGAAGGTGACTTAGATGAAAAAAGTCCTTGCATTCGGCTGTTTCGACATCCTGCACATGGGTCATTACACCTACCTGAAACATGCTAGGAAGCTGGGCGACAAGCTCATCGTTGTGGTTGCAAGAGACTCCACAATAAGAAAGCTGAAGAAAAGGGAGCCTGTCCTTGATGAGGAGTCTAGAAGAAAACTTGTGGAATCCCTCAAGTTTGTAGATTCTGCAGTGCTTGGGGGCACAGGAGGCAGGTATGAAATCATAAGGAAAATTAAACCTTCAGTAATTGCCCTGGGATACGACCAGAGAGAGGATGAGAAGTTCCTCAAGAAAAAGCTTAAGGAGATGGGGATGAGCGCAAGGGTTGTCAGAATAAAAAAGAGCTTCAACCCCCAAGAGCACAAATCCTCAGTTCTAATTACGAAAATGATGAAGCTTGTTAAGCTGTAGGTATTCCAATGAAAGTTGCAGTGCTTTTCAGCGGTGGAAAAGATAGCACATACGCAGCATGGCTTGCTCTTTCCTACGGCTGGGATGTGGTGTCCCTTGTGACAATGCTCCCCGAATCTTCTTCCTCCTATATGTTCCACTATCCGAATGTCAGGTGGACTCCACTTCAGGCAGATGCCATGGACCTTCCCCTCATTATGAAGAAAACAAGCGGCAAAAAAGATGTGGAGCTGGATGATCTGGAGGATGTCCTGTCAGATTTGAGAATTGATGCAGTCATAACAGGAGCTGTTGCAAGTGAGTACCAGAAGGAGAAGATAGACATGCTGTGTGAGAAGCTCAACCTTAGAAGCTTCTCCCCGCTCTGGCATAAAAACCCGGAGCAGCTTCTCAGAGAGATGCTGGATGCAGGGTTTGAAATTATCCTCACTTCAGTATCCGCAGAGGGTTTCGACAAGAACTGGCTTGGGAGGAACATTGACAGTAAATGTATAGATGATTTGGTAAATCTGGGAAAGAAATTCAGCATAAACCTAAGCGGGGAAGGGGGAGAGTATGAGTCCATGGTCCTGAACGCGCCTTTCTTTAAGTACAGAATAAAAATAGCAAGCTCGGAAATAAGCTGGAAAGGAACCTCCGGCTCGCTTGAGGTGAAGGATGCAACTGCGTCTAAAGTTTTGTGAGAGCTGCTCTTTTGAAAAGTCTTTTCAGCTCATCATTCTTCCTCTTCATCATCCCAAAAACTTCCTCTATTCTCAGCTTCTTTTTACTGATTCCTGCAGCGTAATTTGTCCCTATAGCAACTGCCGCGTATTTCATTCCAAGCTCATTTGCCAGAATGCACTCCTGCGCATTAGTCATGCTCACTAGGTTAGCCCCAAGTTTCTTGAATGCGCTTATCTCGCTTTTTGTCTCAAACCTAGGTCCTGCCGTAGCTGCAACTATCCCCCCATCCTTAATTCCAATCCTCTCCAGCTCTGCAGCTTTTTTCAAAATCGAGTTCAACTCATTTGAATATGGCTCGCCCATGTCAACATGTTTGATCTCGAAGCCGAAGCTATCAAAGAAGGTCACTGCTCCAAGGTGAAAAGCGATGAAATCCCTCACCAGTATCAAATCGCCAGGCTTATAGCCGTAGATTATCCCGCTTGCGCTCATAGCAAAAATATTTTTATAACCCAGTCTGTGCAGCGCAGACATGTTCGCCTTGTGGTTCACCATGTGCGGCGGAATTGCATGCTTCTCTCCATGCCTTGCAAGAAATGCAATTTCCGCACCCTCGAATCTGTTGAGAATTATACTCACATTCCCGTAGGGTGTTGCCACCTCCTTCTTGCTCCCATCAATGAATCTGTAGAAACCGCTCCCGCCTACAACTGCGAATTTCCTCATGCTATCTACCCATAAGGTCAGATGCAACTTTCTCCGCCTTCTCCAAAACCTTCTCCTCATCCATCATCTGAATCCTGCCTTCGCTCATGACCAGCTTCCCATCAACTATAACATCAGAAATATTGCTGGGGTTGGAGGAATATACTATATTAGAAACTAAACTGTAGGATGGCACAAGATTTGGCGATTTCACCTTGAGAAGAACTATATCCGCAAGCTTCCCAGCCTCGATACTCCCTGAGTCTATCCCAAGAGCCTTTGCTCCATTAATTGTTGCAAAATCAAAAGCCTGCTGTGCATTCAAAACCCTAGCATCCCACCTATGCATCTTCTGGAGCAGCGCGCCAACCTTCATTGTTTCAATCATATCCAGTGAGTTGTTTGAAACCGGGCCGTCAGTCCCGAAGGTTATGCAGACCCCGCTCTCCATCATTTCAGGTATGGGTGGGACTCCGCCCCCCGCAAGCTTCATATTGCTCACTGGGTTGTGGGATACCTTGACCTCCCTCTTACCAAGAATCTTGACCTCGCTTTTGGTGACCCAGACGCAGTGAGCTGCAATTACCCTTTCGCTCAGGAAGTTAATTGAATCAAGATAATCAACAGGCCTCTTCCCGAATTGCTTGATTGAGTCGAAAATCTCCTTCCTTGTCTCAGATGAATGAATCTGAATCATAACATTGTATTTTTCCGAAAGTTCAGCAGTCTTTTCCAGCAGACTTCTAGAACAGGTATACGGGGCGTGAGGCCCAAAGGAACACTGGATTCTACCGTCAGCAGTTTTGTTGTGCTCTCTTACGAACTTTTCCCCAACTCTAAGTTCTTTCTCCATTTTTTTTGCATCGCCGGAGTCAATCATACCATATGATAGATTAGCTCTGATTCCTGCTTTTTTGACTGCTCTTGCCGTTTCATCCATGAAGAAATACATATCGGCGAAAGAGGTTGTACCGCTTCTAATCATCTCCAGGCATCCCACAAGAGAGCCCCAGTAAACATCATCTGCCTTCAGCTTGGCCTCCCTTGGCCATACCTTCTTTGGCCATGCCTCCCAGAAGACGGCATCATCCGCATACCCCCTGAATAAGGTCATTGCGAGATGCGTATGCGTGTTTATCAAGCCCGGAATTGCAAGCTTCCCCCTGCCGTCAATTCTGAACTCCGCCTTCTCTTTTATGTTCTCCCCGATCTTTTCTATTCTATTCCTCTCAATCAGGATGTCCACTCCTCTAAGCAGCTCCCTTCTGCTGTTCTGCGTGAGCACATCCACATTCCTTATCAGAATTCCCATGGAATCACTATTTCTTTAAATATCTCGCCTTTTAATATTTATTAATGGTTGTATGATAAAGATAAAAAAAACAGCACTGGAGTTCATGCTAAATATGGCAAGGAACATTTATCCCAGAGAGTTCATAGGGCTTCTGAGGGAGAATAAGAGGAAGGAAATCTACGAGGTGCTGCTGTTGCCAAGGTCAACTTACGGCAAGGGCTTCTCATCCTTTGACCACTACATGGTACCCTACCCCATAAAATATGCTGGCAGCGTGCATTCGCATCCAAACCCAAGTTCTAGACCTTCAGCTGGTGATTTGCTCTCATTTTCAAGGACTGGTGGTGTCCATATAATAGTTGCATACCCATTCGATGAGAGCAGCATTGGCGTGTACGACCAGAATGGCGGTAAGCTGGAGTTTGAGGTGATTGAATGATATATGCTGTAGGTAACGTTGCTTTTGATTACATCGGTGACACCAAAAAATTTCCGAATCCAAATTCGAATGCATACATAACTGGCTATTTTGACCTTTTCGGAGGAGCTGCAGGAAACTTCTGCGCCGTATGCTCAAAACTGGGCCATGAATCCTCTCTTGTCTCATTTGTTGGCGAGGATTTCAGGGGATCTGCCTATGAGAAGCACCTCAAGGAAATAGGAGTTGACATCATAAAGCTGAAATTGGTGAAGGGAGGCCAGACTGCAAGGGCATTTATGTTCAACGACTCAAGAGGCAGACAGATATCATTCTTCTATTGGGGAGTTGCAGAATTACTTGCAAAGGCACATTTGCCTGAGTTGAAGATTGGCAAAAACGATATCGTTCACCTGGCAAACGGCAACCCCTACCTCACTTCGAGGATTGCCAAAAAATATCCCGGAGTTTCCTTTGACCCAGGCTATGACATACACGCCTACCGAAGGGAAGAGCTTGAGATAGTGCTGAAAAATGCAAAGTTTCTCACATGCAACGAATTTGAGATAAAGAGGATACTACAACTTCTAAAAATGAGAAAGAGGGATGAGCTTTTTTCATTCCCTCTTGAATACATAATAGTGACCTATGGTGCTAAGGGCAGTTCAGTTATGACAAGGGAAAGTAGCTTTGATGTCCCCATAGTAAAGGCGAATCTCATTGACCCCACCGGAGCAGGCGATTCCTTCCGGGCAGCATTCCTAGTAGCTTTTTTGAAGGGGGAGGAGCTTAAAATGTGCGCCAAGATTGCTTCTTCCGTGTCATCATTTATTGTTGAAAAATACGGTGCTCAGACTAACATACCAACATGGGGAGAGGCAGTTGCAAGACTCAGGAAATACCGGCTTGCTTAGCATACTTCTGCTAGAGCAAATTTAATTTTGAAACCTCCGAACAAATTCCAAATGTTTTTATAGCTCTTCTCATAAAACTACAAGTATGAGAACAAAAAATCTCACAATTCTGCTGCTTGTTGCTTTGTTTTTACTTGCCGGATGCACTCAGGTAAAACCACCTCAGGGATGCACCCAGGAAGCTAAGCAATGCCCCGATGGCTCTTATGTCGGCAGAACTGGTCCAAACTGCGAATTTGCCCCATGCCCAAATAACACATGCACATGCCCTCAGGGCTATGTTCAGCAGGGGAACGTGTGCAACCCAGCATGCTATAACCGCACCCCGAAATGCCTCATGCCTTCAATAATGTGTAATGCGACTGAGCAAATGGCAAAGGCCAGAGGATGCGTAAATTCTTTCGGGAATATCACCACGAAATCATGTTGCAAGTCAGTTTCAGATTTCCCGAATACATGCATGATTGGGGCCTGTGGTTGCTCCCCGGACAACAGCCATGATGTGGTAGCCTGCGAATGCGGAGGGGGCAGGTGCTGGGACAGCAGCAGGCTGATGTGCATGACTCCAACCCCAGTTATACCTGCAAATGTCTCTGAAGCAGTCGGAGTTGTAGCTGCGAACAACCAGTTTGCATTTGACCTGTATCCCCAGTACAGCTCCCAGAATGGAAACATATTCTTCTCACCCTACAGCATCTCAACAGCGCTGGCAATGACATACGAGGGTGCGAGAGGGGCGACTGCGCAGGAGATGCAGTCAGTCTTTCACTTCCCAACAGATAATGATACTCGGAGAAATGGCTTCCTGCAAATTTATAATGAGATAAACGAGGCAAATAAAAGTTACAACCTCAGCACTGCAAATGCATTATGGGCGCAGAAGGATTACAAGTTCCTAGATAGTTACTTCAATTTAATACAGACTTATTATGGCGGAAATGTAACCAATCTTGATTTTGTCAGTGATACTGAAAACTCTCGCATCACCATAAACAACTGGGTCGAGGAGCAGACAAACCACAAAATCAAAGATATAATCCCACCCGGTTCCATCGACCCGCTGACGCGTCTGGTTCTCACAAATGCAGTCTATTTCAAAGCAAGCTGGTTCATACCATTTTTAAATGAAACCAGTGACCAAGAGTTCAGAGTAAGCCCGGGCAGCACAATCAAAGTTAAGATGATGTCTTTGCATGGTGACAGGGCTCAGACTTCCAGTGGGGAGTTTGTCCCATTGACATTCAATTATGCGGAAACAAACGAAACTCAGGTTCTGGAGCTTCTTTACAATGGTAATGAAACCTCTATGCTCATACTGCTTCCAAAAGGAGACAGTCTACAGACCCTTGAGCAATCACTCAGCGCAAGTAAGTTAAATGAGTGGAAAGCTATGCTCAAAGAGACAACACTCAAAGGGGTTTATCTACCCAAATTCAAATTCGAAACCAAATATTTCATGTCTCAAACTCTAGAAGACATGGGAATGAAAAAGGCATTTGACCCAAGCGAAGCGGACTTCTCAGGCATGGATGGAACGAAAAATCTTTTCATTAGCAATGTTATCCATCAAGCCTTCATTGATGTGAATGAAACTGGAACAGAGGCAGCCGCAGCAACTGTCGTGATTATGACATCGGGCATTGAGCCTGGGGAACCCAAAATATTCAGGGCAGACCACTCCTTCATCTTCATCATACAGCAGAGAGATACAGGCAACATACTCTTCATGGGAAGGGTGAGCAACCCAAACAGCTGAAACCGACGTAATCTTTTTATACTACCGTGCAGATTATTACTCAGAAGGAGTATGCGACCAGAATATCTGTTCATAGTAGCCACCCTATTCCTATTGCTGTCTGGCTGTGCCCAGCAGAATGAGCAGATGACTCAGGAGAAAGCAGTGAATTTTGTCCAACAGCATATGCAGTCAGACTATCCAGGCGCGCAAACCAATGTTACTGCGGTAATACCACAGGATGGGAGCTGGAGGATTACTGCAGAAGTAGTATACGGTGCGAATACCCCATGCCCAAACATGTCGATAGTGGTTTACGAATACCCTGCGTTTGGCTTTGTTCCGAGAGCTGAGAACAACATAACCCACAACTGCCAGCTGCTCAGCTGCAAGGGAATGGAAAACTGCAAGATAGGCAGGGCGGAGGAGGCGATTATTGCTTCCCACACGCTCAATGATGTTCCAGAAATAAACTCCATGATAACTCAAGTCGGTTATGACAATGTGAGAGTTGATGCCAAACCCAGCGACTCATACTTTGAGAACAAAACAAATATGACATACCCCTCCGTCTGGGTGGTGACGTGGACATCTCCAAAAGCAAACTATTCCATAAGACTGATTCTCAACCAGACAGGCGGAAAGGTGCTTGAGAAGTTTGTCGAGTGAACAGAATACTATAAATAAGAGAAAATTCAAAAGTCTAATCATGTGGAAACTTGACGAGGGCAGCAGTGGTGGGGAACCCGCAAAAGAAACTAGGAAGAAAAAGGAAAGCGCCGAGGCTAAATGGGATAGAGTCACTTGGACAGAGTTTGCCAGAATATTCGGGCACGAAAAAACTGAACCCAGCGAATCTGTCGTCAAGTTTGTCCCTCTACTAAAGGAGCGAGGTATAAAAGACGTAATGGATGTTGGGTGCGGCTATGGAAGGAATGCAATATACCTCGCCAAGCAGGGCTTAAAGGTTACTGGGACAGATATTGACAAGGAAATTCTTCAAATACTTGAGGCTAGAGCTAAGGCTGAAAACGTCAATGTGCGGACTGTGCTTTCAGATACTAATAGAATAAACGCCCCCGATGCTTCTGTCAGTTCGGTGACAAGCACTCTCGTCATAGAACTGCAAAAAGGAGAAAAGAGAAAGAGTGCATTGCAAGAAATTGAGAGAATCCTGAAACCAGGCGGGCTGGCCCTTATAACTGGCAATTTCCCTGATAAAGAGATGAAGGAGCTGGAATCAATCCTAAGGAGTATGAACTTCACCTTACTTAAGGAAGACTTTGAAAGTGATGGGAAACGATTTCTTACTGCAGAGAAGAAGTGAACTAGTTTATAGCTTATGATAGTAGTACTCCCCTGCCTGCTTCTGCTCCCTATCCATCACTGAGTTGGGCTTGTTCACCCTGGGTCTTAATGAATCCTTATCCCTCCTGAGTGTGACATCCACGTCCTTCAGGAACCTGTTCATCCCATCCCTTTTTCCTTCGGGTGCATTCGCAACTCCCTCAACTCCGCTCCTGCCCTGGAAGACGACAAGCCTGTCAGAAATTGAATCGATGAGTATTATGTCGTGGTCAACCACAAAGGCGCTCCTCTCACTGCTTTCCATCACCTTTCCGAGTACATTCGCGAAGATTAACCTCTGCTCCACATCAAGAAACGCAGAAGGCTCATCAAGCAGGTACAGGTCTGCCTCCTGGGATATGCACAGGGCTATGGCAACCCTCTGCAGCTCCCCGCCGCTCAGATTCTTCACATTCTTCTCCATGAGCTCAGGTATACCCATTCTCTCCTTGACCGCCCTCTCAAAAACATCCTTATCCAAGTTGCCAGTTGCATCTACCATTTCCCCTACGGTTCCCTTAAAATCGGATTTTATGTACTGCGGCTTGTAGGCTATTCTGAGCTTGTGCTTAACTACCCCCTTATCCGGCTCCTCCACACCTGCAAGCAATTTCACGAATGTGGACTTGCCAATTGCATTCGGCCCGATGGCACCTACCACCTCACCCCTCCTAACATCGCCTGGCGAGCATTTCAGGGAGAAGCCCGAGTAATCCTTCTCCATCTTTCCATACTCAAAAAGCACATCCCCGCCTTCCCTCTCCACGCTGCCGGTGGTGAAGCTTATCTCTGTTTCCCTGAACCTCACATTCTCCTCCTTCAGGTAGCCTGCCAGGTATTCGTTAATGCCGTTCCTCACTCCCTTCAGCTTGGAAACAACTCCGTAGGCGCCGCTCACCCCGTAGAGGACATGCACGTACTCACTGAGGTAATCCAGCACTGCAAGGTCATGCTCAACGACCATCACAGCTTTATCCTTTGCCAGCTTCTCAAGATTCCTCGCAACCTTCAGCCTCTGCTTTATGTCAAGATAGCTGCTGGGCTCATCAAAGTAATACACATCAGCATCCTTCAGGTATGCTGCGCATATGGCCATTCTCTGCAGCTCCCCGCCGCTGAGGTTCTCAATCTTCCTGTTCAGGCACTCCCTCAGCTCAAAAGCATCAACAGCCTCCTCAAACTTCTTCCTCTCATCATTCCTCTTCAGGAACTTTGAAACTGTTTCTTTGAAAACTTCAGGCAGCCTGTCTATCATCTGCGGTTTATAACTCACCTTCACACCCTTCTCTTTCAGGGATTCAAAGTAGTTCTGCAGTTCCTGCCCCTTGAACTGCCCTATGATGTCCTCCCACTTTGCATTCTTCTTGTAGTTGCCAAGATTAGGCTTTATCCTCCCGCTGAGTATCTCAAGGGCAGTGCTTTTCCCAATCCCGTTTGCTCCAATCAAGCCAACAACTGCCCCTTTCTTTGGCAGAGGTAGGTTGTATAACCTGAATGCGTTGACTCCGTACTGGAAGATGAGTTTCCCTGCCTCGTGGGGCAGGTTGATTATCTTTATGGCATTCGCAGGGCATTTCCTCACGCATATGCCGCAGCCTGTGCAGAGAGTTTCAGAAATGACGGGAAAACCTTCAGCGTCTACCGTAACCGTCTCGTCGCCCATCCTTACCCCTGGGCACACTTTCTGACACAGGTAGCCGCATTTTTGCTTAATGCACTTCTCCCTGTCAACTATTGCAATTCTAACTCCCATAATGAATCAATTATAATTTGGCTATTGTTTTTAATAATCCTTTATCCCTAACTCTCTCATGAAAGTTTTAGGCTTCGACAGAAAGGAAGGAAGGATGAAACTAGTACCGGAGGTGTTGGAAGACCTCTGGCATCTCGAGAGGGTTCTGGAGCCCGGCGATATCGTTTCATCATCCTCCACGCGGGTTTTCAAGGCATCCGAGAAGGAAGGCGAGGAGGGTGAGAGGAAGAAGGTTCGCATAGAGCTGCAGGCTGAGAAGATAGACTTCAGCAAGTCCGCCAGCAAGCTGAGGGTAACCGGAAAGATAATAGGCGGAGGGGCCTGAGGAGTACATCCAGCTTGGGAGGCACCACACTATAGACGTTGAGCTACAGAAGCCTGTTGAGATAACGAAGCAGTGGAAGGAATACCAGTTGCAGAGAATTAAGAAAGCAAGGGAGAGCTCCAAGAAGCCCCTCATAGGAATGCTCGTCATTGATGAGGGCAAGGCTCTCTTTGCACTAATAAGGGAATATGGAGTTGAATTTGGTCCCTGAACTGAGGAACCACGCATCAAAGGGCGATGAGAAATTTGAGGAGAGGAGGAGCCAGTTCTTCGGGGATATAATGAAGCAGCTCACGAGCATGAAGGTTAACAGAATCGTCATAGCCGGTCCCGGCTTCGCAAAGGATAACCTTAAGAAGTTCATCTCGGAGAGGGATGAGGAGCTATCCAAGAAGCTTTACTTCGAGTCGTGCAGCACAGCGGAAGAGAGCGGTGTATACGAGCTGCTCAAAAGAGGAGTGCTCTCAAAAATTGCAAGCGAGCAAAAGGTGGAGGAGGAGTTCTCCCTTCTGCAGAGCTTGCTCACAGAAATATCAAAGGAGAGCGGGCTTGCAGTTTATGGGGCTGAGGAGGTGCGCAAGGCAATTGACTACAGGGCCCTTGGAAAACTTCTTGTGGTGGATGAGCTTCTCAGGAAAGACAGGTCAGTTGAGAAACTTCTGGATGACGCAGAAAAAATGAAGGCAGAAATATTTCTATTCAGCTCAGAGAGCGAGGCGGGCAAGCAGCTCACGGGTCTCTCCGGCATAGCGGGCATTCTGAAGTTTAGCCTAAGATAATTTTAGAAGGCAACTTTATCATTAATTTTACAATTTAGAATTAAAATAATTCCATAAACAGGAAAGATTCAATGAGGTGTTTCGCATGAAAGACTCCAGTAAAAGAGAAATTGGTGCAGAATACTACAATGAGATATACACTGATGAGAAGCAGTACCTCCCTTTTACAAACATGAACAGTATCTTCCAGAAGTATCGCGTTCAGAAAGTGTTGCAAATATACACTCCCAAACCGGATGAGACAATGGTGGACTTGGGCTGCGGCTGGGGGACGTTCTGCATTGCCTTTGCTCCACTATGCAAGGAAATAACAGGGGTAGATTTTAGCAAAAAAAGCATAGCACTTTGCAAAAGGCTCATAAAGAATTACGGGTACAAGAATGTAAATTTCGTATGGGCTGATGCCCAGCATACCGGTTTGAAGTCAGGCGCATATGACGCTATTGTTTCTGCTGATTTATTCGAGCACCTATACCCAAAACAATCTGAGCGAGTTTTGGACGAATGTAGGAGGCTACTCAAAAAAGGAGGCAAACTCATTATCTGGACACCTGACCCAGGTCACATATTCGAGATTCTAAAAAACAACAATATAATCCTCAAAAAGAATGCAGGCCATGTAGATTACAAAACAATGAGCCGTCTAATAAACGAGCTGACCAAGAGGCACTTCATAATTAAAAAAAGCTATTACACCGAGTCCCATGTACCGATTTTCAGAACTTTTGAACGAGCCCTCTTGATTCTGCCCATAATGAGAAGAAGAATTGCAATTCTGGCAGAGAAAACTGACTGAGTCAGGGCTCTATGTTTTCGCGCATAATTCTTACAATATGCTTTGATGGACTGTAACCTTCAAATTCCTTTACAATATTGGGGCCTCTGTATTCATCATAATTTTTAATAAAATGATCAATCTTCTTCAAGTCAAACCCGGCAGTGTATGTATTCGCATATCCCGGGCGTTCAGTAATCTCCCTCATCAGCAAGCAAGGCTTACCGAGGAGATATGTCTCCTGCTGTGGTCCTCCACCGTCAGTTATGACATACTGCGCTTTGTTTATGTGCTCAATAAAAGAAAAGTAGTCAAGCAGAGGCATAATAACCACATTCTTATTATGTTTTAACCTGCTCATTAAATTCTTCGCTTCAAGTTGCCTCCTAGTAGATTCGTGAAGTGGAAAAACAACTTTTAAGTTTCTAGACGCCCTGTCAACCGTATCAACTATCCTCCCCAACCGGGTGCGATCAGATATTGTTTCAAACCGGTGAATGGATGAGAGAACATATTTTTCTGACGGAGGGGAAACATTCCCGCCCTTCTTAACTGCCATTCTGACGGAATCCAAAATAGTATTCATCCTAATCTTCCACACCTTCCCCCTGATCCCCTCCTTCTTCAAATTCATATAAGTCCTGTCTGAAAGCGCAAATAAATAATCTGAATACCTATCCACTACTCTCCGGATAAATTCCTCGGGAAATGGGTCTCTTAATCTATATGTGCGCTCCCCAGCTTCCACATGCATCGTTCTAAGTCCTCTGACTTTGGCAATCATCAATCCCAAAAGAGCCGGTGGTGCGTCACCATGTAGTACAACCCAATCACCTTTTTTGAATATCTTTCCGCCGAAACTATTTTTCACAGTATTCAAAAACAACCAATAGACCAGCTCGCTGCTTTTGGTTATGTCCCTCCCAAAACCGTAGAACTCATAGTCATACTTTCTGAGTTTGAAAAGTGAAGCAATATCCTCCAAAATTCTTCCGTGCTGCGAAGCATTTATGAAATTATACTCTAACCCTGCCCTATCCATCTCTTTCATTACTGGCGCCATCTTGATAAGCTGCCCCTTTGTGCCGACTATAACCTGGAGCATACGCAAACCCTAAACTCGCTTGCCTTGCTTTTTAACCAGATAAAGCATTCTCTCAAGAGTCCTTCTATTTGCATTAATAGAATCTGCAATTAATCCCATCATCGCAACCTGAAATCCCACTATCAACAAAACTGCACTAAGAATTGCGGATGGGATGTACGGACTTACAAGGCCCGTTGTCAAGAAATGGATTAGAACCCTCAACCCTGCAATCAGCCCGAGCAGAATCAAAACCAGCCCAACCGACAGGAAAGTTCTCAGCGGCTTGTAATAAACATAGGTGCGTAGGATTGTCAGCCCGGCTCTCTTTGCATAAGACCAGATATTGCTTATCAACCTGCTTTCCCCTTCTCTTGCCCTAAACTCGCAGGGTACCTGGGCTACCTTATTCCTCTTGAATATCAGCTGCATGATTGTCTCTTGCACATAGGTATAATCAGAAAGAATATTCACCTGCAAAGCAGCTTCTCTCGAAAAAGCCCTGAAGCCGCTCTGTGCATCTTTTATTCTGAAGCCGACCAGAGAGCTAATTAATGCAGTCGCAAGCGTATTACCTATTTTTTTGCCAATGGGCATATGCTTCAGATTCCAGACGTCCCTGTACCCAAGAACGAAATCCGCCTCTCCATCCAATATCGGTTTTATCAATTTTGGAATTTCCTTCTGGTTGTACTGAAGGTCCGCGTCAGTATTCACTATGATATCCGCTCCATCCTCCAAAGCTGCGTCCAGCCCATCCCTGAAAGAAGCCGCCAACCCCAGATTCATTTTATGCTTTATAACCCTATCCGCCCCTGCCTTCAATGTCTCAGAAACAGTCCTGTCAGCGGAGCCATCATCTACAACAATAACCCCAATGCTTCCAATCCCTTTTATCTGGCGGGGTATCTCGCGGATAACCTTACCTATTGTCCTCTCTTCATTATACGCGGGTATGACTATTGCCAGTTTCACGTTATTATACCCACCTCCACAAATTAAAACCTTATGTCTACCAAAGAATAGATGGATGACTATGCCCCACCGCAAAAGCAGCTCAAAAACTCTATACGTGGTTGTTCTGCTATTCATTTTGATGGTTCTCGTAAAATCCTACTTCGCATTAAAAATTGTAAACCCGAGCGTCCTGCCAGATGAGGCAGTCTACAACGACATAGCAAAGAACATAGCCGTTGGGAAATTCACGAGTGACATACAGTACGCGCAGATATACCCTTCGGGCTATCCTCTCTTCCTATCCCTAGCAAGTGTATCTGCAGATGCAGAGAGAGTCTACCATCTAATGCTGATTATTAACTGCATATTGAGTTCATCCATAATATTCCCAGCGTTTTTCATACTTAAGAAATTTATTCATGAGGAAGAGGCGCTGTACTTCTCCCTTGCAGCTTCTTGCCTCCCATCCATAGTGGTCTACTTCCCGCTTATCTTGAGTGAGAACCTCTTCTCCCCTCTCTTCCTCTTCTCCGCCTGGTTCCTGCTTGAATCCATAAGCAGAAAAAGCCTGCTTTTTGATTTTCTTTCAGGCTTCTCACTGTTCTTGCTTCTCCTTACGCGCTCCATTGGAGCTGCATTTCTGCCTGGGCTTGTGCTGGCTCTAATCTACAAGATTAAACTCTCAAAAGACAGTAGATATTCCAGTGTTCTCAGGAGTGGAGGCGTCATGCTGCTTTCATTCCTCCTGCCTTTCTCTGTTTGGTACTACTATAAAACAAGCAATGCAGTTCCGCAGCTCTCCATAAAAGAGTTTTCTGATGTGTCAAGCTATAATATACCATTTTATGTAAAACACATGAGTTCTGCGTTCAGCAACATAACCTCATTTACCACCTTTCTAAATTTGTTCATCCATGAAACAGACTATCTGATTCTTACAACCTACTTCGCATTCTTTATTTTTGCCTCATACTCCATCTACAAGTGGCACTCCTTGGCAAATAGCAGTGAATACTTGCTGTTCATCTCCTACACCATCATCTCCTCAATTCTTACAACGTTTATAACAACAGTTCATATGTACGCTGCAGTCTTGCTTGGAAATGATAACTACTACCTCTTTGGCAGGTATCTTGATCCGCTAGTTGCCCCTCTTTTCATAATGGGCGTAGTAGGGATTTACCAATTCCAGAAAAACAAGGAGCGTAAACCAGCCTTCACAGCAGACTCTTACTTGCTGACCGGTCTATACCTCCTAGTCCTATTCACCTTTGTATACACTTTCCCCTACACTACGAACTTTTCTCTGGCCAATCTGCTCGCTGCAGCCTATCTGGCAGTATTCACTTTTTCCCCGCTATTCTTCACCATTGCAAGCCTGTCAATTTTCTTATTCATTCTCCTCATGCCGAGGAATGAGGTATTCACAAAAACCCTGCTGGTATTCATAATACTTGTCTCGCTGCTGATAAGTTCCTTCACCTTCCTATGGATGTACCCGCAAGCAAGTGATAGGGAGAACCAATACCGCGTAGCGAGGTATCTGCAGAATTACGCCTCCGCAGACACATTGACTCTTTTTGACTCAAAGAGGCTGGATGACACCCAAAACTTTGTTTGGTTCCCCATCACCTTCTGGAGCAAAAGCCGCCTAATGCTCTACCCACTGAATAGCTTCGATATATGCCACTCAGGCATCAAAGCAGACTACATTGTGTCCAACAAGACTCTGTCCAGTCCATATGAGAATGTGACTTCAGATGGAGCATACAACCTGTACCGCATCAACTGCGGTTAGCAGAAGCGAGCGAGAAACCCGCAAGCTTTAGCGGTGTGAGTGTACCACCATGGTAAACCAAGACTCCAATGATAGACTTTTCGAGAGATATGAGGAGTTGCTAGGGGAAAACTATGGTTATTACATTAAGATGAAGACAGATAAGATTCTTGGTATAATAGGAAGACTTGCAGATCCCAAAAAACTTTCGTTCTTGGATTTGGGATGCGGCACCGGCAAAGCCGAAGAGATGTTGTTTGACAGTTTTAAAAAACTGTATGGGCTTGATATATCTCCCGTGGTCATTAAACAAGCCAATTCGAAGAAGCTGAAAAACTGCAGCTTCATTCTGGGTGACGCTTTAAAGACAAAACTTCCAAGCAACTCCTTCGATGTCGTATTCTCAAGTTGTTTACTGCATCATATACCTAAAGATAAGCACAACAATGCAATAAAAGAAGCGAAAAGGCTTGCAAAAAGAGGGGGCATGCTGATATTCTTCGAACATAACCCCCGCAACCCAGTAACCAGATACATGGTCAACAGATGTCCCATAGACACGGATGTCAATTTACTCTCGTCAAACTACCTCAAGAATCTATTCAAAGGTAATGGACTGGCGGATGTGCAAGTCGAGTATATTATTTTCTTCCCAAAATTTCTTTCAAGTCTCAACCCACTTGAGAGGTATTTGAAGAGGGTTCCACTTGGTGGGCAGTATGCAGTATACGGTAAAAAGTAGTTCCAGTCGATTATCTACAAAAAACATTATCAGCGCATAAGAGTTTTAGGCATAGTAGAAGAACTCTCTCAGCAATTCAAAATCAAATAATCTTTTAATAATATATCGGCATTTATCATAGCATAACAAATCTCTCTGGTAGATTGGTGTGCAAATGGAAAAGGAACTGCTTGTGGCAATCTTCCTCATACTTGTCATAACCGTATTCACAACTCCAGCTGTCCCTTACCTGAGAGATTTTGACAGCTGGTACCACTACAGGCTTGCGGAATACACATTTGAGCAGGGTGTCAGACCATCGTTTGACTCGCTGTCGAACATGGGGGAGAGGATAGTCTACCCCCCTCTTCTGCACTATATTATTGCCTTTGTAGCGCGCATACCAGGCTTAAATGTCATGAGCGTATCCCAAATATATCCTCCACTTGCAGGCCTTCTTGCTCTGATATTTGTTTTCCTGTTTGTGAGGGAGGTTTTTGATGAGAGGACCGCAATTCTCGCAGCCCTGCTCCTCTCCGTGCTGCCTGTTTTCAAAGCCATGACTTCATTCGGCTTCTCCGACCACGATGCATTGGATTACGTTTTCATCTCATCAACAATGTTCTTCTTTGTAAAAGCAATAAAGAGAGAAGAAGCCGCTAACCTAGCTGAACTGCCAGGTGGTGAGCAAGCTAGAACAGGTAAGCTTTCAACAATGAATCTGCTCTACTACGCACTTGCAGGGGTTTCAGTGGGTCTGTTCGCCCTTACATGGGCGGGCTTCCCAATGCTTGTTATACCGCTTTCAGGGTTCATGATTCTCTGCGCGTTGCTGAACCCACGTCTGAAGCTGTTGGACAGGAATATGGTGGTAGGCTTCCTACTGTTATCAGTTATTTCTACAGGAATTGCGTCATTGTGGTACGGGTTTGACATACTGCCTCTCCTAGCGCTTGAGCTGGCATCCGCAGCATTCTCCTATATTGCGGTAAGATTCGAGAAAAGTGGCCGAGCCACCCTTGTCCTCGCAGGGATTATAATCTGCTCCCTGCCCCTGTTCTACCTATTCAGGTGGAACATAGTAGACACCGGACTGGTTTACCTCGGTCTTAAAGATAGGGGAGTCTACCTTGAATATGTTGCAGAGCTGAAAACCCCTGACTTGGGTCAGTTCTCCCAGTTATACGGAGTGCAACTTCTTCCCTTCCTCCTTGGGCTGGGCTTGTTCGCCGCATCAATTAAGCAGTTGAAGAGACACCTTATCTTTTTTGCAATTTGCACCATATTTTTCGCATTCCTTGCTTCTTCTGCCATAAGATTCATACAGTACTTCGGCATCTTCGCTTCAATTTTCTCTGCATACCTACTCGGCAGGCTCTTTGAGCTCATAAACAAGGCAGTGAAAAAGGATGCTTTCATACCTCTCATGCTCATCTCCGCATTGCTCTTCACCCAGCCCATGCTGTACATCCTTCCAACAATGACATTCTCCGTATCTGACGACTGGTACAACTCTCTCCAGTGGCTGAAAAACAACTCAAAAGCAGATGATGTTGTGCTCAGCTGGTGGGACTACTCACAGTGGGTGAACGGAATTGCCGAGAGGAAGACGGTTGTGAACAACCAGGCCCCAGGAAGGTTTGATGATTCAATGATATTCTTCGGAACAACAGACTTAGACAGGGCAAGGAGCGTGCTGGAGAAGTACAACGTCAGCTATGTCATAGTCAGCAGAGGTACTCTTCTTAAGATATACACCGCAGGAACGTTCCTCAATGAGACGATTGGCTTCCAGATGGCTACTCCTGTGAGCCAAGGCGCCTTATACAGGCTCCAATTCAGCGGCAAGTTCAAAACCTACTTTGACCCTGTGTCCAGGGTTGCCTGGGATGAGGACTACAGCGGAAGCAAGACATACTACCGGGAAGTAGGGGTATCCAACCAAGAGCTTTCCAAAACTCAGTATTTCACTGCCAACGTGCCCGGAGCGGAGTTCAATGACGATTACATATTCATATTCTCAGATACTGCCGTAAGAATTCCCAAAGACATTAAGAACAGGGTGTTTTTCAATCTCATGTATGAAAACTCAAGCATACCCTACCTGACTCTTGTTAAGGAAACTGGAGAGGTTCGAATTTATAAAGTCATAAAATGAAAGGTTTTCCTATGAAAATAGGCATTCTCGGGGGCGGGCTGAGCGGTTTAACTCTGGGCTTCCACTTAAAAAAAGATTTTGAGATACTGGAGAAAAATTCGGAGTGCGGTGGCCTGTGCAGAAGCCTCACTGAAGAGGGATTCACATTTGACTATGGGGGCTCCCATGTCATATTCACAAAGGATAAGGACGTGTTCGAATTATACAGACGATTGCTCCGCGGGAACTGGGTGAAAAGGAAGAGAAATTCAAAGATTCTTTTCAAAGGGAGATACATCAAATACCCGTTTGAGAATGGCCTGTACCAGCTGCCGAAGCAGGATAATTACGAATGCATTTCATCTTTTATTCAGAATCTCGTAGAAGTAAGCAAGGGAAGGGTTAAGAAGCCAACCAATTTCCAGGAGTGGATGTATTACACCTTTGGCAAGGGAATAACTGAGAAGTACCTCATACCCTACAACAGGAAAATCTGGAATTATCCTCCTGACAAAATCTCACTGGGCTGGCTTGAGAACAGCATTCCCATGCCTCCAGCTCAAGACATCATAAAATCCTCACTCGGTATAAAGACTGAGGGTTACTCCCAGAACCTCATATTCTACTATCCCATAAGAGGAGGGATAAATGCACTTGTAAAGCCAATGGAGGAGAAGCTCAGAGATAGAATTAGGTACAATTTTGAAGTGAAATCAGTCAAAAAGGAAGGGGAAAAATTCATTGTTTCAAATGGCAGGGATGAGAGGGAATACGACCGGCTGGTGTCCACAATGCCTCTCCCTGAACTGATAGATTCAATGCATCATGTTCCAAAAGCAGTGCTTGAAGCTAGGAGGAAGCTTAGATACAATTCTCTGGTCAGCGTTATGCTCGGGGTGAATGAACCGAAGATGAACAACATCTCTTGGATGTATGTTCCAGATGATGCTGACGGAGATTTCAACCGCCTGAGCTTCCCATTCAACTTCTCAAGCAATGTTGTGCCAGCTGATAAATCCTCAATTCTGGCTGAAACAACCTGCGCATATAATGACGCAATCTGGAAGCAGAAAGATGAAAGAGTTATAGATGATGTGATAAATAACCTAGATAAAATTGGTATTGTAAAACATTCAAAGATATGCTACAGAAAGGTCAAGCGGTCCAAGTATGCGTATATAATATACGATTTGGATTACGGCAGGAATACCTCCAGGGCATTCAAATTCCTGAAACAGAATGGAATTGAGTCATGTGGGAGGTTCGCCGAGTTCAAATACATGAACATGGCTGCATGTATAAAAAGCGCAATGAATAAAGCTAAGGAGATAAACTCCAATGCACTCCATGGATGATTCGAGGGGAAGAGATGGAAGACCATGATTTTACAAAGCACAGCATAATAATGATGACTGCCACAATGGCAGCGAACTTCTTCAATTACCTATTCCAGCTTGCAATGGGGCGGCTCCTTTCGCTTGAGGATTATGGAATACTCTATAGCCTGCTCTCGCTTGTCTACATAATAAATGTGGGAGGAGCAGCCATACAGACATCCATAGGAAGATATGCATCAAAATTAAAAACGCATGGAGAACACGGCAAGATAAAATATCTGTGGGATGTTTCAATCAGGAGCACGCTGATGCTTGGGGTCGTTGCATTCCTGCTAGTCTGTCTTCTCAGCCCACCCATTGCACAATTCTTTAATATAAGCAATACATGGTACGTAATACTGCTGGCTTCTTACCTACTTTTCAGCTTTGCGATGCCGGCAAACCAAGGTTTGCTCATGGGGTTGCAGAAATTCTGGGCATTCGGGATATCAACTGCATCCTGGTCTCTGCTCAAACTGCTCTTGGGTGTTATTCTCGTCTTCATTGGCTTTGGCATTTACGGCGGACTTCTCGCTCCTTCCTTAGCAAACATCACCGTTTTTCTTGTAACACTAGTGTTCATCAGACATGTTGTTAAAGCAAAACCTAAGAAGTTTGATTTGAGAGGAGTTTACTCATACTCCGGTCTTGCCCTCCTTGCTGGTTTCTCATTTACTTCAATGCTCTACGTTAATGTAATACTGGCGAAGCATTTCCTGGATCCTACATCCGCCGGAGCGTTCTCTGCCTTGGCAGTTCTGGGCCAGATTGTCTTCTCTGCCCCCTCCGGAATAGCCCTTGCCATGTTCCCAAAAACTTCTGAAAGCTTTGAGAAGAACAAAGGCCATATCCCAATTCTACTTAAAGCGCTCTTCTACACGATTCTAATATCAGGATTTGTCGTTCTACTGTTCCTGCTTTTCCCAAAACCAATTGCAGAAATAATGTTCGGAGATAAGTCGGCGGCAATAATACCTTACATGTTTGAGTACGGAATTGCAATGTTCCTATTCTCTCTTATAAATCTACTAGTTAATTACTCCCTTTCAATCCATAAAACCCATGTTGCATATGTGGTACTTCTTGCCCTCATTATGGAGGTTTCATTAATGTCAATATTCCATTCTGGCATATCCAACATAACCCACAGCATGCTTCTGTCAGGAGCAGCAGCTACCGTTCTGCTTGTTCTTTACCTAAGTGCTAGCCTCCTAAATAAAAGAAAAGCTTAACTTCTCAAGAAAAGTAAAATTGAACGCGCAGCAGGTTGCAGAGTCAAGGTATATAAGTATGGCCACACGCATAAGAAGTGCAATTAAAAATGCCGAGAAGCTTAGCTCAGAGTGATTCCGATGATTTCGCTCATAATCCCAGCTAAAAACGAAGGAAATATCATATTCCGTAGTCTAAAGGAAGCTGAAAAAGTCTTTGATCACTATGACTGGGAGTATGAAATAATAGTTGTTGATGATGGTTCTACTGATAACACCTATAGCGAGGTTTTAAAGGCTGCTAAAGGAAATAAGAGCATAAAAGTCGTTAGGAAGAAGAATGGTGGTAAGGGTTCTGCCCTAAAATATGGATTTAACCACTGCTCTGGCGACCTTGTGACTTTCATAGATGCAGATTTGGATTTGCACCCCAAACAAATACCGCTGTTCATCAGTTATATGAGAAAGTATGACGCGGATGTCGTAATCGGCTCAAAAAGGCACCCCCTCTCAAAGATTAACTACCCCCTTTATAGAAGAATACTAAGCCAGACATATCAAATTCTTGTAGCAATGCTCTTTGATTTAAATCTGAGAGATACACAGGCAGGTTTGAAGCTGTTCAAATACGAGGTTCTTGAGGATATTATGCCAAGAATCCTGTGCAAGAAATATGCGTTTGACCTAGAATTACTAGTTAATGCCCGACATAGAGGTTTCAAAATTGTGGAAGCTCCAATTGAGCTAAATTGGCAAAGAGTTGAAGGTAGAATAAGTTTAAGAGATATAGGCAGAATTGCTCTAGACACAGCTGCGATATTCTACCGTTTAAGAATTTTGAAATATTATAACCGGGTAAAATAGAATAAATAAGAATGCAGTTGAATGGACAAGAAATTGATTGGAGCAAATGTACCAAAGAGTTTGAAAAGGCCATTACAACTGTACCCGTAAAGAGCGTACAAATTAAGATAAAGGTTAACGTTTCTATATACTAATTCGGTGATACGTTGAAAACCATTCTAATCACTGGCGGGGCAGGATTCATAGGTTCGAATACGGCCGAATATTACTCTAATAAAAACTTTAACGTAATCTGTTATGACAATATTTCAAGAGCAAAACTTTTAAAAAATAAAATTAATACGACTTATAACTGGAACTATCTCAAAAAATTTTCAAATGTACAATTAATCAAAGCGGATATACGGGATTTTGAAAAATTGAAGAATTGTGCAAAAGATGCTGATGTTATTATTCATACTGCAGCTCAAACAGCCGTAACGGTATCTCTTCAAGATCCCAGAACAGATTTTGAGGTAAATGCAGTTGGGACTTTTAATGTTTTAGAAGCGGCTAGACTAGCTCATACAAACCCAACAATAATCTACTGTTCCACGAATAAGGTGTATGGTGAGAATGTAAATTCAATAAAATTAATCGAAAAAGATAGTCGCTATATCTTTGAGGAAAGATTCAAAAACGGAGTACCAGAAACTTTCTCTACTGATCTATGCGAACATACTCCCTATGGATGTTCTAAATTCTCTGGAGATTTATATGTTCAGGATTATGGACATTTGTATGGCTTAAAGACAGGAGTTTTTAGGATGTCTTGTATCTATGGAACAAGGCAGTTCGGAGTGGAGGACCAGGGATGGGTCGTTTGGTTTACAATTTCCACCATTCTAGGGAAGCCTCTAACAATCTATGGCGATGGAAAACAAGTCAGAGATATTTTGTATGTTGAAGATCTAATAAGAGCATATGACCTGTTCGTCAATAGTGACTTAAAAAGCGATGTTTTCAATATTGGCGGTGGTCCAAATAATACAATTTCTTTGCTAGAGCTTCTAAATATGCTCAAAAAATTAACTGGGAAAAGAAATAGTATAAAATTTGATAACTGGCGTCCTTCCGACCAGAAAGTCTACATCTCAGATATCTCCAAAATAAGAAAGAAGCTAAATTGGGAACCAAAAGTCAAACCCGAAGACGGAATTAAGCGCTTGGTCGAGTGGGTTAGCAAAAATAGAGGTATACTAAAATGAGGATTTTGATTCTCAATTGGCGGGATATAAAAAACCCAGCAGCTGGAGGAGCTGAGGTTTACACCCATGAAATTGCAAGAAGGTTAGTTAAGAGAGGGAATAAAGTTACTTTATTTACCTCTACCTTTAAGGGTTGTAAATCTGACGAATTCGTTGATGGAGTTCGGATAGTACGTGCAGGTAACCGATATTCCGTTTATTGGAAGGCGTACGAATATTATAAAAAATTCTTCAAAGGCGAATTTGATTTGGTGGTGGATGCAATAAACACTATTCCTTTTTTCACCCCACTCTATGTCAAAGATAAAAAATTAGCAGTAATATTCCAAATGACAGGTGATGTTTACTTTACAGTGCTCCCTAAGCCTTTTGCCTTATTGGCGTCTAGGGCAGAACCAACTTTATTCAAAATTTATAGAAAAATACCAATTATAGTTCTTTCTGAAAGTATTAAGGGAGAATTAACTAAAATTGGATTCCCCCCATGCAATATTTCGGTTGTATCGCCAGGCATAGATCATAAAAAATTCGGTGTTGGTAGCAAGACTAACTTTCCAACTGTACTCTACCTTAATAGAGTAGTAAGATACAAAAACGTTGATGACTTAATTAAAGCATTTGGACTAGTTAAGGAGTATGTCAAAGACGCAAAACTTTTGATAGCTGGATGCAGGGGAGGGGGGTATGAATTAGAGTTAAGAAAACTTGTTAAAAAATTAGATTTAAGCAAGGACGTCAAATTCTATCAGTTTGTGATAGGTGATGAAAAGAAGAAGTTATTACAGAGCTCTTGGGTCCATGTCCTACCATCGACAAAGGAGGGGTGGGGAATTTCTACAACCGAATCCGCAGCTTGTGGGACTCCGTCCATAGGGTATGATGTTCCTGGAGTGAGGGATTCCATTGTTGATGGAAAGACGGGGTTTATTGTAAAGGAGAATAGGAATATTAAAAAGCTTTCTAAAGCTATAATAAAAGTTTTGGAGAGTGATAAGTTAAGGGAAAATTTGAGTATGAATGCTTTGCAACGGAGTAAAAAATTTAGTTGGGATAAGACTGCAGAAGAATTTTTAAGGGTTATTGGGAGTGTAGTGCATGGATAGATCATTTTTTGAGGATTTCGCGAATAGAAATGTACAATTTTTTGATTTTTTTCTTCCAAAAATGCTCGAGAAGTTACTTGAGAATCTGAAAAAATTTTCTTTGATAGACGTAGGTTGCGGAGATGGAACATTTATCTATGCAATGTACCATAAGGGCTTACTAAAAAACTCTAAAAAAATAGTTGGAGTAGACATGTCCAAAAACAGGATAAATAGATTAAAGAGTAATCTACCATTTGTTAAAGGAATAGTCGCAGATGCCCAAAATTTGAGACCAATCAAAAATAGTTCATTTGATATAGCCATTTGTTCCCAGATTATAGAACATGTTATAGACGACAGAAAGATGCTTAAGGAAATGCACAGGGTACTAAAGTCGGGTGGTCATCTTTATATTTCAACAGTAGTCAAAAAGGGGTATGGTTTTTGGATTTACTGGAAGGGTGGTTTCAGATTAGACCCAACGCATGTAAAAGAGTACAAAAATCCGGAAGAGTTTCTAAATTTATTAAAAAAAAGCGGATTTAGAATTATTGGATATGGAGTTAATACTATTTCCTACTCAATTCTAGATTTGGTAGTTAGGTCTTTGATTTGGTTCAATGTGATCAAAGCCTCTCCTGACTTTTACTTAAGACACAGGATACTACAGGATCTTAGAAATAGAGTAAAGTTTAGTGTTATAGGTTACAAAACATTGGAGGTTGTTGCTGTTAAAGAAGAGGGAAAGTTAGAGGGAAATTTGAGCAAGAATGCATTGAAGATGAGAGATGAACTTAGTGGTAGACTAAGGAGATCATTTGAATTATTAGCTATAGATGAAAGTGATAAAATTTTGGATGTCGGTTGTAAGAGTGGATGGTTAGAGAGAATTGCATCAGAAAGATGCAAAGAAATAATAGGGGTGGATATAGATAAGGACATGATACTCGATGATAAGAAAAAGATAAAAAATGCAAAGTTTTTTTTGGCAGATGTTACGAGGCGGTTACCTTTCAGTTCTAAATATTTTGATAAAGTTTGTTTCTTGGAAACAATAGAACATTTACCTAAAGGAACGGAAGAAAATGCTTTAAGAGAGATAAGAAGAGTACTTAAAGATGACGGTATTTTGATATTATCAACTCCAAATAACAACCTCTTATGTAAACTTACGGATCCTGCACATTGGGTGATTGGTCATAGACATTATAACTTTGACTTTATCAAGGATATACTAAAGAAAAATGGTTTTGAGGTAGAGCATTTTGAATTAGGTGGGAAATGGATCGAGTCATTAACTCTCCCATTCTTTTCAATATTCTGGTATCTGAAGATAGATATCCCTTTTAAAAAATTTTTTGATGATTTTATTGATATGGAGTATACGGAGGGTGGGTGGTATACCATGGTAATAAAAGCAAGAAAGGTGAAAAATTGGGACGATTCTTGAAGTTTATGAAAACTACCAAAATCCGTATTTATAATAAGTGGTCTGATAGCAGAGATGAAAGTTTTCTCTCTCTCCCCGAGTCTAACCACAAAGCTAAAGTAATTGATTTGGGTTGTGGTGACGGGGGGTTTACATTAAAAGTAAGCAGGAAGATCGGCTGTGATAAAATAACTGGAGTTGATGTTTACATAAATGCATTAAGAGAAGCTAAACAGAAAGGGATAGTTGTCAAAAAGGTGGATTTAGATGGACCTCTACCTTTTAAGGACAATTATTTTGATGTGGTTGTTTCGAATCAGGTAATTGAACATTTAATTTATCCTGTTAAATTTATGAAGGAGATCTATAGGGTCTTGAAACTAGGTGGTTATGCCATAATTTCTACTGAGAATTTAGCAAGTTGGGATAATATTTTTGCTTTACTACTTGGGTATACGCCCTTCTCCATGGGATTTGACAGCGGCTTAGCTAAGATTGGAAATCCCCTCTCACCTCACGAAAATGAGATAATCAAGGGCTGCCCCCCGCATGTTAGAATCTTTACATATATGGGCTTAGCTGATTTGGCAAAGTTTGTTGGATTTAAGGTTGAGAGAGTAATTGGAAGTGGTTCTATTTTTGGTAAGTTTGGCGAGCTAATCAATAGGACAAACTGTCGCTTTGTTACAATTAAGATGAGAAAATGAAAACTGAACCTTTAGTTTCAATAGTAATTCCTACTTGGAATTCAGAAAAAACTTTGGCTTTATGTTTAAAATCGATTAAAAATCAAACCTATAAGAATATTGAAGTTATAATCATTGACAAGTTCTCTAAAGATAGGACTATTAAGATTGCAAAAAGATTTAATGCGAAGATTTGTTTGTTGGAAGCGGAAAGAAGCAAAGCAAAAAATTTTGGAGTTAAAAGAGCAGTAGGTAATTTTGTTTGCTTTATCGACTCGGACATGGAGTTAGCTTCAGATGTTATTGAGGAGTGTGTGAATCTAGCGATAAAAAATAGAAAAATTGGTGGGATAATAATTCCCGAGAGATCCGTAGGTAACTTTTTTGTGGCTAAAATCAGGGATTTCGAAAGAAGTTTTTATTTAAACAGTGATGTAGAATCTGCAAGATTTTTTAGAAAAGATTTAGTTAAGACGGTTGGTGGATTCGATAAAGATATTACGTTTTTTGAAGAGTCTACTTTACCACAGAAAATTGATAACATGGGGTATAGTGTTAGAGCGAGAATAGAGTCTGAAATTTTACATCAGGAGGACGTCTCAGTATTGGGGATATTAAGAAAAAAATATCAGTACGGAAAAACTAGTTGGAAGTACCAAGAAGGATATAAGGAATACTGGGCTAAACAGATGAGTTTATCTTATAGACTGGGGTTGTTTTTAAAAAATAGGAGATTTTACTCAAAACCATTACTTGCATTAGGGGTTTTAATATTAAAATGTTTAGAATACATCTCACTAGGATTGGGGTATCTGGTTGGAAAGATGAGCTGAGGATAAAAATGATTGTATAAAGTGGAAAAATGAGAATTTTATTTTTAGTTCCTAACTGGAACTTGCATAAAAAACATTACTGCGCGACTATACCTGCACCCATCCCGCCATTAGAATTTCTCTACTCTGCTTCCCTTCTTAAAAAAAATCATAATGTCAAAATTTGTGATGCTTACCTTCTTAATCTTTCTAATAGAGAGATTGTAGAATATGTTAAGTCTTATGCCCCTGACGTTATAGTTATTACGACTGCACCAACTTATTTGTTCTGGAGATGCTGCCCATTGGATATAGAGACTCCGAGCGAGATAAGTAAACTTCTAAAAAGAGAGATTAGGGATGTAAAGATAATAATTATGGGGCCGCAGGGTACCGTAAGTCCGCGATGGGTACTTGAAAAGACAAATTCGGATTTTCTTGTTCGCGGGGAGCCAGACTTGTGTTTAGCAGATTTTATTAATAGCGATCTGGATAAACCACAGGAAGGTATCTGCTCTAGAGAAAAAATAGTAGCGCCCGTGATAGTTCCAGACTTAAAAAAACTTCCAGCACCAGCTTATGATTTACTAGATTTGAAGCGTTACAAGTTTCAATCGTGGAATCAACAATTTCTTGAAAAAATAGGCAATCCGCCTGGTGCTATAATAGAATTCTCAAGAGGATGCCCTTTTAGTTGTTTTTATTGCTTCAAGACAGATTTTAGGAATGAGTTTAGAGTGAAGAGCGTTGGACAAGCAATTAGAGAGGTGAAACTTTTAAAAAAACTTGGAATAAGACACCTCCACTTCATAGATGAAATATTTAACATGCCGACGGAGAATCTAAAAAGTTTTTTGCGTGAATTGCATAATGAAAAGATATTTTTTACTGCACAGTGTAGAGTCGATGTAATGAGTGAGGAAATACTGCACCTTATGGCAGATGCCGGATGCATGTACATAGAATGGGGATTGGAGAGCTATGATGTAAATATTTTAAAAGCATTAAAAAAAGACGAAGATCTGCAAAAAGTAAAGAGGACACTTTCGCTGGCAGATACTCTTATCGAGCATAACTATATCGCTCCCATATCTAGAATGTATTTTGGCGCACCCGAAGTAAAAAAAATTTTAGGTTTAGAGAAAATTGAAACTGAAAATAGTCGCTACTCTTATGTTCCAATTGCTTATCCCAGCACCTACTTTTTCAATGAATTAATAAAGATGTACCCAAATAGAGAAAATGCCTGGGAATTCGCACAGAAATACGTCTGGTATGAAAATCTATATAAATCTGGCATCCAGATTCCATTTAGAATTTTCCGAAGAATACCATTTCCTTTACTTTCTTCTATTTTTTCTTTGACAGCGTCGATACCTTCCACCTATTTTAGAGCAATGATGGGTTTTGAGAGCAGTCAGAAGAAGTATGCACTAGACAAGATAATCGACTTGATTTTTATCAAACGACTTAATAAATCAAAATCAATAACTAATAAGAAAGGATGATTATTTGGATATATTGGTCATATTGCCGCACTCTAAGCCTAGCGGATTTATTGGTGGTGCTCTTGTTAGAACATTAGAGATTATAAAAAGAGCAAAGGCGCATGATATTAATTACATTATACTAGAAAACAAGCCTTCGTTTAAAAAAGCATTTAATTTAAAATGTAAATCATACGAAATAGATGTATACGATGCAAACTCAATCTTTGCTTATACTAAAATGTTGATAGAATTTACAAGAAAGGGTTTAGAGATATGCAAAAATGAAAATATTGACCTTATATACAGCCCACTTGAAACACCATTCTCTATTTTTCCTGCATACTGTATTAGTAAAATAACAAAAATACCATGGACTACGATGCTTCACTCTGTACCGGGATACTGGTATGTTACTGGAGATATGAAAAATTACACGACTAGATTCATTGATATTTATAAGCATCTTAAAGTGCATCCACAGTTTTTTAGAGAGAATACCTTTCTTGCAAGTATATCACGGTGGTTGATATACAAATTATTAAGAGATACCACCTCACTTACAGTAAGTAGAAGTACAAGCAAGATTATTTCAAGAGTAGATAAGGATATAAAAACATTAACGGTTGTACCAGGTAATGGTATTGATTTAGATGCAATATCGGCTGTCAAATCTCAAAATAAATTATTTGATGCAATGTTTTTTTCCGTGATGATTCCCGAAAAAGGCATTTTTGATGTTATTGATATTTGGTCCCAGGTAGTTAAAAAAATGGGTTCTAAAAAGCTCGTCATGATTGGTAAAGGGTATAAAGGGACTATTGGTAGTCTCAAAATGAAAATTAAAGAGAGAGGGCTTGAGAAGGATGTAGTTTTCCCTTATAATCCATTTGATGGCGTACCTAAGAGAGAAGAAGTTTGGTCATTAATGAAACAGAGCAGAATTTTAATTTACCCAAGCAAGGTTGATTCTTGGTCGTTAATTGTAGGGGAGGCACTGGCTTGTGGGCTTCCTGTAATTGCTTATGACATTCCTCCAAATAGATATGCCTATGGTGATTGCGAAAGTGTTTTTATGTTTCCGATGAAAAATCTGAGCGGAATGACATCAAAAACCATAGAACTTATCCAAAATAAGTCTTTACTTATGAAGTGTGTACGAAAATCTAAACTTTACGCTAGAAGGCAGAGTTGGGAAAAAGTAGTTTTAGCCGAAAAAAAGGTCTATGAAAGTCTAATCAAAGGTGGTAATCATCACAAAAATTGATTATGGTTTATCCGAGGAGAAGATGGCAGATTGGTATTCTAAAATTGAAAAACGTATTTTTATGTCTGATCATTTCTATTCAGTAGTAGTTAATTTACTGAAAGACGTCACTAAAAACAAAAAAAGAATTCTTGATGTTGGTTGTGGTAATGGTTATCTTTTACAGAAGTTGCGAGAATTTGACCGTAACTTAGAGTTATACGGAGTAGACTTCTCTCCAAAATTGGTAGAGAATGCGAGGAAAAGATTATTAAATGGAGCAATAATTAAACAAAATTCCGCTTATAATATTCCTTACTCAGACAAATTTTTTGATATAGTTGTGATGACTGAAGTAATTGAACATCTTAGAGAACCATCAAGAGGTCTAAAAGAAGCTTATAGAGTATTAAAGGACGACGGGTATTTTATAGTAACTTTTCCAAATGCAACTGCATATTCGCCAATTTATAAATTTTTTGAAAGGATGCCAAAATTTTTGAAGGATACTCAAATTTTGAGGTCTATTTTTTTACCGGCTGAGCATCCATTGAACACTTTTCAGCCTATTGATACAATGTTCTTTTTTAGTGATATACTAAATCTTTTAAGAGATAACAAATTTAAGATTAGGAAGATCAGTGGTAGTTGTTATCTACCTTATCTTACCCTAGAGATTAGGTACTTAACTAAAATTGATTCATTTTTTAATAAGTTAGGTTTAACAAAAATGGGTTATAGGTTGGCAATCATGTGTGAAAAGAGGTAATTTGCATGAAAAATAGTTTATTTTTGCATATCTTGTCTTTCTTGGTAATGCTCTTTATAGTTTGCGTAATTTTTCGAAATATAATACTTAAAAGTGGTATGATTGAATGGGGAGATCTGTGGATTCCATATAACCTACCCTTTTTCCGTTCGATGATTTTAACAACATGGAACGAATGGCTTAGCTACCCTAGTTGGCAGACACTTTCAAGCTCCACTGTTTTATATCCTTTGGTAGAGACGGCGTTGTTATTAAACATATCCTCGGATTGGTTTCTTAGACTTTTACTGATTTTTGCATATTTTATAAGTGGAGTCTCGATGTATTTTGCGTGTTATATCCTATTGAAAGATGAAACAAGAGTAGTCCAAGGTAATTATTGGGCGAATATTTCTGCAATTATCGCAGGAATCGTTTACATGGTAAACCCATGGAGTTTCTATAGATTCTCGCAGTATATACATCTTTTTGGATATGCAGTCACACCACTAGCACTTGTATTTTTTATAAAATTGTTAGATAGGAGGAAGATTAAATACAAATATGTTATCTTCATTAGTCTTCTATGGTGCATTGCATCCGCATCAGTACATTTTATAGTCTTTATAGGTTTCTTACTCTTTTCTTACTTGGCTTATAAATCCTTGATTGATATTAGAAAAAAAGAATTTTTTAAATTGAGCAGTAGCGTAAAATCTTCTCTATTAATTTTAATCCTATACATATTATTCTCATCTTATTGGTTAATCCCCTATCTTGTAGGAAGTAGTACTGGGAGTATAACTCTTCCTTATGTAGTTACTCCAGAGATAATTCAGATGCTTAGCAGAGGCAGCTCTCTTATAAACGTTATTCGCTTAATGGGTTTTTGGGACCCAGTGCTGGGTTCTTATCCCACGACAGATCTGATAATACCGTGGACAATTTCAACATTTATTATATCCATATTCGCTTTTTCAGCCATAATACTTTACAAAAAGAACAAGCACGTTCTATTTTTCTCACTGTTAGCGATTCTATTTATTTTGCTTAGTACCGGTACCGCAGGACCGCTTGGAGAATGGTATACTTGGATGATATTCAATTTACCATTCATCAGCAAAATTGAATGGGTTTTTAGGGAATCAAATAAGTTTGTTGGGCTTCTTGCATTGTGCTACTCATTTTTGACTGGGTTCACAATTTTGAAACTTAGTAGGTATAGATTTAATCATAAATACGTCTTTTATTTAACAATTTTTGTTTTATTATCATCAATTTTACTAGCATCATGGCAATTCCTAACTGGTAATTTCAATGGTCCTTTAGAACCGAAAATCGTGCCAAAGCAAATTATTAAAATGCAGTCTTTCATAAATTCTGATGCGGAGCAATATAGAGTATTCTGGTCACCCGTATTCGGGGCCGTTACAGCAACATGGAATGATAATAAAATTACCGAGCTATTCTATCTATATTTAACAGATAAGGGATCATTCCCATTATCCTTCTTTTATTATCGTAATTTTGTATATCGGGATTTACTTGTTAACAATAAAACTTTAGAATTCGGTAAGTACATTGGATTTACAAATACCAAGTACGTGATTCTTCATGATGATGTCGCTGATGATAGACCATGGTACATTCCTGGCGAGAGCGGGAAAGTTTTAACTGCATTGAGGCAGCAGAAAGATTTAGAGCTTATAAAACAGGAGAGTTTTATTTATATTTTTGAAAATTCAGTCTATGCGAACCATACAAGCATTCCACAGCAGAGATTCGCAATTCTTGGAGGGCTGGAGAAGTTTGCGTCTCTTAATGCAATAAATTCCTTTAGTCCAGTAAATTCATCGGTATTCTTTATGGATCAGACTAATCAAAAAAATATATATCAATACACGGCAAATAGTGACGGTATAGTTTTAAACAAAAATATTTTTGATTTCGTATTTTTATTTTCAAACATTAATTATGAAATGATTAAGCCTTCTGAATATACAAACTATCATGATCCAGGTAAGTTTTGGTCAAAAGCTCTAACTTCAGATCCTTTGCATGCTGAGTGGCATCCTTATCTAGAACAATTTGGTATGGAAAACTGGGAGTTTGACTATAGTGAAGGTTTAGTACTTACTTCGGCTAAACAAGTTGCTCTAGAAATTCCCCTAAATGTAAAAAAATCAGATAATTACAAACTGCTCATCCGATATTTCGAAAATCAGAAAGGAGGTTTAGTAAGGGTGTTTTTAGATGATAAACAGATACTCATTAATACTACGGATCAGTTAGACAAATTTGTTTGGGGAGATATAGCTGATATTTATTTGACAGAGGGTCAACATAAATTAACATTAGAAAATGCTGATGGATTTAATGCAGTCAACCTTTTTGTCCTGCTACCTTCTGAAGAGCTGATAAAAATTGAGAATCAAACTGTAGAATTGCTAAAGGATAAAAGAGCAATGTACGTTTTTGAACCGGAATATGATACGTATTATAATAACTCGAATAAATCCGGGAAATACGATGGAGAAGCAAGCAATGGTAAAGTGCTAGAGCTTAAACCAGATTCAAAGGTTTGGACTGATTTCGAGATATTTAAACCTAGTGAGTATAAGATAACTTTAAGATTCGTCGGCAATATAACCTTAAATTTGGACGGTGACAACTACTCACTATCATCATCTAACCTGAATTGGACGGATGTTAGTCAGTACCTTGAAAAAGGAGTACATAGCATTAAAATAACTACAAAAGACTCTGCAGATTTGGACGTTATATGGATTTATTCTATACAGGAAAAAGACGAAACTCTAGAGAATATTTTTACAACAAATGAAATACCCGCAACTATCCTCGAATATAAAAAGGTAGATTCAACAGAATATATCGCTAAGATAAATGCATCGAAACCATTTGCGCTAAGTTTTGCTGAAGCCTATGACCCATTGTGGGAAGCAAGAGTCTACAGAGATGGCAAAATGTTAGAAAGCGTTGAACCAACCCCGATTTATGATGTAATAAACGGTTTCTGGGTTAACGATACAGGTAATCTTGATATAGTAATACGATACAAACCACAGGATTATTTTGAAATTGGGTTAATAATTTTCGGAATAACCCTTGCAGCTTGCTTATTGTATATTTTTTATGATTGGAGAAGAAACTGAGTAAGTAAAGAGTGGACATAAATGAAACTAGATTATAAGACAACCATAATAATTTTCGGAGTATTATTCCTATTTCTGCCCATCTTCTTTGAGAGGCTACATGATGATGAAGCGGTATACTGGGGTCTATCAAAATCCACAAATATTAATGGTTTATCAGAAATTTCCAAAATTGGTCGTATGCCTCTCGCGATTTTAATCATATCCCCCTTCCTGAGCATAAGCGACAGCATAATGACACCCCGAGTGATATCAGCCTTATTTTCAATAGCAAGCGCCATTATTATTTTTGAGATTGTAAAAACTTACTCAGACGAACGAGCTGCATTCATAAGTTCTATGCTTTTCATTTTTTCTTTCCAAACAATACGCTTTGGAACTAGATTCTATCTAGATATATACGGTACTTTTTTCTTTCTGTTTTCGATTTATCTGATTAAGAAAAATAGAACAAATTTAGCAGGCTTTTCTTTTGCCTTAGCCATGCTGAGTAGAGAGACGTGGTTTGGTCTGTATCCCTTCATGCTTCTTTATGTCTGGAAAAATAAAAAATCTATTAATCAATTCCTCCTCTGCTCCGTAGTTCCACTTCTCTTGCTCTTCATACTGATACAACTGACAAGTGGATTGGAAGCATATCCAAGTTATCTAAGGATTACCCAGAATTCAGACTATCTACTGGAAAATCTATATCAAATACCGGTGCAACTAATCCGGAGTTGGACTGAATTTTTAGTCGTGCAAGTGATAACCATCGTGGGCTTTCTATCATTCATCTGGAAGAAAAGAGATGATCTCCTTATTCTAATTTTACCGCAATTTTTAGTAACAAGTTTGATTTATGGTTTCATATATAACGGTGCTCTCACGCAATACCCCATGGGATTGCAGGCTTCCATGGCGTTGCTTGCAGGTCCCGGCATACTGAGCATATGGAAGAGGTACATTAAGAGGTATCCATTGCAACCATTAGTCATATCGATTTTAATCCTTCAATTTCTTTTATTCTCATATCTAGCAACAACACTAAGTCTTAGAGGTGCTATTGGGATACACGATTTTGGTTACTGGTATGATGAAGAAGTTATCACTTTGTTAAACCAAAAAGCAAATAACGAAACTATCGCCGGGCTTCACGGGGCTTTCATAAAAGACGCAAAGGAATGGGTCTGGTACGAGAGGAACGTGGATAAAGTCTTAGAGATGGAACCCGACTGGTACGTGGTTGTCGAACCCAATGTAATAAAGTTTAAAACCGAGCCACAAAATATAAAAGAGGTTGAATTATACAGAATAGGCCCGTATATACTGTTGCACTCGCATCCAAGGGGCCATTTGCATGAGCTGATAGAACCCAGCAAGGAATTCAGCGAGTGGACGCTTAGGAAGTGATATGATGAAGCTAGAAAAAGTATTGAGTACGCTGTTTACAGTGGGACTATTGCTATCAATAATTGCGTTCGTGGTGGTACTCCTTTTCTCTACCATTGAACCTCCTAAGCTACCTGCCAGCGCAGATTTGACAGACAGCGAATTAGATATCAAATTCTACCCAAACCGCAGCTATGCCTATCCAGGAGAATTTTCGACCTTTTACTTTCAAGTAACTAACAAAAGAAGTGAGACCATAAAAAGAATTGACATGAATGTAAAAATCCAATATTTTGGTAAAACAGTTTACGAAAAAGACGGGACGTCCCTCAGGGACTTTAAACGAGGCGAGACTGTTGTCATATCCACTAATGAAAAATTGCCCATAATAACTCCCCCAGGGAATTACCTGATGCAACTTTACTTCAGGCCAGAAGGACTTGGAGATAGGTATCTTGAGTATGAACTGTACGTTCAACCAGGCATTTCTCAAATTTTTGTTTTTCTCTCAGGAGTGATAGTACTCGGATTTTTAAATTACTTAGTTAGAATTAAGGAATTTAGATTTTCTGGTTATCTGAATATTATTAGAAAGAATTTTGAAGTTTTTAGAGGTGGGCAGAAATTTGTATTTATGGGTATAGTTATTCTGCTATTTACTGCGTTTATTTTAGCTTTTGGATTGGAGTCCTTAGCAAAAGAGCTTGCATTGGTAGCCTTCTTTCTTTTAGTGATAGGCATTGTGAGCAACCTGCTAGAGCACTTGGAATTTGGAAATTCGACTGTGAATTATGTGCTAGCGTTGTATACTTTTTCTGCGCTTGTATATCTATCAATTTATAATGGAATTAGTGAATTGGTGGGGAGGATTATTGTTATTCTAGCGTTATGCTGGTCTACATTTAGCTTTATAGAACTTAGCAGTAAGCAACGCAAAATCGCTTTAATAACAGCAGTGCCTATCATACTGTTGTGGGATCTTTTCAATTTATTGAGAGGTTCTGTGCCATATTACTCCGCAGTTGCTTTGTTAGCGATAATTTTGTATTTATTTAGAGCAAATTTTTCAGTTCCATCAATAAGGTTTGGTAAGTCGGTGGTGAAGTCCTTACATAATATTGATACCAAAGTTCGTGATATAGTTGGTATCTATATTCTATCATCTATTCTTTTTTACTTAGCTTCGCGTGTAATTGGCGAAACATTGGGGGGAGCCATTGCACTGTTTGCAGCATTTTGGGCTACGCTGGATTTTCCAGATTTGAATGCCCAGCAACGCCAAAATATCATAAAAATTTATTCTGTGCTTCTGCTATTATGGATGGTATATAATTTACTGAATGGGTCAGTGCCTTATTATCTTGGAGCCGTATTACTGGCAGTTTTAGCAATATTCCTATTTGCTGGGACAATATATAAAATCCTTAATTTCTTGCCTGGATAATATGTAAACTTCTGAGATTCTCTTAGCAATCCTACTCCAATCATACTTTTCAGCTAACCTTCTTGCGTTTATACCCTTTTTTTCTAGCGGCTTTTTTTATCATGAAGAGACCTGGTTATAAATTCTGCAAGTTCACCAGCTTCCCTTGGCCTAATGACTTCGCCTGCACTCCCCTTTTCTGTCTCTTCCGCCAATCCCACTATATCCGTAGTCACCATAGGTAGGCCACAGGCCCCTGCCTCAAGCAGAACAATCCCGAACCCCTCCAAAGCTGGAGAAGCTGAAGGAAGACAAATAATTCACTTTTGTTGCAGCAATTCACTTTTGTTGCAGCAATCCACATATTATTTTAATAATCTGCCAACTATCTTAATATATGCAACTTGATGCGCTTCTCACGATCTTCCTATTATTCTTACCTGGAATTCCATTAGCTTTCTTTTTGAGCGGAAAAGAGCGCAAACTTACAATTTCATATTTACCGATTACTTTTGCATTATCTTACAGCATCATAGCACTAACCCTAGATTGGATTAGCACACTTGGGATAAGTTTTGATTTGATAAGTTCTACAACAGCCTTGGCAGTAGTATTAGTAGTCCTCATTTTAATATCTGTAAAAAATCCGAAATCAAGGTCAAAACTTACATTAAGCTGGGATAGCTATAGCGTCGCAGCATTGATTTTTGCATTTTTATTCTTATTATTCGGCTGGTCCCAACTTATCGCCCCGAATTATTTAGTGCCACCCGGAGATGATGCTGCCTCTCACGCTATCGCGATATCACGCATAATACAAACAGAAAATGTGAAATCCGCTAGCCAGTTTATCCCCTACTACCCTGTTGGTTTCCACTTGGTAGTTGCTTGGGTTAGCTTGTTTGGAGGAGCTTCAATAATGGAAGTAATGCAGATTTTAAATGTTATTATCCTGCCCATTTCGGTACTTGCAATGTTTTCCCTAGTTTCTGAAATCTTTGACAACAGAATCGCTATGCTATCATCTTTCTTATACCTCTTTTCAACAACTCTGCTGTGGACAATAAATGATGGCAGCGTAGTGCTGGTTATAGCATTTTGCATTCTATTACCAATGGCATTCTATTTTCTATTTAGATTCCTGCATAAAGGTCTACTCCTAGATGCATTCCTTTCCTCACTTGTTTTTTCAGCTGGAGTAGTGTCCCACCCATATTTTTTGTTTTTTATCGGGATTCTCGCCATTTTTGTTTTTATAATGCAAATTTCATTCCGTATTCCTAATTTAATAAAAAAACTTATCCAGATTAAACCAGTCGCAAATTCCTATTTATTGCAGATAATTTTTGTGATATTCCTGACGTCTTTGCTATCTTTCTACCCTATGTGGTCGCAATATCTCGGCACGACATTTGGATTATCATCCCCGCAAAACCAAGGACCCCTCGTATTCCTTCCTATCCCCAGCGTCCCACAGATAAATGCCTCAGAGCCATCGTCGGGACTAAATGTTTTCACATCCCCTCATGATTTGCCTTTATACAGCCTATTCTACCTTGGTCCACCCGTTATATTGCTTAGTTTTATTGGTCTTGCTTTAACCCCCCTTTGCCTAAGGAAAACTAGCAAATATGATTCGTTTGTTTTCATTTTTTCTTGGTTCGCTGCTATTTATATTCTCTCATTTTTTAGATTTAATGATACCCGTTTCTCTCTTTTCGAGTTACCTGGATTCTATTCCCTTCAATTTACTAGATTTATATCTATGCCCCTGCTGATGTTGGGGGCCTTATCCCTTGATTTTCTAGTCTATAATTCAGTTTATGGCATCTGGTCCAGAAAATCTAAAAATAAATCCATATCAACTTTGATACTCATTTTCGTTATAATAACAAGTTCCTATATCATATGGAACGATCCTACGATTTATGAGCACGACACAACGAGTCGTCTTATAAGGTTGACAAACGCAGATTATGAAAGTATCGAATGGTTGTCTAAAAATTCTCCGCAGAGTTCTATAATTCTCGCAGGTCCACTAGATAAGTGGTTAATATTCTACTTGCAAAATAGAATAGTAGTAGTTAGCATAGAACGTGGTTTTTCCCCTGTATTAAACAATCCAAACGATAACTACAGTATGGGGACAATTTCGGAGAATAACATATCCTACATCTTCGTACGACCTAAACCGACAGGTTGGATCCCATCTTGGATACCAGACGATTATTGGAATTACACCAATGAATACGAACTTTCAAAAAGCCAGTATTTGGATAGAATATTCACAAGAGAATCTAGTGGGGGCAACATCTCAATATACCAGGTGAATCAAGTCAAACTTAGTTATTTGCTGTATAATGAAAGTAGCTAATCAAATCGCAGTGCTTCACTCCATGTGCCTTTCACAAAGAGACCCAAACCTAAAATTTTATCTCTTCCTTCATTCTTTTTATGAAAATCTTCTCGCTGAACTCTTTAGCTCTTCGCTCGCATGCCTTTCGGTATCTCAAAGGGTTTTTGGATATTTTTGATATACCCCGTATCATATCCTTAACATCTGCTTTTACCAGTTCTCCAGTAACGCCGTCTATCACAGTTTCTTTATACCCCCCCTCATTTACTGCTACCACGGGCTTGCCGGCAGCCATGGCCTCAACAGGAGTCATGCCAAAATCCTCATCTATTGCAGTAACTATCAATCCTTTGCATGTTGAATAAAGCTCTGCTAGTTCCGCATCATCAATGACCCCGAGCATTTTGACATTAGGTGGGCGATCCATTAGCCTACGTTGGTATTTCGTCGCATGGTCTCCAGCGACATAGCCTCCCACTATCACAAGCTTTTCATTCGGTAATCTTTTGAATGTTTCAATCTGGAGTTCAACTCTCTTCTCGGGGTATAAGCGGTTGACAGAGAGCCAAAAATCACCACTTTTTTTGAATTTATACCTCTCAATCGGAACCGGTGGGTGGATCACTACTGCGCCACGCCCATAAATTTTTTTCACTCTTTCTGAGGTATTTTTGCTGTTGGCTATTATTTTCTGCACCTTTTTCATTGAAAATCTATCAAAATACGAGTGGATACTGACCCACAGCCTAAATACAAGTTTCAGAAATAGGTTTTGCTGTCTCTCCGCCATAACGTCTCTGAGATCATAGAAAGCTCTGACGGGCGTATGACAGTAATGTAGATTTGGTTTATGCCTCCACGCAGCATAGTGAGCCCAATTACCGCTGAAGATGAAGAAATCGTATTCTTTTGAAAAATCACAGAACGCAAACAAAAGTGATGCATGAATCTGCTTGAGGGTTGGTATCTTTAGTGTTTCGCCCAGACTTATTATATGCTCGTCCTTAAATCCCATTTTTTTTATTAAATCTTTGTTCACATCGGTAGTTATAACATCTGCATGCAAAGCTCTAGCCAGAGTGAGTACAGTTTTTTCTCCTCCTCCAATTGCACCTATATAATCATGGAAGATCGCTATCCTCTTCGCTCTAGGCACGGTAAACCTCCTCCAGCTGCTTAGCTATATCACTCCACCTGTATCCATCAAGCTTAATTTTCACCTTCATTCCGAACAGTTGCTTTATCCCATCTGCTATAGACCTATCATTTAGTTTGACGACCTTTCCATTGACTCCATCTTTCACAAAGTCTCTAACTGCGTTATCTGGGCTGTCAACTGTCAAAACTGGAATGCCGCAAGCGTTTGCTTCTACAGCCACAAGACCGAAGCCTTCCCGAGTAGAAGGAATCGCTAGTAGTTTTGATGATTTCATGTAGGAGTATATCTCCTCGTCTTTTGGAAGAAAGTCTATAAACCTAATCCTCTTTTCCAGATTAAGTTTTTTAGCAAGTGATTCAAGTCTTTTCTTCTCGGGACCATCACCTATTATTATGCAGGTAACATCCAATAGAGCTAACGCCTCTAGCAGGATATCGACATTCTTATCCTTAATCAATCTGCCCACGAACAACACGTCATTCTTAATCCTCTTCGGCTTTGCCTTTCTTACCGCTTCAAGATTGACACCATTGGGTATTACGCTTATGCATCTTGCATGAACCCCCATTGCAGTCAGCTTTCTTTTCGTAAGTCCTGAGACGGATATTACTTTATCACTGATCTTCGTTGTAAGTTTCTCAGTGAACTTTCCAAATACGCCTATGCGACCCATGTAATCATACCAGTAATCTCCCCATACTTCATGCCAAGTGACAAACAATGGTATATTTTGCATTCTTGCAACTCTTTTGGCGGTGAAGCATGGTAAGAACGGAAATTCATTACATTCTATCAAGTCGAACTTCTCCTGTTTAAGTTTTCCATAAAGCAGTAGAGAAAATTTTATGGCAGGGATTATCTTTCTCCTTCTGCCGGAATAAAGGCTTTTTGGAGCATCGCAAACGCAGTGAACTTTCATCCCCTCATACTCAAACTCTCTCGAGTGCATTTTCCTGTAGAACATGGTGTAGAAATGCACCTCGTGCTTTTTTGCCAGTCTACTAAAAATCTCGTAGTAGCGCTTCTCCCCCCCGCCGATCACCCAGGGGTATATCACATCAGAAACTACCGCAATTTTCATCTTTTATCACTTCTCTGGCTAATCCATCGCCAATATGTTTGAGAACAAAGATGTGAATGTAATCTGCATCCCCAGAGCAATTAGTGTTGATGAAACTATGGCCTCCCGTTGGTAAGCCAGCGGACCGAATCCCGTTGCAACCCATCTGTAAACTATAAACAGGCCTATGAGCACGCCAACGGTAAATGCCAGCGCACCGGCAATCAGACCGGTCTCCAGTCTAAATTGCTTTGCAAAGAAATCCGGCTCTCCTCTTCCATTCGTGTTAATCCTTCTGCGGTATACCTCCGAGAACAGTCCGATGGAGAACAGCTGGAAGCCAACTATGGTGAACATGCTGCCGAATATCATTGGGTGTATATAAAGGGGAAAGCCCAGTATGAGCGCAGGGCCACCCAGCAGAATAAGAAGCAATACCGCCCCAAGTATCATGAGCAAAGTTCCAGGGTATATAAATATGCTCGGAGGACTTGAAAGAATCATGAACCTGAGGTGCCTCCAACCATCATCGAAGGACTTAATCTTTGATTTTGACCCCTTTCTAGGGTAATAGCGTATGGGAACCTCCTTTATCCGGAGGCCTTGGTTGTGAGCCTTTATCACCATCTCGCTTGCGAACTCCATCCCCTCTGTTTTCAGATTCATTTTTTTGTATGCCTCTCTTGTGAAAGCTCTCATGCCGCAGTGCGAGTCGGATATGTCAATCTTGTAAATTCTATTCAGGAACCAGTTGAAGAATGGGTTGCCTATCCTCCTGTGAAGGAATGACATTGCTCCTCCTTTTATCTCACCCTTGAATCTGGAGCCAACCACAAAATCCGCTTCTCTGTCAATAAGCGGTTTGAGAATCTTCCCCATCTCACTAATATCATAAGTCCCATCACCATCCACCATGGCTATGTATCTTCCACTTGCAGCATCAAGTCCTGCCAGATAGGCATTGCCGTAACCGAATTTCTTTGGGGTGATGACTACCGCACCAAGTCTCTTTGCTATCCTTGGGGTATCATCCGATGAGTTATCTGCGACTATAACCTCTCCCTTGAGCTTCATCTCTTTAAAAACTTCTTCGGCTTTTTTTATACACTCCTCTATAGTAGCCTCCTCATTCATGGTTGGTATAACTATAGAAACATCCATGCCTGCACCTGCTTCTCGCACCCAATCAGCATTATCCGAGCGTGCCTCCACCTATCCTCCTGTTTGTATTTTCCACCATAGTCCCACCAGCCTTAACCCCATATACGCAGAATCTCTTATAATGTTCACCTTACTGCCCTCCTCATCCTTCCATCTTACCGGAAATTCCACAATTCTATATCCTTTCTTATAAGCCCTTATAAGGCATTCGGTATCCCAAAACCAATGCTTGTCCTCGATACCACCCAAAATGTCAAACAAGGCATTTCTTTCGAATGCCTTGAACCCGCATTGCATGTCATGGATGGGGATGCCAAAAAGAATTCTGGCCAACAGGTTATATGTTCTGCTTGCAACCTCCCGTTTCACTGACCTCTTGGTATCTGACTCGGCTAAAAGCCTTGAGCCAGTTGAGAACTGCGCCCCGTTCTCTATGGATGATATAAGCTCTTTTAAATGCCTCAAGTCTGTTGCCAAATCTGAATCCATGTAAACTAATATACTACCCTTACTCCTCTTGAATGCCCTCTTCAGAGCTTCCCCCCTCCCCAGTCGTTCATCACTGTGCAGATGTATAACCCTTGGATTTTTTCTTGCAATCTCCCTAGCCAACCCATCGGTCCCGTCAGTGCTTCCATCCTCAGCTATTATAACCTCATAGTCCTTTGTTATTTCTTCAATTGCTTTTCTAACTCTCCTTACAACCTCTCTCAATCTTGGTTCTTCATTATACACAGGAATTACAATCGATACTCGCATTTTCGTACCTTCTTATACAATTAATGATAAGAAATTCTATTTTTGCAAATCAGCAATGGGGATACTCACTCCTCCATATCTCTCCAGAACACTGGCAGATTTTTCTCCACCTCGTACTTCTCCCAGAATTTGGATTTTCTGGGTCCCACCTTCCTAGCCCAATCCGCCATCCTGAGGATTCCTTCCTCCAGATTAACAGCAGTCTTATACCCTAATATTCTCACAGATTTATCAATTGAGCAATGGGCGTGTCTCACTTCATACCTCGGTGGCATGTGGACTGGTTTCAAATCTGAGCCCATTGCCTCCAGAACTAACTCGGCAATTCTGTTTATTGTGCAGGGCTCCGCAGCACCTACATTTATCACTTCGTTCTCTGCAGCTTTGATGAAGGGTGCCTTCGCTATGCATGGAGTGACGTCATCTATATACGAGAATGCTCTTGTCTGCTCCCCATCCCCATAAATTCTCGGAGGCTTTCCCTGCATAATCCGGTTCATGAATATCCCTATGACATTCCTGTACGGGTCACCGATATTTTGACGGATTCCGTAAACATTGTGGGGGCGGAGTATTGTATAGTCCAGTCCGAACATCTCTTTTGATACTGCCAATTCCCTCTCAACTGCATACTTGCTTATCCCATAAGAATCCTCTGGGTTTGGAATGAAGGACTCCTTGAACGGTGTCTGGTTTGTGCCGTACACTCCCATCGAGCTTGTGAATAAGAACTTCCCAACATTCTCATTAATTGCTGCGTTTATTATGTTGACACTTCCCATGAGGTTGTTCTCATAGTTGAAGTGCTTTATGAAGCTGCTGAGGCCCTCTGGGGCATAGGCTGCAATGTGATAAACAACATCCGTACCTTTCATAAGCCTGTTGACGAGCTTGACATCATTTATAGAACCCTCAACAAACTTCGCATCCTTGTTGACATTCTCCTTGAATCCACCACTAAGGTCATCCAGAACAGTAACGTCATATCCATACTTCTCAATAAGGTAATCCACAACATGGCTGCCTATAAAACCCGCCCCGCCTGTTACAAGAATCTTTTTCGTTTTCACGCATCCACCTTTCAGCGACTACTTCTCGCACCCAATCAGCATTATCTGAGCCAGCAAGGCTTCCAACTGTATCCTCTCATTTGCACCCTCCACCATTCTGAAGTTGTACTCGCCAATCCTGTCAACCAGATTGACTTTCGCCTTGTCAGGTATGTCCAGAGAAGTGACCTCCTTGTAAATCTGAAGGAGCACATCCTCGCCGCTCATGCCGTAGTTCACCATCACGTGGTCAAGCTTGCTTCTGGCTTCAATGAAATTCCCCTTCAAAGCAAGCGCAAGCATCTCCTTTATCTCCTCCGGCTTTGCCCTTGAGGATATTTTGAATATGGTTTCTTTCGTTATCTTCTTCCCTGAGGCGGCTGCACCCTGCAATGCATTGATTACCTTCCTCATATCCCCTTCTGAGATGTATATCAGAGCATCAACTGCATCATCATGCAGCTCAATCTTCTCAGCTTTTGAAATCCTCTTAACCATCTCCTTCATGTCATGCTCTGTGAGAGGCTTGAACCTGAAGACAGAGCATCTGCTTTGTATGGGCTCGATTATCTTGCTGCTGTAGTTTGCAGACAGGATGAATCGAGTTGCCCCGGAGAACAGCTCCATTGTCCTCCTCATGGCGTGCTGCGCGTCAGGCGTGAGGGCGTCAGCCTCGTCAAGCAGTATTATCTTGAATGGAACATCACTGAGAGGCAGTGTCCTTGCAAAGTCCTTAATTCTGCCTCTGACAACATCAATTCCTCTCTCATCACTTGCGTTGAGCTCAAGGAAAGATTGTCTTACATTGTCTTTGAACAGGTCATTGGCAAGCGCAAGTGCAACAGTGGTTTTCCCAATTCCCGCAGGGCCTGCAAACAGCATGTGGGGTATATTCCTTGTCTTGACATAGGCTTTCATCCTCTCAACTATCTCAGCCTGCCCTATAACATCGTCAAGAGTTTTGGGCCTGTATTTCTCAGTCCAAGGTAAGTCGAACTCCATAGAATCACTACCAGCCAATACTATTTCACATAATATCTTAAATATCCTTGCCATCTAAATATTGAGTTCTAAAGTGATTTCATGAAGGAAGAATTCATCATTCAGGCTTTGGGGGCAAGCGTGCTCCTCATTTTTCTAGTGTGGCTCCTGAACCCCTTCCTGCCGGCGTATGACATGAGGGCAAATATCATGAATTTTCCCATGCTGTTCTCGTGCACCCTCATGTCGCTTGTCATGCTGCAGTTCGGCGAAAAAGAGTTCAAAACAAGGCTCAGCCTAGAATCCTTCTCGCTCTTCGCAGGAGTCATAATACTATCTGCAATACTTGCCTACAGCGTAATAAATTACGGCGCTCCAGTAATCTCCCCCTATCCTCTGCTTCCAGCAATCTTCTTCCTGCTTCCCATAGTGCAGCTTTTTGTGAGAGAGAGGTTGTGAGATGTACGATGCGCCGAAACTGGAGAAAAAAATCCACAAATTCTGGGAGGAGGAGAAGATATACAAGAAGGTTAAGGAGATGAGGAAGGAGGGTGCAAAATTCTACTTCTGCGATGGGCCGCCATATGCTACAGGGCAGATACACCCAGGCACGGCGTGGAACAAGTGCGTGAAGGATGCAATATGCAGGTACAAGAGGGCAAGGGGCTTCAATGTGCGCGACCAGGCAGGCTATGACACGCACGGCTTGCCAATAGAAGTTAAGGTGGAGCAGGAGCTCAAGCTGAAGTCAAAGAAGGACATACAGAAAATAGGCGTTGCCAACTTCATAAAGAAATGCAAGGAGTTTGCTACGAAATACATAGGCGTCATGTCGGAGCAGTTCAGAGGTTTAGGCTGTTGGCTTGACTTTGATGATGCGTATGTCACATACAAGAATCCATATGTAGAGGCAGTATGGGGCACCATAAAGAAAGCCCATGAGAAGGAGCTGCTTGAGAGAGGCGTCTATGTATTGCCTTTCTGCCCCCGCTGCGAGACTACAATAGCGAATTACGAGCTTGAATACGATGAGAGGGTTGATCCTTCCATATACGTGAAATTCAAGGTTCAGGGCAAGGAGAATGAGTACCTTGTCATATGGACCACGACTCCATGGACGCTCGTGGGTAACATTGCCGTGATGGTCCACCCAAACTACCAGTATGTAAGAGTCAAGGTGGAGAAGGAGGAGTGGATTGTTGCGAAAGACAGGCTTGATGCCGTTGTTGCCATCACAAACAAGCTCGGTCTGAGCCCTGTGATACTCGCGGAGTTCAGCGGGCTGAAGCTTGATGGCTTAAAATACGTTCATCCGCTTCTGGACAAGGTGCCGAAGCAGAAGGAGTTCAAGGATGCCCACAGAGTTGTGATGAGCGAGAAGTTTGTCACCCTGGAGGATGGCAGCGGGCTTGTCCACTGCGCGCCAGGGCACGGGCCGCAGGATTTTGAGGTTGGGAACCAATACAAGCTGCCCATATTCTGCCCTGTTGGAGAGAATGGAAAATACACAAAGGATGCTGGCGAGTATGCTGGCATATATGTGAAAGAGGCAGACAAGCTGATAATAGAGGAGCTTGAGAAGAAGGGTCTGCTCATACACGTGGGTGATATAAAGCACAGGTACCCACACTGCT
>CAVXDX010000006.1:0-27980 GCA_963760615.1 uncultured Microcaldota archaeon | reverse complement strand
AGAAGAAATGATGCATTGGCAACTCCACTAGCATCTGAAAGCACCACCGCGCTTGGAGAGCCGGGCAAACCCCAAGCTGTTATGTTAACGCTAATACCCGGCATGCGGGCTCCCGAGGCATCTGTGACCAATAAAGCGACTGCCACTGACTGGTTAACCACATGCGCGTAGTGGTTTGTTGGGATTGTTTTGAAATCTGTTGGGGCGGCTGGGGAGGCGACCCAGCGCATGTTGCAGTATAATACTTTTATCTCATAGTTTTCTGGTGACGCATTGGCGGGTGCATATTTCAAGTTGGGGTCAGTTCCGTTGCAATACCATGAGTAGTTTCCGATAGCGGTGAATGTGTGTGTAAGTTGATACCCAGTGGCCGTCTCAGTAGCCAGATATGCTGTCCCATTTATGTTTACATAAACAGTTGCAAACGGTATCTTGTTATTTGATGAATCCATATAGTTGCATGTGAATGTTACTGGATATCCCACAATCTGGGGTGAAGGCGGGCTTGCTGACTGGGTCATGCGAGAGGCTTGTACTTTTATCTCATAGTTTTCTGGTGGCGCAATGGCAGGTGCATATTTCCAAGTGGGGTCAGTTCCGTTGCAATACCATGAGTAGTTTCCGATAGCGGTGAATGTGTGTGTAAGTTGATACCCAGTGGCCGTCTCAGTAGCCAGATATGCTGTCCCATTTATGTTTACATAAACAGTTGCCCCAGCTATCTTGCTAGAAGACGAATCCGTATAGTTGCATGTGAATGTTACTGCAGACCCAACAGTCTGGGGTGAAGGCGGGCTTGCTGACTGGGTCATCTGTGAGGATTGCATGCTAAAACTCCAGAATGTTGCCAGTGCCATTGCGGTATTGGGGCCGTTGTAAACTGTAAAGCTGGTTGCACCTGGTGGGATGTTTACGTATCCCCGCGAGTCAACAGGTACGTGGGTAGCGGCTGTGTTGAACACCACATTTATGTTTGAGATATCTAAGGAGTAGGTTCCTCCACCCTGATTGAAATTTCTGGCTGCTATTATATTATCACTTCCGTCAACAATCCTGTCTGGAGAGCAGTCAGCCATGTATTCCCATACTTTCGGAGTGGTCTCCCCCTCATAAGATGGGTTCTGACGGGATTGGAGGATGAGGTCTGACCCATCCACGATCCCCTCAGGCCAGAATTTTACTGCCGGGTAGGGGCTTGCTCCTCCTGCCTGGTCGCACCACATACGGGTGCATCCGCATATGCCATTTTGGCAGTCTGTGGCGCTCATGTTGCACCATAGTTCTATCTTGATACGGTTCAGACTGGGGAGATAGGCACTATTAGGAATGTACAGGTAACCATTAGGACCGCCTTTGAGTGCTGCTGTTGCGGACTGTTGCACGCTAATATTCCAGAATGTTGCCATTGCCATGACCGGAGCTGAACCATTGTATACAGTGAAGTTCAGTGCACCTGCAGGAATCTGTATGTATCCACTTGCATCCGGTGTGAAGTAGTTGGGGTTGTTGTTGAAGAGGACTTTTATGTTTGCCAAATCTGAGGAGTAGGTACCTCCACCTGCATTAAATCTGCTGTTTGTGCTCATAGTCTCCAGCAGGTTAACTTTCCTGTCTGGCACGCAGTCTGCCATATAATTCCAATTTGAACCACCTTCAGATGTGCCATATTTCAGGTTCTCAAACATTGTGTCCGCCAGGTCAATCTTGCCATTTGGCCAGGGGGTTATTGTTGGGTAAGGGCTTGCCCCTCCGTTGTTGTCGCATATCATGCGTGTGCAGCCGCAGTATGGGGTTCCATTGAGACTCTGGCAGTCTGTGGCGCTCATGTTGCACCATAGCTCTATCTTGATATCTGCAACATTGGGCAGGTTTGGGACATAGAGCTGTCCGTTAATGGAGCCTTTTAGTGCAGCTTGGGGCTGGGAGGAGAACGCCAGAGTAGAGAAGGAAGAGAGTATAAACAATACGAGCAGCATTTCTTTGGCATATTTGCGCGCTCGATGCAGCATTGTATCACTTTACTTAAACCTTTATTTTAATCTATCTGCCCAGCATCTCACTGAAATTGCCTGGATGTACTAGCTGGATGACACCAGTGCCTATTTCAGACTTGAGGATAACTGCCAGCGGGCTGTATGAAAGGTCTAGCTTCTTCAGAACCTCCTCCAGCTCCTTCCTGCTCTCAAAAACGATGAAATTCTTTCCAACTTCGGTGAGCCCAAGCGCTTTCTTTAATGTAGTTTCATCAGTGTATATATGCGTGTAGAGCCCCTCGCCCTTGACACTTGCGAGCATGTCGCAGTCCTTTCTCTGGTTCAAGTCTGTGAACGGTATTGCATTGTTTATGAAGAAGTTTCTCAGCAACCGGAACAGGGCGAGATATCTCATATCTCTGCCGCTTTTATTCTCCCATGTCTTTAGGCCATAGAAGTTGAGCGCCTTTGCAACATCGCCGCTCTTTATAAGCTCTTCCAGTATCTTGTCCAGGTTGTAGTCAGTTATGAGGATTGGCACGCCTTTGTAGGTTATTTTCTTCCTCATCTCGTTCTTCAGCTCCTGGGGGCTGAGTGGCATGAAACTCCACTTGTACTCCTTGTTCACAGAGTCGAACAGGCTGAGTATGGAGAATTTTGAAATGGGAACTACGACTTTTTCGAGGGGTGGGAAATCTGGTACGTCTATTGTGTAGACCGGTTTCTCAGGTTTTCTCAGAGCGACTGCAACTATGGCAATTATGACAGTTGCAATGATTATGACAATATTGACCGGGTTATCCAGCCATGAGGCGGGTTTTTTGTAGGTTGCGGAAATGTTTAGCGTCTGCCTGCTTATATTCACTTTGAATGTATAGAAACCAAAAGTAAGTGGCTGGCTCGGCGAGACGGAGAACTTCCCCCCAGCATCTGATATGTTGGAGAGAGGCGGGAAGAGGTTCACGCCGGGGGTATTGTTTGCTGTTACATAAGCTGTCCTGTATGGCAGACCTTCAGATTCACTTGTAGCTGAGAGTGGGTCCTTTGGCACGGATAAAGTGAAATAGAAAATCTGTGGCTCGTCAATCCAGTCAGGCTTCATTGCGAGGGAGATTGGCGGAATGCTGAGGAAAGACTGGGCGTATATGTGGCCGTAATCATCCAGTGCCCTGAGCGTGTAGTTGCCGACTGAAAGGTTAACGAGAAAGGTGCTTGTGAAGGTGTATTCATTCTGAATTTTGATTGTACTGGCTGGTTGCCTCTCAATAAACTTCATATCTTGGTACACAGCCACGCTTATGTTGACATCGCGGGAGGTGGGGTAGTTTTCAGAGAACTCGAAGTCGATGAGTATATTGTCATTCCCCACGGCCTGCGGTTTATGGATCATCTTCCCCCGAACTGGGTTGTTTATTCTCCTATCCGTAACGGAGAGCAGGGAAGTGCCGTTGAGCGTAGTTGCGTTGATGTATATCCTCGCCCACCCCGAATCAGAGGGGTGCGGAGACAGGAATATCATGGAAGTGTTGGAATTGGATTCGTTGATTCTTTGTGCGGGTATCCTCAAGTTGCCTTTGGTTAATGGGTCCTTCCATTCCACGCTGTATACTAGACGCCCTACATCCTCCCCAGCAGCGCTTCCATTGCCACTCCAACCTATGTCAATGCTCCTGGGGAGAACAAAGAAATACCCCTCCCCATTCTTCACGTATGACATGGAACATGCCACCATATGGTTTGAAATGACGAAGTTGGGGTTTTGGAGTCTGTATCCCTCGCAAGTATACAAGTCAGGCCTGGACTGATAGTAGATGCCGTAGGAGCTAAGATTGTCATTGGGTATGCGCACAACTGAACCATTCCTGTAGAATGCCTCGTCAAGATCACGCCCCAGGAATATTACAACAAAACCTCTGCTCATAAAATCTTTGAGGTCAGGGCCGCTTTCAAGCCCGACAAGCTGGGCGGGTATTTTACCAGTTGGAACTATGAGTATCGAACGGTGAGTCAGCCTGTCAAGCTGGTTTATTTTTATCTGGTTGAGTGTGGAGTTGATATCTATCAACCCGTATGTTTTGAATGTTGTTTCCAGCGATTTCCTGAAGTCTGGCAGACCCTCACATTCTGTGCAACCTGAAAAGCCTGGGCTTGAGTAGTCAAGTAGGTATATGTCGCGTGGCAGCTCACTGTCATAGAGGCTGACGTTTATATCTACATTTGTGATGTCCTTTCCATTTACCTGAGTGAGCAGGTATACCACCTTGCTGGAGCTTCCGTAGTCGACTACACCGGAGTCTAGAACATTAAGCTCCACGCTGGAGTTAACTGGAGTAGGCGGGCGGACATTTATGGACAGGATGAAAAGCAGCAGAAGCAACAGGCTGGTTAGCCCAACAGTTAGGAGAATCGCGATGAGTATTACTAGATTTCTCCTCCTCATCTTTGACCCTCTTTGATCCAACCCATCTTCTTGAATAGCGCAAGGACTTTCTCACCCAGCGGATTCTCCTCCTCCTTATACCTTTTTTTTATTACAAAATGCTTGGTGTTCTGGAATCTCTTTTTTACGCGGAGTAGATAGGTCTCTTTCCTGAACCGGGATTCCAGTATTTCACTGCTGGGGGGTTGCTCCATCGTCTTACCCTATGTACTCAAGGTTGCCCTGCGTGACCATTGCGTTGAGCAGGTGCTCCACCCGGGATTCCAGAACGTTGTATACCTTTGCGAATTCAGTTATGTTTATCTCGTTGTTATGCAGCTCCAGCCACTCCTGTATTTTCACTTTGAGAGTATCATCAGATGGCGATTCAAGCTCTTTCAGCCTCAATACAAGCTCATCATTCTTTGCGTTCAGTTCTATTGTCTCCTTTGTGAGTTTGGCAAGAGAGGCATTGAGGTTCTCAATCTTCCTTTGGAGTGAGAGGGATTCATTGTTCAGCATGTCGTATTTTGCATATATCTCATCATAGGTGGACGTGGCGAATTCCGTTATTTCGGTCAGGTAATTCCTTATAATCTGGTAGAGCTGCTTGTTGTCTATCTCGTAGTTATGTCCCATTAGGGTCAGGATGTTCAGGAAATGCTTGAGCACTTCTATGTTCCTCTTCCTCTTGCTTATGCCAGGCACTATCGTGTATACAACCTCTATCTCGCTGGGCCTGAAGTACACCGTTGAGAATAGATAGGGGCTCTTTCGTATATCCCTGCTCTCAACATTCAGCGCGGCTACATAGTCGCCTTCGACGGCCAGCTGGATTGAGCTGAGCATAGAGAGCGCACTTGTTATCTCGCTCAAATCCTTTACTCTCCTAGCCGGGAGCCTGAAGCCGGCAACCTGCGGTGCGGGAACCTCGTCCTTGAGTTCCTTCCTGAGCTCCTTCTTCTCAGCCGACGCTTCCTCTTTTTTTTCCGCCATGTTCCTCAACTCTTGGGAAGTATAGTATGAGCGAGAATAGAATGAAGACAACTGCTAATGCAAGACCATAGAAGATAGCCTGAAGAGTTTGAGACATGACGACAAGCATGATAAATAACAGAATTGCGAGGATAGTCCAGGTCATCAGTGTTCTCTCAAACCTCTTCCTCTTCTCCTCTGCTTTGGGAAGGCAATCCTTGCATACAACGAGCGTGTTATTCCTGGCGATGCCCAGCCTGTTCTTTATCTTTCTTATTGTGTCTAGGTATAGATCATTCTCAACCCTGCTTCCCTTCTTCTCTTTCTTGCAGACTATGCAGATGGATTTTTTCACAATATCATCCTTTCAGCACAACTTCCTGAATCTTTTTATCATCAACTCCCGCCTTCTTGAAGTCAGTTCTTGAGAACACGCTCATGAGAGTTGTTTCTTCTATTCCAAGGTCTTTAAGAAAATTGGAAATTTGCGCCCTGGTGACCCCGAACTTCTCTAGGTTGAGCACAAACGCCACCACATCCATGCGCTTATTCTTCTTGTCAAACATTGTTATAATTTCCTCTAGATGCGCATCGCTAAGGCCGAACAGCTTGAGCTTCTTTCTCAAATCACTCTTGTCAAAGGGGTATGACTTTGCCACTCCCTCACCCTCCAACGCCTATCCTGTTCAGTATGTCTATTATCATGGAATCCTCCATGCCGACCCCCTTCAGGAATGAAGTTATATTTCCTCTTGCGAGGTCGTTCTTCTCGAGAAACTCCACAAAGCTGAGTATATCCATGCGCTTGTTATTCCTGTTAAACATATTTATCAGTTCGGATGCGCGTATATCATCCATTCCAAATTCAGTGAGCTTGTTCTTCAGCTCATTTTTTTCAAAGGCATAATTCTGAGGGACATCCTCATCCGCCAGCTGAGCCTGGGTGAGTATGGATTGCACATCAAGGGAGTACTCCTCAAGAGGCTCTTCACCATGAATCTTCTCCAGCAGGAATGTTTCGGGGAATCTTGTGCTGGTCTGGAATGCCATGTTCACGGCACATTGTCCCACGCCGAACTTGCTTATCTCGCCCCTCATATAATCGCTGAAGTTGAGCGAGCCTTGAATATAATCCAGGAAGTTCTGGAATTTCACTCTCAGGATGAAAGTTGTCCCAACATTGGAGAATATGGTCTCGTGTATGTCGGTGGGGTTCTGCGATGCGACTATAAGGCCGAAGTTATACTTCCTTCCCTCCCTCACAATCATTATTGCATCCGACCTCTCGTCCTTCGCTATCTTCCAGGCCTCATCGAGCACTACAAACACCCTTAAGCCCTTGGTTGCGGTCCATCCCGTGGACCTCATCTTCTCCTTGAGGAACTGGAGCACAAATAGACCTGCTAATCCTCTCATAACCTCGTCAGGAAGTCCGCTCATGTCAACATCCACCAGTCCCACTTCTGTCAGCTCCTCAAGCTTCACTGTGCTCTGCTGGGCGAAATAATCCTCACCTGGCCTGCAGAAGTTCCTCAAGCGGTATACAGCATTCTCCAGCTCCGCTGGGAACTCATAGGTGCCTGCCTTGAGCTTGTCCTCCAGTATCTTCACCACATCCTTCAGGGTGGGGGGAGGCAGCGGGTTTCCATCAGAGCCCTTGTGCTCGGTTTCATTGAGCTTGAAGCCAGCTTCCGTGTAAGTTTCCTCAAGAGCCTGTTCTGTCAGCCTCCTCTGCTCCGGGTACTGACCTATGTCTGTGAGTATCTCAAGAGTCCTTATAATCTGCTTCACCCTGTCAAGCGGCTTCATTCCTCCCAGATCCATGAGATTTATGAAATCCCCCTTACCGAGGGCGATTACCCTTCCCCCTGTCTGCTTGACCCATGCCCTGTACTCCCCAGCCCAGTCAATTATTATGGCATTGCTTCCCCAGACGAAGGCAGCCCTTGACAGGAAGGTTTTGACGAAGTAAGATTTTCCCGCACCGGTTATCCCCACGATGCATATGTGCGGGTTTGTCAGGTATTGGTAGGACCAGTTGAAAGGAACATGGAATATTCTCGTTTTCCCAACATAGATTGAATTGGAAGGGTCAAGGGCTATGTACTCTGCTGGTGGCTCAGGAGGCCTCACAAACAGTGGCCTCTTGGCAAGCTCATTGCTCATTACAGATTGGACTTTTAACACTCCCATGGATACACCTTTATATCGAGCCTTTTAAATCTTTAAGTGTTGGGGGGAATGCCACTTCCCACTCAAAGCATTTCTTCATGTCCTCTCCTTTCAGTTCAAGCATCTCTACATTGAGAGCATTGGAGAAAGCCGCTTTCAGCTCATTAGTCTGTCCTTTCACTGCAGCTGTGGCTGCCTCGGGGCTTACGCCGACTGAAATAGTCATAGCATACATTAACGTTCCCAATGGTTTTTCCCCTGATGAGAGCCTCGCGAGCAGCGCATTCTGCTTTGCAACTTCCCTCTCCCATTTGTCTATGGTTATTGCGTCTGGACGCGGTTTCTCCCTTTCCCTTCCGAGCCTCAGCTGAGCTGCCGCCCTCTTTGTTTCCGCATCCTCCCTGAATTTCAGGATATCTTCCAGGTAGGAGAGCACGCAGAATTTGAATGGAAAATCCATGCTCGCCACTGCCCTTTCCCACAAATCCATGTATGATGACTGCTCTTCCTGAACACCTGCAGATGCGGACTCGTATAACCTTGCATAAAGGAATTGCGTTGCGTAATAAACACCGCCAACGCTCTTGAGTATGACATCCTGCGAGGGGGGAACTTCGAAGCCTCCAGCCCGTATCTCCCTCACTCTCAGAACCTTCGTTATGAAAGGGAGAATGATGAAGCCCAGCTGGTAGACAACAGCGTCCAACGCAAGGAAGAAAATGCAAAACAGGACTACGACTATTTTGAATAGGCCCAGCCCCGATGCCGAGATTCCGAGCATCATGGATAGGAAGGCTACGCCCAGAGCAGCAGCTGTGATTGTCTTCTCGTTTATCCCAATGCTTATTGCCGGCATTTAAACTCCCTCTTGGGCAACCACATCCTCTCTTATCATAGGAGGCAGCATGTACTCCCACTCAAAACATCTCTTCATATCATCCCCTGTAAGCACCGCAACCTCGGCATTGAGAGTAGTTGATATTGTGGTTTTTATCTCGTTTGCCTGATTTTTCGCAGCAGCTAAAGCCATTTCAGGTGTTGGGCCTTGCCCAGAAGTCATTACGTAGGTTATCTGCGTTATGGGGTTGCCCCCCGTATTAAGTTTTGAAAACATGTTATCCCACATTGCTATCTCTCTCTCAATCTTATCCAACTCCGCTTCGCTTGGCTCTGGTTTGCCACGTTCGTTTGCAAGCCTGAGCTGGGCATCGGCCTTCTTGCCCTCAATGATGCTTTTGTATTTTGTTAGATCCTTAACATAGGAGGATATGCAAAACTTCGTAACAAACTTCAAACCTGAGATTGTCCTCTCCCACAAATCCATGTATGCAACCTTTTCCTCATCGCTTTTCTCTGTCGCGGATTCATATACTCTTACATGAACAAACACCGAGGCGTAGTAGGTATTGCCAACTTTCTTGATGACCGCATCCTGCGCTGAAGATATTTCATAGGGCTCTTCTATGACATCTATCACCCTCACCCTCCTTGTGAGGAAGGGGACTATCCAGTAGCCGTACTTGAAAAGAATCAAGCCTGTTGTTGAGAAGGCGGCAGCAAGTATCAGGACGAGCCCCGCAATCCACCCCAGCCCGCCTACAATTAAAGTCAGCAGTAGCAGGAATGCGCTTATGCCAATGCATCCAAGGGCTGTTTTCCTCTCTATCTGCAAAGAACCACCTACAGTATCCTGATTATCCCCTGTCCTATATCACTTATATCCGCACCTAACAATGGAGCTATTGTCCTTATGAATGTGAAGGTTACGAGGAGCACCAGCATGGGGTAGTAGAATATTTTCAGCCACACACCGGAGAGCCAGCCAAGAAGCCAGGCGGATGAGTTCCTAAGTTGCGGGGAGAGGAACCTTGTTGGTTGCGACATCAGTCGCATTTTGAAAATCGCTCGCGCACGCGCCGTATTGAGTAAGATCGAATCCCCCTATGCTATTGCCGAGCTGGGATGCCTGTCTCTGGACCTCCGATGGGTTCTCGGACATGAGAGCCACGTAGGTGAACATGACTGGATATACCACTGCAAGACCAATTCCCAGCGCTATGAGCAGGCCACCCGCCCCTCTAGTCCATGGGAATATCCTGAGCAGAACACCCGCGGGTATGAAGACTGAGAACCCTGTGTTGTAGAATAAATGTATGAGTGCTTTCTGCGATGCTGTTGAGATTGCGGCAATTGTTACCACATGGGCCTGGAAGTGCAGTTGCTCGATTATGGGGCTGAGGACGAGTTCGAACGGTGCATAATCAAGACCGGCTGCGTTGAAGTAGAATGAGAACGTTGAGAGGAACTCAATTGGGAAGTTTACGTTGTAGACGTTTATGTATATGGCATAGAGGGAGTCCATGACTCCATCAAGGTACGCATAGGCTTTCTTGTATGGGTTCATCCCGCCAATCATCGTCTGAAAACCTTGGTTGACCATAATGTCCATCAGGAAAAGCAGGAACACTACCAGAACCGCACTTGCCAGAGCCTGGTAGAACTCAGCCTTGGCCCATTTCCTTAAACCGTCAAGATTGAATGTCACCCCAAGCATGTAGGAAAGTGCAACGACTAGGAAGGCCGTGGTGACTGCCAACAGCGCTATGGGCTGCCACACATTCCAGGTTCCCCCCACATCAACGGGGGCTCCTGAATTCCAAGGTTCTGCCCACCATATCTGAAGCATCATTTTCTCACCTATATAAGTCTCGTGAGGTTACTCACGTCGACCTCCTCTCCAAGGGCCATGGATAGCCCTTTTACAAATGCTATGAGGACCATGAACATTATTAAAGGTAGGATAATTGCTCCCATTATAGTTTTACCTACGAACCCTACGAAATAATTAAGCAGACCGCCGCCCATAAACCAATCGGGGCTGGTTGGCGAGGGCCCTGCATTTTTAAACGCTTCGTTGAGGTTGGTGAAGTCGTCAGAAATATCCCCAGTTACTGATGCGTAGAAAAGCACTATCAGCAGGGGGTAGAAGAGGAAGAACCCAAGTGCTATGGCTATGAGACCACCTCCGAAACCTCTAGTTGCACCAAAGGACCTTAGGATGACGCCAATGGGAAAGAGTATGACGAACATGCTCCCGGTCATCTTCAAAAGTATCATCTGAGTCATTGTGAAAACTAAGCTTGTTAGCAGGGCAATGGTTGCAAGCAGGAATGAATTTGCAATTTCAGCCAGGAATGCGAATGGCGCGAAAATCGGCCCGACTCCACCTGGGGCAAAACCCACAGTTATTGTTGCTGCCGCGCTTAGCGCAGTGTTGATTCCAATTACTAGTAGGTAGCCACTCATCACTGTTGAGTACATTGAAGCGAGGCACCCAAATCCAACATCAACAAAATTGCCGCTGTTTACGCCGCATGCTGGACCTATGCCAAGAGAATTCAGATCAACACTGCAGAGGAATGACACGAAGCCAACCACGAACAGCGTGATGGCCATGGCAAGGACTGCCTCCTGCATCTGCTCCTTCGCCCATATTATCACTTTTTGATGGTTCAGGACGTAACCAAGAACATAGGCAAATATGCTCACCACCCAAACAGTTGAAGCTGCAAGAAAGGCTATGCCCTGCCAATTTGTGGTCCACATACTAACAAAGTCACCGCTTACAGCTCCTGCACTACATGCGGGCTTCACTGTCAGAGTCCCTCCTGCTGCGGTGCAGCCAGCCAGAGCCATGGCTAGAACCAGCAGGCAGGCTGTGAGTTTTTTGGAAGCTTTCATATCAACCCCTGCAGTCCTCCAAGATCTATTTCAGAACCGAATATCTTGGCAAGTTCATTAATCAGTATAAGCACTGTTAAAAGGTTGAAGAGTGGGAGCAAGATAGCGAATATGAAGAGATGGGCTATTACGGGGTAGGCAATTAAGTTGATCAATGCAAGCATTATATTCGCGCCAAAATCCGGAACATTTGTTAAGCAGGTAGTTGGGTTTTCGATACAGCCCGCTCCTATACCGAGAGCGTTAACGAAATTGCGAGCTGCACCCATGAAGCTGAGTTGCTGGATAGTTTCGTCATAGATTGCGCTATTGAAGACCCACAGGAATGGGTAGAAAATGTAGAAGCCAAAGAATATTGCAATGAGAGCGCCGCCAGCATGCCGAGTCCATGGAAATGCTCTCAGGGCTATTCCAATCGGGAAGATAATTGGAAGCTGGTATTGGATGAACAAAAGGAAGGTGCCTTGGCTGAGCATTACGGCCATTGCTCCCAGAATCCCTTCCATCATTAGGGAGAGCATGGACGTCAGCGTTGTCAGGCCTATGAATGGGTTTATGCTGAAGCCCATCTGGCTCGGCATTGCCTTGAAAGTCAGGCTCTGCATAAGGGAAAAGGGAACATCGGTTCCAACCACCGCCATGAAAAGAACAGTAAGACTCGAGATAACTTTTCCTATGTAGGTACTTGCTATTTGGAATGGGTCCCCCCCGTATAGGTTCTGCATTGTGGTTTTTATTGTTGATACAAACGATATGAACAAAACCGCTATTAGCGCGCTTGCCAGAGCCTGGTAGAACTCCTCCTTGGCCCATGCCTGAAGCTTGGGCAGGTGGAAGCCTATACCTACCATGTACGCCAGTGCGACGAGAGCCATGGTCGCAGATATCACCACGAAGGTTATCGAGTACCAGTCTGCCCATACTATAACTGCCATTCTTACACCTACAGGATTCTGGTCAAGCCAGCTATTTCAGCATCTCCTCCCAGCATTGGCGAGAGGATCCTTATGAATGATATGGTTACAAGGATTATGATGAGGGGGATGAAAACTGCCGGCACCAGGAGGTAGCCAACTATTGGGAGCACACCATCATATGAGCTTCGCATGCCTGCATACACATCTGGAGGCAGGGGATTTGCGCTGCAGAACCCCGGAGTGCTGGGGCATGAGGAGCCCGGGCATCCATCATAGGTTGCAGTGGGGGCTACGCAGCCATTCTTGAACATGAAATCAGCCGATTGAAAATTTCCAGCAGCTGTGGGGAGCCCAGGTATTATGTAGGAGAGCATACCAGCAAACCCCGTGCACCAGGGCGTGTTGGGATTCGACCCACCCGGCATAAACTCACCCCCAGCGCATGAGATGAACGCATAGGAGTGAGACAGGTCATTGTTCGGGTAGTAGAATTGGCGCGGGGTGAAGTCCATATAACTGGCAAGCATTATGTACATGAGCGGGTAAACAGTATACACTCCGAGTGCTATTGCAATGAGCAGACCGCCGACCTTTCTTGTGAAAAAGAACGTCCTGAGTATTATACCAAGAGCAAGAAGGCTTGGGAAGAGAGTCGATTGTATGAACCTCAGCATCCAGAGCTGTGCGAAGAAGCTGGAGACAATTGGAATCAGTATTGAGAACGTGTAGTCCAGGGAATCTGATATTACGCTGCCTCCGGCCCACATATACCAGGACCAGCCAAACGCGGTTAGGCAGTGCCCCAGCAGGCATGGAGCGGAGTCGGGCCCGAACGTGAAGTCGTAATACTTGCCCATGCCTTTTATGAGGCCCACCCGCATACTCAGGGAGAAGATGTTCTGCGTCTGTTCAATTGTTTTATTTTTCATGTTGTCCATTATGCGTATTGCTACGTCCATATGGTCCTGGTTTGCAGCACATCCGTTGGTGAGAATGCAGGATAAGCTCACTATGGCGGTCACCGCAGCTACAGCGGTGACTATGATTAGCGCGCTTGCCAGAGCCTGGTATACCTCCTCCTTCGCCCAAACCTCAACGCTCTTCAGCTTGAATAGATGCGCCAGCATATACCCAAGGGCTGCGAACAAGAGAGAGAGCACTGCTGCGAGTAGGGCAACTGTCTGCCAGCTATTCCATATATTCTGGAATGCTGCTGTGGTGGTTACTACGGCCATGTTATCACTCTGTGAAGTTCTGGCTTAAAACCCTTGTTGCGTTTTTCACAAACGTGAGGGTTATAACAAGGTTCAATGTCGGAAGGAAGATTGCCTGGGGCAACAGCCTCGCCGCCTCCTGCATAAGAAGGATAAGGGTCATCATCGCCCACGGCAAGAACGGTGATATGAAGTACAGCACCAGCGACCCTGCCATTGCAGTCAGCTGGGTGTCAGTCTTTATGAAAACACCGCTCATGGCTGGATCGCTGAGTATTGAATCCACTATCATTTTGTCCATCACAAAGCACAGGGGGAACACTATGTACAGCCCAAGCGCCAGGGCTATGAGCATGGCTCCCGCCTTTCTTAGAAATGGGAACACCCTGAAGAGTATTCCCAGAGGAAGCATTATCCTGAAAGCGAATGCCTGTATTATTGACAGCCCTATATCCTGGATCATGAGGCTTGCTGAGAGCCCTACGAAGAGAGTGTAGAGGAAGTCAAAGTTGGTTGCAACTGTTCTAAGGCCCATATGCTGGCTGTAGGTTGTCCCCAGAGATTTGGGCCCCATGTGGGTCTTGTAACCGGCAACTATCTGACACAGCAGGCTGGCCTGGAATGCGTTTATTGCATCGTTGATCGTCCTGCTCCAGACAAGATCGTTCAAGTAGGCGTGGGCAATGACAAAGGGGTCGCCTCCAGCAATATTGCTAAAGATGTTACATACCAGAGTGAGTACCATGACGAGAAGGATAACTATGATAACGGAGATTATTGTTTGGTAGAACTCGTCCTTTATCCAAACAACCCACTCGTGTTTTCCAGTTATCTGGGAAACCATGAATACAAGCGAGAGAGACAGGAGAATGGTGGATATTCCGATGAAGACCAGATAGATCCAACCGCCTGTCCACCACTCACTGCTTATGCAGCAGGGTGGGTATGGTGGATTTGGGGGGCATACAACACCCGCAGATGAAATATTTGCAATAGCAATGAATACAAGCAATACCATGAATGGGTTCAGTTTCGTTTTACCACCTAGACCAACCTGGCCAACCCAAATAAATCCGGGTCGCCTCCCAGAACACCTGCAAGCGAACGTACTGAGGACAACGTTATGACTACGGTCACCAAGAAACAGGTTGTTACTATGACGAAGTTACGCATCATATCGCCTATTGACTCTATGGGGCCGGCGATATCCCAGAGCAGCGGTCCGAATGCCAGGTTCATCATTGGGTTGCCTGGCTGCCCGGGCACAGCTACTGCCTTAAAGCTGTTGTACAGCTGCGCGGAGTATATTATTGAGAGCGGGTATATTATGTAAGCCCCTATTGCAACCGCAATGATGGTGCTGCCGGCAACTCTTGTGAGTGGAAAAGTTCGCATGAGAACGCCAAGAGGGAGGATGTACTTGAACATCACAATCCTAAAGAAATCAAGAAGAACCTGCTCGGTGAGTATGAGTGCCAGCATTACGGAGATGAGATTGAATATGGTATCTATCCCAAGCGTCATAGCGCTGAAGCCTGCCTCGGGCATGACATAGGAACCGATTCGTATTGTTATCCAAGGAGGTATGGATATGGGTATGAAGAAGCCTATCATCAGCGTTGAGACTGCGGCTATATACATGTTGTAGAGGAACAACTGGAGGAAAGTGCCAGCTGTGTCAAACAGCATTTGATTCAAGTAGTTATGCGCTACATCGAGTGGATTGCCACCAGCCAAGTTGGTTGATATGCCGAACAGAATGTTGACGAAAGCTATTAGAACTCCGAGAATAACACCACTCATGAATATTTCATACATCTCCTTCTTAGCCCACTCCTCAAGCTCATGGTAGCCGAATCCAATGCCTATGGCAAAACCAATTCCGATTATGCCGAATGACACCAGGAGCGCAGTGAGGGCTGCTGCCTCCCAGCCACCAAGAAATGCACCACCACTCAAATCTATTTGAAGAAACATTGTAAAAACCACCATGGCAGTATGCATTTGATAATTTGGGTTTGGTGGTTTTTAAAACTAACTGTGAGTGAATGATAAAAAAAATGCCCCTGACTTAGCTCATCAGTGCACCCATGCATTATTGCAGGTGGGTTGCCCCTAGCATGTAGGCATATGGGTTCTCAGCGCCGGGTCCATGCCTACGAATATATCCACAAGTATTGGGGCGAGCACTGCTATGAATATTCCGATTATCCCTCCAACCAGAAGGGACATTGCCCAGCCCTGTGCCTTTGCTCTCATCTCTGCTCCGAATACCTGACCAGCTGCATATGCCAAACCTGCAAACAGGAACATTATGAGGGCAAGGGTTGGCAGGATTGTATACACAAGCGTCTGGAAGCCGCAGAGGGCAGCTGCTATATTAGCTGCCATGGCAGTAAGAGTTGCAGCAGCGAAGGCTGCATGCGATAAACTCAGCAGCAACAGGATAAAAACCATTTTTGTATGATTTCTCATTACAATCACCACTATTATATGGAATAGGGAGAATAAAAAGATAACGGTAGGATGACCATCCAGGTATTTGCCAACATAAAAATCATTTTTTGACTCTTCTCCATTCTGATCTACGATAAAAATATGAAAAATAAAAAATAAAAAGAGTGGTTTCTTAGCAAGCTGATGCTACCATTTGGCCTGTTGCCATACCGACGAATATGCTTGCCAGTATTGGTGCCAGCACTGCAAGGATTATACCAATTATCCCTCCAACCAGAAGGGACATTGCCCAGCCCTGTGCCTTTGCCTTGGTCTCAGCACCGAATGCTTGACCAGCTGCATAGGACAACCCTGCAAACAGGAACAGTATCAGGGCAAGAGTTGGCAGTACACCGACAACCAGCACCTTAAAGCTGCACAGACCTGCTGCTATGCTCGCTGCCATTGTTGTAGGAGTAACTGCACCTGCTGATACCAGCCCTGCAAACAAGGCAAGGGACAGCAAAGCCGTCATTTTTGCTTTCATTATACATCACCTCATTTTTTAACTCCGAGATGGAGTTTTACTTTAATGAAAGGTAGTTGTGCACTAGGATATATATAAACCTTTCTATAAGTGTACTAGAACAGATACTGAATTGTTTTTTTCTCAGTAAATGATAAATATGGATTATTCGAAATATTAAGAGCGCATAATATGAAAACATTCGAAGGTTCGCACATCCGCGGGAAATTCTCTGAAGTTGACGACTGGAGGGCCATACTGCCAATGTATCTGCTGAGGGCAGTATCGGTAACCCTAATACTTTTCCTGTTCTCTTATATAGCCGACAGACTGATGGCTGTTATCAATTCCTACGTCACGTTTCCAGAGTTTGCTCTCGACAACAACCTCGCCTTCATCACAATGACGCTCTCTCTTTTTTTGCTGCAGGCGCTCTTCTATGCGTACCAGATAAAAAGGAAGGTGAGCATGAGGAGAAGCAATGGAGAATTAATCATGGGCTATGTCCTACCTCTCATTGGGATAATTGCTACGATATACACGGCCTATGCAGTCGGGGCTATGTGACCCTTCCAAGCACAATGGGTCCGCCCTCGGAGGAGTTGAAAACAACGGAGTAATTCCTTAGTGGGGATGAGGAGTATACCCTGTAAACGTCAGAGTCCATAACCACATACTCATTATTGGAGCTGTTCCCAATCCAGCTCTTGACCTGCTGCGAGTCCGTAAGATTGATTGTGGGCACCAGCTCGAGCGCTATCTCTGAGATTGTCCTGTATGCGATGTAGCCCTCTGAGGATGCGGGATTGAGGACTTTCATCTCAAACCCTGTATAATTGGGAGCACTCTCCCCATGAAACTTGTAGAAAACAGTCTCTGGTATGCCCTCTGTTGTTATGGAAAGTATTCCACTCTTATTCCTCAGGAAAAATCCAACCTGCGCATTTTGGGAGCGGGGGGCTGCTGTAGGTATGTTTGAGTTCATAAAGGCGGGGTTGGTAAAATCTGGGACGGAGGAGAAGAGGAGCAGGAGCAACAGAGGCAGGAAAAACTTTCTGTCTCTTATCTGCATGAAGGACCTGGCGCAGATTATTGAGAAGGGCGGGATGAGTGGCAGATAATAGCGGCTGTAGAATTGACCAGCCCCCAAGAATATCAGCATGAGAACAAGCCAGATGAAGATGAACCGGTCCTCCTTCCTCCTGAGTTTGATTGTCAGCAGTCCCGCAAAAAACATAATGCTCCAAGGCAGGGAGAGCTTGAGAAACTCAATTGAATTCAAGAGCAGCACTGGCTTTCCGCTCATGGCCCACACCCTAATCGCATCGTATATATACAACACCCTTACATCGGCACCTTGCCCTGCGGGAGCGCTCATGAAGAATACGAGGGAGTACAGCAGCATCGCAAGCGGAACCCCTGCGAGCGAGAGGAGGAAGGTCCTCCCCATCTGACGGTAATTTCCCATCTTCCTGTTTCCCAGATAGTATGCAATTGCCAGGGCAGGGAGCAGAAATGCCGTAATTGATTTCGTGAGAAAGAGAAGGGCACCCAGAAAGCCTCCGTAGTAAAGGTACTTCCTGTCCCTCTCGCCCTCAATGTAGAGGAGAACACCAGATAGGAGCAGGAAGAGGGTGAGGTTTTCCAGAAGCAGGCTTTCGTTTAGCACCACTAAGACTGGGTTGAGCGCAAATATTACTGCTGAAAGGAGGGCCACCTCTTCACCGTAGAACTTCCTTCCGAGAAAATACACCGCAATTGCGGAGAGCACGCCAAAGATAATGGAGGGAAACCTGTAGAGGAACTCAACCGGTATGGCGGGATTAAGGGTATGGAAGCCGATTATGAAAGCTGCATAGGTGGCAAAGCCGAGTATGGGCTTCCAGGATACCACATGACCCATGAAGTGTGGAACCATGGTTGGAGTGCGGATGAATTCGTCTATCATCTCGGCATAAACCGCCTCATCATTAAGAAGGGGGGCGCGGGGCAGGTAGTACAAGCTAATTGCCAAGGAGAGGAGAATCAGTATGGAGATGAAAAGCGCATTTCTATTTTTTCTGTAGAAATCCATTTAATCTCTCCACTGGAAATCCGCTTTGAAACTACTCACTTCAGTATTGTGTATTTCGTGAGGTATGACTGGGTCTGCAGTATCACAAGGAAAGGCATCACCAGCATGGAGTTGAGCACCAAGGCAACATACGCGCCCCAAGTCCATAGATACGGGGTTGAAAGCGGAAGCAATTCATCAACTAGAGGCATTATTACTATGAAAAACTCATCAATAACTGAGAGCAGGAGGAAGCCCACGATAAGCCAGAGCACGAAAAGAAGGAATTTCTTCCTTATCATGTACAGGCTCATCTTCATTGCCTCCAGAGGCCTGAGTTCATCTATCACAACAGCTGCAGGAGCATAGAAGAGCGGCAGAGAAACAACGAAGGAGAAGAGGGGGGTCGCCAGGTCGTCCAGCTGGTACTCGTGGAAGAGAAGCAGCACAGCAAGGGAGAGCACCAATGTGATTGTGTAGAGCAGGAATATAGTCATTGTGTATTTCTCTATACCCTCTATAACCTCAGTCCTCACGTTCGTCATTGTTCTCTGCGATTTTATGATGATGTTTATAGACACAATGGCAAAGGAGATAAGGAAAAGGGAGGCCAGGGAGCTTATGAATATCAGCCCCACATCGAAGTATGTGAGGTCTATGAACATGCTGCCCGTCCTGAGGAATGTCGCGCCCAGAGAAACGTAGGTTGGCATTGGAGAGAGAAGAGGTATGGCAAACGCCAGCAGGAATGGTACTGAGAAGAACAAGACCAGCTTGGCATTCTTTCCGAATGCCTCAATACTATGCTGTATCACTTCAGTTTCAACCAACTTACCACCAGATTAGAATTTCATACATTTACATATATATAAATATGCAGACTAGGGCGTTAGCCTGCTCCTGTCCCTTGGGAATAGGGCGCATTCCCGTATGTTCTCCCTGTTGCAGAGCTTCATGGCAAGCCTCTCCGCTCCAATGGCCCAGCCCGCGTGGGGGGGCGCTCCCATTCTGAATGCATTTACGTAGAACTCAAACTCCTTAGGATCCAACCCCCGTGAGATGAGCTGCTCCTCGAGAAGCTTTGGCAGATGTATCCTCTGCGCTCCAGATGCTATTTCCAATCCTCCGTACATCAAATCGTATGCATTGCAAATTTTGGGGTCATCCTCTTTAGGCATGGAATAGAAGGCCCTGCACCTCGTGGGCCATTCTGTTATGAAGAATATCTCCTCCCCCAGCAGCTCTGCGGCTCTTGACTCCTGCTCCCTGTTGAAATCCTCGCCCCATGCCATTTTTTCTCCCTTCTTCTTGAGCAGCTCCACAACTTCCGTGTATGTGTGCTTCTTCACCTTCTCTGGAACCTCCAGCTCAGCTCCGAGCAGCTTGAGCTCAGCAGGGCAGCTGTTGAGCACATCCGATATTATGTGCTTGATCACATCCTCCAGAACATTCATTGCGTCATTATGGTCCGCGAACCCCATCTCTATATCCAGGGAAAGCAGTTCGTTCAGGTGTGTTGTGGTGTTGTGCTTCTCCGCCCTGAAAACAGGAGTTGTCATGAAGATTCTATCCATTCCGCCTATGACCGCAAGCTGCTTGTACAGCTGGGGCGACTGCGCCAGAAAAGCCTTCCTGTCAAAATACTCAACGGGAAACAGCTCCGTCCCTCCCTCTGTTGCAGCAGAGACTATGCAGGGCGGGTTTATCTCAGTGAAGCCAAGCTGGCAAAGTCTATCCCTGAATGAATGCAGCATCTGGCTCTTGACCTTGAAGACTGCGCTCGTCTCCATCCTCCTCAAATCAATCTGCCTGTGGTTGAGTCGCACATCCAGATCCGCAGGAACCTTTCCCGTGACTTCAAAAGGTATTTTCACCTCAACCGGATTTAAATCAACAATCTCAAGTGGGTTCACTTCTACCCCTCCTCTTGCCTGCTTCTCCTCGCGCACTATGCCGGTCACTCTCACAACGCTCTCCTTGACAAGGCTCATTTTGCCAAGCACTATGTCATCTGTGACTCCCTTCTTCCCTGTCACTTGGACCAGCCCTGTCCTGTCCCGGAGTACAAGGAACTTTACCTTGCCCATGTCCCTTACCTCATGCACCCAGCCTGCGAGGGAGACCTTCTCCCCGTTCATGCCGGGCTTCACTTCACATGCATAGTGGGTTCTCAGCATACACGCACCTCACCTGAGCTTTATTGGTTTTCTCGCAGTTTTGAAAGGACTTCCTATTCTGCTTATTATCACAACGAGGACAATTATAATTATAACTGCTCCGGCGACTCCCATCTTTATGGACTCCGTCTTCCTTCTCTGCTCAACTGCGAGCACCCTTGCTTGGATTGCAAAGGTGGCTGCTTTATCAGGCTGGGAGTACAGCGCATCATTTGCCCTCTTCAATGCAAGCTCTGACTCTGACAGATCCGGTCTTAAAATCAGGAATGTATCTTTTGACACATCGTCCATGGTGCTGTTTGCAGTTTGGATGAGTATTTTGGCATTCTTTATCTTGTCTATCTTGACATGCAAATCCGTATTCATTGCATCTAGCTTCAGGTTTGCTTCATTGGTTAGGTTCATAGAGTGGTTGAAGTCATTAACAGAAAGCTCTTCCACTGAATTCTGGAGTAGGAGGTTTATCTCTGAGAGATTCATCTCCTGCTTGTACTCCCCAGCGAGGAGCGTTATGTTCTGCATTCTTCCAAGGGTCTGATTCAGTTCAGCCAGCTCGGAAACGGTCTTTGCCACAATTTCAGTGATTGATGGCAACGACTCCAGATAGATGAAGAAGTCTGTGTAGTTCCCATTCCGTATATTATCCCTGTATTCTGTCAGGTTATCAAGCGTCGAATTGCTGTAATTGGCTGACAGGTTTCCAATCGCAAGTCTGGCACTGCTCAGGTTGCTCGCATAGGCTCCATAGATGTCAGCAAGCCTATCCCTAAGAAGCGGTTCAAGGACCAGTTTTGCCGCATCAGCCTTCTCCATGGCACTGTCGGCTGATTCGCTGACAACGTCATACTCGCCGGAGTTGCATGCTGAATCAGTTTTGTTGAGATACTCCAAGGCAAGCGAGTTTAATGCATTCGCTTCAGGGGAAATCACCCCTATCGCCTCTGCCTTTGTTTCCAGAGTGAGCGAATAGCTCAGTGAGAGGTTTGCCTGCTCCATCTTGTTTGATATTGCCTCAACCCTCTGGAGCTCAGCCTGTATTATGTTCGTAGCCATATCTGCTTCGTTTTTGGTCTGCACTGCAAGCTGCTTTGCTATGGTTGCATTGTACTTCACAGCATCATAATTCTTGGAGTTGTATGCAGCTTGGGCAGAGAGGAGGTAGGATTTAGCTGCAGAGTAATTGTCAAGAGCATCTGAAATGTATGCTGATGCTTTTGATGTTGATATGCAGCGGGCAGTGAGGGAGAGGAATATTGTGCTGTTGGCCTGCTCAATTGCATTGAACGCATCAGAAACATCCTGTTGCGCCTCTGCCAGGGAACTTGCAGCCAGCTGCTCAACTGGGGTCCCGCCCTGCGCCAGGATTAGCTCATTTTGTGTGAGTCCATGAACGTAAATCATCTCGGAGTATGACTCCTGCTGCGGACTCTCGAACCAGCAGCCCATCTCGCAATTCACGAACTTGTATGAATAATGCACGTCATAGCTGTGCGACACGCCGGGGTAGACCAGCGACGAGGCAGCATTGGGGTCTATGGTTATATTGAAGACAAACCCAAACTCATCTGAGGGAGCATATTTGTATCCCTGCGACTGGCCGTACGCCTTCCCTGAGCTGACATAGCTGAGACAGCTGCTGTTATCGCTGGGTGGGCAGATGCAAATCTTTGGATAAACTGGCATGGGGGTGACGACTTTTATGTCTCCCACATGATCGGTGAACTGGACGAGGATGCTGTCAACGCAGAACTCATAGTAACCGGCCGGGTTGCTTATGAAGAAGTTTATTGTTGTTGAGTCTCCCGGGGAGACAGTTTTGACTGAGCGCACAACAAGCACTAGGCACAATACCGAAAGCAACAGAGCAAGCTTCCCCATTCTCATTACCAGATATAACTGTAAACTCCAGAATATTAATATAACTGTGAAATCCTTGATTAACAGCATGAGCGGGAGATCTCATACACCCTTCACTGGAAAGTTACCCCCCTTAAAGAGATTCAACAGAATAATAAACTCCTTTCCATTCAACAGGCTTTCCTTCTTCATTGAATACAAGGCGCATCTGAAAGGAATTGCAGTTGTGAAAATTAAGGAGGACTACACAAGCAAAACATGCAGCAGATGCGGGGGGAAGGGAAAAGAATAAAACAAGGTTTGTTCAAATGTCCTAACTGCAAATACCAGGTGAATGCAGACTTCAATGGTGCAATGAATATCCTGAAGAGGTCTGAAAGACATGTTCTTTCAGACGGGGCTGCTGCTTTCAGCCCGGAACCGCCGATGACTGAAAAGACGAGGGCGGAAGCGCATGATATTTAATTTATGTGCAAAGCAACAGGTATTAATAGATTTTCTGTTTAATATTTTATGAGGTGAACACATGATTTGCGAAAGGTGCGGGAAAGAGGCACATCTGCTGGAACCGTGCGAGTACTGCAACAGGAAGGTGTGCATCCCCTGCGAGAAATCATCCAAGAAAACAAGCAAGATAAGAAGGATTATGATATGCAAGGACTGCTGGTCTGAAATGGGCAAGAGGAAAAAGTTCAAGGCAGAGTAGGCTTCTTCACCACTATTGTAACATTCTTGTCCTCTATCTCCCACTCCTTTGCATTTCCTTTCAGCTTCTGCTTCTCTGACAGGATAAGTTCTTTCGCCTTAACCTCTTTTGCCAAGCTCTGCTCTCCTTTCTTAAGAAGTGACAGGAACTCTGCATCGCCAACAACGTTCACCTCAATCATGTCGCTCTCAACAAGCTGGAGCTCCTTCCTCATCATCTGTATCCTTCTCCCCACCTCTCTTGTTATTGCCTCTTCATAGAGAGCCGGGGTCACCTCAACTTTCAGGTACACCCTGCCACCGCTGAAAGGCGCTTCTGCGTATCCTTTCGGAGGGGTCTCCAGGAATTCAACCATATCTGGAGTGACCTTGTAGGGCCTGCCGTCTATGAGCACCTCAAAATACTTCTTCTCCTCCAACTCTTTCCTGACAAGCTTCGCATCGCTGTTTTTCACAGCTTCCGCAACAGCTGCGGAGTAATCCTTGAAAGCAGGTCCCATGACATGGAGCTTCGGCTTCGCCTCAACAATGCTGGGCATTTCTTTCTCTATCCTTGTCTTTTTGACATTGCCAATCATCTCTATTATGTAGGAGAGATGCTCCACTGCATTCACACATTCAGTTGAATCCGTGACAACAACAACCTCCTCGAGAGGCCACCTGAGCTTGATATTGGCAGCCTGCCTCAGCTGTGCGATTACTCCTGATATCTCCCTGCACGCCCCCATCTGCCCTTCGATGAGCGTATTGAGCTTGGTAGGGTCGTGCTGCGGCCAGGGCAGCATGCTCAGGCTCTCCTTCTTCTCCTCTTCCCTGAAGAGTAGCTGGTAGCCGTCCTCTGCTATGAATGGCGTTATCGGCGAGAGCATCTCCGAGAGGGCAAGAAGGGAGGTGTGAAGCGTCTTGTAGAATGCATTTGAGTTCCTGCCTTCAGAAATTCTCTTCTTGCCAAGCTTCAGGTAGAATCTGCTTATGTCCTCCACCATGAAGCTTCTGTAAATCCTCACCACTTCATGAACATCATATTTGTCAAACTGCTCAGTTGTCTGCTTTATTATTCCATTCAGCTTGGAGAGCAGCCATAAATCTTCCGGTTCGTACTCCTTCACCTCTTTCTTTGGGTTGAACTTGCTGAGTTTTGAGAACCTTTCCATGAACAGGTACAGATTCCAGAGTATGGATAGGGATTTGTTCGCCTCCTTTATCTCTTCCCAGTTGAATTTCAGGTCCTCCCAAACTGTGCTGCTCATGCTCCACAGCCTGAATGTGTCCGCGCCGTATTTTTCAATTATTTCCTCTATAGGAACAAAGTTGCCGAGCGACTTGCTCATTTTTTCTCCCTTCTCATCCACAAAGAAGCCGTGCATGAGCAAATTTCTGTAGGGTATCTCATCATAGGCTATAACGCCGCATCCCAGCAATGAATAGAACCAGCCCCTTATCTGGTCCTTGCCCTCCACAATGAAATCGCATGGATACCAGTACTTCAGCTCCTCCTTTGAGAGCGGAGCCCATATTGAGTTGCCCGAGTCGAACCACACATCAAGCACATCAGGCACCCTCTTCATCTCCCCTCCGCATTCGCATTTCAGGAATACCTCATCTATCTCCGGCTTGTGCAAATCATCCAGCCTCTTCCCGCTCGCAATTTCCAGCTCCGACCTCGAGGAAACTACCTTTACCTTGCTGCACTTCTCGCACACCCATATTGGGAGGGGTATGCCCCAGTACCTCTGCCTTGAGATACACCAGTCCGGCGCATATGTGATGAAATCCTTGAACCACACCCTTGCGAACTCAGGCTGCCACCTAACCTTGTCCAGCTCGGCAAGCATCTTCTCCTTTATCTTTGTTATTCGTATGAACCACTGGTCGGTTGTTATGAAAATGAGTGGTGACTTGCACCTCCAGCAGTGTGGGTACCTGTGCTTTATATCACCCACGTGTATGAGCAGACCCTTCTTCTCAAGCTCCTCTATTATCAGCTTGTCTGCCTCTTTCACATATATGCCAGCATACTCGCCAGCATCCTTTGTGTATTTTCCATTCTCTCCAACAGGGCAGAATATGGGCAGCTTGTATTGGTTCCCAACCTCAAAATCCTGCGGCCCGTGCCCTGGCGCGCAGTGGACAAGCCCGCTGCCATCCTCCAGGGTGACAAACTTCTCGCTCATCACAACTCTGTGGGCATCCTTGAACTCCTTCTGCTTCGGCACCTTGTCCAGAAGCGGATGAACGTATTTTAAGCCATCAAGCTTCAGCCCGCTGAACTCCTCGAGTATCACAGGGCTCAGACCGAGCTTGTTTGTGATGGCAACAACGGCATCAAGCCTGTCTTTCGCAACAATCCACTCCTCCTTCTCCACCTTGACTCTTACATACTGGTAGTTTGGGTGGACCATCACGGCATACAGGTGGAACACCAGGGAAAGCTCTATTACGGCTTCTCTGCAAATACTGATATAATAACCGCTTCCGTAGAAGCATTTATAGATGCAATAGCAAAAATTAAAATGAAATGGAACCAAAAACACTTTTTGATAAGATCTGGGACAATCATGTGGTCCGTTCCATTGAAGATGGACCGGATGTTCTTTACATTGACAGCATTATATCCATGAAGTTACAAGTCCTCAGGCATTTAATGGTCTTGAAGAAAGAGGAATACCTGTATTCAGTCCGGAAAGAACACTTGCAACTGCCGACCATAATATCCCTACCAAAGATCAGCATCTTCAGATCAAAGATGAATTATCAAGGAACCAGGTTGAAAAACTGACTGAAAACTGCATAAAATACGGAATTGAATTGTTTGGTCTTAACCATCCAAATAACGGAATTGTTCATGTTATTGGTCCTGAACTGGGCTACACTCTGCCCGGAATGACAATTGTCTGCGGCGACAGTCATACTTCAACACATGGAGCATTTCGGTACAATTGCATTCGGTATCGGAACAAGTGAAGTTGAGATGGTTCTTGCAACCCAGTGCATCCTTCAGCCAAAACCAAAAAAGATGAGGATTACCATTAATGGTAACTTCAGAAAGGAGTTACCTCCAAAGATATAATAATGTATATCATTTCAGAGATTTCATCAGGAGGAGCAACAGGATATTTCGTTGAGTATAGTGGTTCAGCAATCAAAAATCTGAGCATGGAAGCAAGGATGACAATTTGCAATATGAGTATTGAGATGGGTGCACGTGGAGGACTGATTGCACCTGATGAAATTACATTTAATTATCTGAAACAGTTCCATCAATATCCTGGAATGAAAATCTTGATGTCGAGAATGCAGATCAATGAGTGGAAAGAATTAAAAGCTGATCCGGATGCAATGTTTGACAGGGAACTGAGAATTTGATGCAGGTTCAATAAAACCAATGATCACTTATGGCACAAATCCCGGTATGGGAATGGCAGTCGATGAATCAATTCCATCGTCAGAAAATCAGAATAATGAAGCATCTGTCATCATTTCTTAAATCACTTGATTATATGGGATTTAAACCCGGAATGAAACTTCCTGGGCATCCGGTGGATTATGTATTTATCGGGAGTTGTACAAATGGCAGGATTGAAGATTTCAGGGCATTTGCCAGATCATGTAAAGGGAAGAAAAAAAGCCGCAAATATTACAGCTCTGCTTGTTCCAGGCTCAAAAAATGTTGAAGAACAGATGATTAAAGAAGGATTGATTAGAAATTCTAAACAATGCAGGGTTTGAAGTGAGGCAACCCGGATGCTCATCTTGTCTTGCAATGAATGAAGATAAGATCCCTGCGGGAAAATATGCAGTTTCAACTTCCAACAGGAACTTTGAAGGAAGACAGGGTCCGGGTGCCAGGACTCTACTTGCCAGTCCGTTACTGCCGCTGCTGCTGCAATTACCGGAAGAATTACTGATCCGCGGGAATTTATTTAACTGAAAATCACATCAATAAACATAATCTGAAATGGCAAAAGTTAAATTTGATATTCTTGAATCAACCTGTGTTCCTCTTCCTCTTGAAAATGTGGATACCGATCAGATTATTCCGGCAAGGTTTCTGAGTGCCACTATCCAGGGAAGGTTCGGAGATAATCTTTTCCGCGACTGGAGATATACAGAAGAGCGGGAGAAATGAACAATGAATTTGTTCTGAATAATCCAAAATTCTCAGGGAAAGATACTTGTTGCAGGAAAAAATTTCGGAAGCGGTTCAAGCAGGGAACATGCTGTCTGGGCTATTTTTGATTATGGATTCAGAGTTGTGATATCAAGCTTTTTCGCTGATATTTTCATGAATAATTCCCTTAATAACGGCCTTCTGCCTGTTGTTATTCCGGAAGAACTTCTGTACAGAATCTTCTTAACTGATTCAGAAAGATCCCGTCAACAAAAGTCAAAATTGATCTTGAAAAACAGACATTTACAATTACTTTCAACAGGGAGATTCCGTACGTTTGCAATAAATCCATATAAGAAGGAATGTCTTCTTAAAGGACTGGATGATATCGATTTCTTCTTAGTATGAAGAATAAGATAATCAGATTATGAAAACAATAAAAGCTTAGTGAGATGAGAGTTGAAATAATGGATACTACCCTCAGGGATGGAGAACAGACGCAGGGAGTGTCATACTCACCACTCGAAAAACTCCATATAGCCAATCTTCTTCTGAAAGATTTTAAAGTCGACCGGATTGAAGTTGCATCAGCCAGAGTCTCAACAGGAGAATTCGAAGCACTCAGTAAAATAACTGAATGGGCCCGTCAGAATAACCTCCATAGAAAGGTAGAGGTACTTGGCTTTGTTGATGGAGAGTTATCA
>CAVXDX010000005.1:0-42474 GCA_963760615.1 uncultured Microcaldota archaeon | reverse complement strand
CACAGCACACTATAGGAGTTTTTGCACCCCAGAAGATGAGGTTTGATAGGGTTATGAAGAGGAACCTGCCTGAGGACCCGAAGAGTTGGGAGGAGTTTGTTTGGGCTGACGAGAAGGAGCTCGGCTGGGGTGTTGCAGACTCATTTGCGTTTTCTGACTACCTGGTCGTTAACACAGGCTCTAAGGGTGAGATGAAGAGGGAAGCGGGAAAACTACTTAGAAATCTCCTCAAAAAGAGATAGATTTTTATTGGGCTGATGAGATATTTTTGCGGTTCGTATGAAGAAACTACTGGGAGTGCTCATTCTGCTTATAGTGACAGCGAACGCCACCTATCTTAATATCGACGAGCCTATCGAGTCAAAGGGCATGGTAGAAAATTCAACTCCGCTGAACATAGGAGTTGCAGGCCCTGGGCAGACTGTCTATATTGTTGCGGAGAGGGCTACCGTAGGGCCTGACAATAATATGCACGACCCTGGGTGGGACAGGCTGAGAATTATAGATGTGCCCCCTGGATGGGCTACTGAGGATAGTCCTTGGTACGAAACTCCCATGAAGGCTAAGATAAAAATAGCGCCCAATGCGGCAGACGGGGCATACACATTCAAGGCTGTTGCCGAGGACGAGGGCAATATGAAAGGGCTTGGCAATATAACAATAGATATATCACTTAACGTCAGCAAGGATGTCTTCACCATAGATGTGACGCCAAGAGAGGTTGAAACTGGAGTGGGTGAGCCTGCAATTTATTATATTGACATAGACAATGCTGGAGCTGCAAGCGATACATTCAGCATAACATCAAGAGGACTACCTGCTTGGAGGTTCAGGAAGGATGTGCTGGCTCCGCACGCAGTTCAGGTAACGCTGCCCGCGCGTAAGACTATTCCATACGAAGTTGTGAGCAATGAGCAGACAGACACGGAGATATACCTGAACGTGACTTCGCTCTCAAGCGACCAGATAAGTAAAGAGTTTAAGGTGAGACTTATAGCAAGGCCATCCCTTATATCTGATTATAAGGCGACTGCCCACGGTCTGCTGGTATTCCCGCTCATAGAGAACTCAATCTACTCACTCATAGCTTTCCTTTCAAAACTTGTGCTCTAGGTAGTGAGATGGAAAAACGAATTTTGAAGTGCAAAAAAAGTAGCGGCAGCATTAAAAAAGCAGGAGAGGAAGTCGCTGGGCTGATCCTTGAAGGGAAGATTAGAGACAGAGCCGAGCTGTGGGAAGCCAAGGCAAGAGCCAGCGAGAGGTGTGGCATGGCCGGGGTGGTTAGAAACTCTGCAGTACTGGAGAGGATACCTGAAAAACGAAGAACGGGAAAAGTTGTTGAGCTGCTGAGGATAAGGCCGATGAGAACTGTTTCTGGAGTGAATGTCATAGCGGTGATGACGAAGGGAGAGTGCCCTGGAAAGTGCATCTACTGCCCAAGGGGTGAGAATGCTCCAAAGAGCTATACCGGGAGGGAGCCTGCAGCAATGAGAGCAATACAGAATGACTATGACCCATTCAGGCAGGTGAATTCAAGGGTGAGGCAGCTTGAGGAGATAGGGCATAGGGTGAGCAAGTGCGAGCTTATCATAATGGGCGGGACTTTCAACTACATGCCTGAGAAGTACCAGGAGTGGTTTGTCAAGAGATGCTTTGATGCAATGAATGGATTTGATTCAAAAAAACTTGAGGAGGCGCAGCTTGCAAACGAGAGAGCAAAGAGGAGGGTTGTCGGCCTGACCATAGAAACCAGACCAGACTGGGCTCAGGAGAAAGAGGTTGATGAGCTGCTGCGCTTCGGAGCGACAAGGATTGAGCTTGGGGTGCAGACTCTGAGCGATAAAGTTTACCAGAAAGTTAAGAGGGGGCATGGAGTGAAGGAGGTTGTAAAGGCAACACAGGTCTGCAAGGATTCGCTCCTGAAAGTGCTTTACCATATGATGCCGGGTCTGTTCGCAAGCAAGAAGGATGACGTCAACAACTTCAGGATGCTTTTTGAGGATGAAAGATTCAGACCGGACATGCTGAAAATATACCCGTGCCTTGTGATGGAAGGGACGAAGCTGTATGACTTGTGGAAGAAAGGCGAATTCAAACCTTATTCTGCCGAGGAGGCTGCAGATGTGATTGCAGATGCGATGAGGTTTGTTCCGCGCTATGTCCGCGTGATGAGGGTGCAGAGGGATATACCATCATACCTCATTACTGACGGAGTCAAGAAGAGCAATCTCAGGCAGATTGTTGAGAGCAAGCTTTCTGAGCAGGGAAGGAGCTGCCAGTGCATACGCTGTAGGGAGATAGGCTACAGGATTTCAAAGGATGGGGTGAAGCCTGACATGAGGGGCGTGAGGCTCAACAGATTTGATTATGATGCTTCCGGAGGAAAAGAAATATTCCTGAGCTTTGATGAGATGAAGCACGATGCACTGATAGGGTTCCTGAGGCTGAGAATTCCTTCCGAAAAAGCGCACAGAAAAGAGCTGAAAAATGCAGGGGGGGTAAGGGAGCTGCATGTTTATGGAGAGATGCTGCCTGTGGGAGAGAAAAGAATCAGGGAGTTTCAGCATATGAACTTCGGCAGGAGACTGCTGGAGGAGGCGGAGAGGGTAGCAGAGGAGGAGTTTGACTGCAGGAAGCTTGCGGTGATAAGTGGGGTTGGAGCGAGGGAGTATTACACAAAGCTGGGCTACAAGAGGGACGGCCCTTATGTTTCAAAGTTGTTTTGATTATTTCTTCCTCGCCCTCACAACAAGAGTAAGATCTTCTGGGTTGTTCCTGGAGCCGTCAAACAGCGTTATTGAATAGAGAAATGGGAATATGAAGGCCCTGAAGACCGTATTGTACGCAAGCGGCTTTGGCTTCCTCAGTCTGTACTCCAGCGCAAGGATTCTCTGGGTTATCACGCCGATGCATGAAGCGCTTTGTTCCACAGCAAATCCGTTTCTCTTCAGTTTCTCCTCAAGCTCCGTTTTACCGTAACCCAGCCGCACATGCCCACCATCTTCCTCTTTGGAGATGCTGTCTGGGTATTTTTTTGAGAACCAGGAATCTTTGTTCATCGTGCTGAGCACAAGCAACCCGCCTTTCTTAAGCACCGAGCACAAATCTCTTAGAAGCTTTTCATCATCCTTTATGTGTTCAATTACCTCCATGCAGACAACGCAGTCGAACTTTTCGCCAAGCGAGTCCAGGTTCTTCACTTCCATTACTCTGAACTCCACTCTTCCCTTACCTGCAGAGCGTCCTCTTGCGCTCTTTATTGCGCCCTCATTTATGTCGACTCCGAACACTCGGTTACCCTGCCTGCTCATTAAAAAAGACAGGTAGGCGTTGCTCCCGCACCCGACATCCAGCACATAAGAGTTTCTAATATTCTTCAGAAACTCCGCCCTTTTCCTCAGAGTCAGATCAAAGCCCATGAAACCGAGCGAGTCAAGGGCGAAGTTCTTGAGGCTCATAAGCTAGTATTTACAGGCTATGTCTTAAAAATATTCTCAGCTCATCTGTTTTTACAAATCATAAACCACCCCTGGTATCTTTGGAAAAATCTGGGTTTCTCCCAGATGCCGGGCTCCAACTATCCAGCCCACAAGCCTCTCCACCCCTATGCCTCCACCTGCCGATGGCTTAAGCCTGCCCTCCTTCGCAAGCTTCAGGAGCAGGCTGTAGTGCTCCTTCTTGATGCCATCCCTCTCCATCTTCTTGAGGATTTTTTCGTACTCCCACTCCCTCTTCGCTCCCGACAGCACTTCCCCGTATTGTGGGAGTATCAAATCGTAGTTGTCCCACTTTCCAGTTTCAAAATCCTCAAAGTCGTAGAACTCCCTCGGGATGCTCGTGACCCAAACAGGATCGGTTATTTCAAGCATCAGACGCCGCTCCCAATCCTTTCCATGCTTCTCCTCAAGCTCCCCTTTGTCATAAACCCTGAATGGTGCTTCTGGAGTCTTCAGAGCGCCATGCCTCCCTAGGTGCGCCAGCTCCTCAACCCCATCCGTCTTCAAGTCCTGGATTAGACCGCAGATTGCTCCCTCAACAAGGTCGCGTATGTCTTTCGAAGAAGCATCCCTCACCTCGAAGTCGAGCTGGGTGAACTCATACACATGCCTCCCGGTCTGGGCTCTTTCCCTTTTCTCAATTCTCACGTTTGGGGAGAGTATGAACAGCCTTGGGTACAGCAGGGAGCATGCCACTATTTTGTGGATTATCATGCTTGTCGTTGTCCTCACGGTTTTGCCGTATATCTCCACGGCAATGCGCTTCTCAATAGATTCTCCGGGATCTGGCCAGAGCGGGTCTGTTGACTCCGAGAACACCACTGGAAGGGACCACGTAAACCCGCAATCAACAAACCGGTCGGTGAGGTAATCCAGCACGTCTGTCATAACCCCACCGATGTGGTATCTCCTCTCAATCTCGCTTTCCTGCAGCTGCTCGAGAGGTTTCGGTATCTCAAACTTTGCTGCAAAGTCTTCTCCAATCGTTCCGCATATCACCCATTTCAATCACCTCAAGTTCCTTGCTCTGGCCTTGAATAAAATGATTATGTCAGAAAAATTGGCATATTGTAGATAAATAGATATATTTATAAATAAAAACCGACAAAATGTCAGCATGGTCGATGAGAAAGACGAACTTATACTTGAGGAGCTCAAGAAGGACTCCAGAATGTCAACTGTAGATATAGCCAGAAAAACAGGTCTGCCGAGGGTGACTGTTCACGAGAGGATAAGGAAACTGAAGGAGAGGGGAGTCATAAAGCGCTTCACGATTGTTCTGGATAACTCAAAGATAGGCAGGCCGACAACTGCTTTCGTGCTTGTTTCGTATGATCCGCACCAGGAGGTGACGCAAAGAAAGCTTGCTGAGAGGCTTGCGAAGCTTGATGAGGTTTATGAGGTGCACATTCTCGCGGGAGACTGGGACCTGCTTCTCAAGGTGAGGGCGGATTCTGTTGAGGGAATCGGCAAGCTGGTGGTTGACAAGCTGAGAGAGATAGACGGTGTTGGCAGGACTGTCACGCTCACATGCTTCTCAAGCGTTAAGGAGGAGTTATAATAATAAGAAAAGTAAAAGGTGATGGTATGTATTCAAAAAAGATTCAAGAGAAGCTGAAGGAACTGGGAATTGAAATTGGAGACGGAGTCAGAGTGAAGAGCAAAGGGGAAGTCTACGAAGGAATTTTCATGCCCAAACAAGAGCTTGGCGACCCAAATGCGATTGTTGTGAAGCTCTCAAACGGTTACTCAGTGGGATTGAATTTCGAGGGGGCAGAGCTTGAGAAGCTTGAAGGGCACAGGAAGATAGGCTTCAAGAGCAGCGAAGAGAAGGTGAAGCATGCTGCGGGTAAGCCCACGGTTTCAATAATCAGCACCGGAGGCACAGTTGCATCTAGAGTCGATTATACAACAGGTGGGGTGCATGCTTCGTACAGCGCCTCTGACCTTGTAAAGACGGTGCCTGAGCTTGGAGAGTTCAACATCAACTCTAAACTGCTTTTCAGCATGATGAGCGAGGACATGAGAGTCGAGCACTGGAGGGAGATGGCAAAAGCAGTTTTCAAGGAGCTCAAAACTGATGCAAGCGGAGTTGTTGTGACGCACGGGACGGATATAATGCACTTCTCAACAGCCGCACTGAGCTTCATGCTGAAGGATTTGAACAAGCCCGTTGTTTTCACCGGCTCCCAGAGGTCAAGCGACAGGGGCTCCAGCGACTCTTTCGTAAATATGCTGTGCGCAGCGCATTTTGCTTCAAACTCCGATGTTGCCGAAGTTTCCCTTGTGATGCACGGCTCATCCAGTGATGACTTCTGCTATGCTCATAGGGGGACAAAGGTGAGGAAGCTGCACACTTCAAAGAGGGATGCATTCAAGAGCGTGAATGACGAGCCTCTTGCAAAGGTATTCCCCAATGGGAAGATTGAAGTCATAAACAGCAACTACAGGAAGAGAGGTGGGAGCGAGGTTACACTTGATGACAAGCTTGAGGAGAAGGTTGCGCTGATAAAAACCTACCCTGGCATGGACCCAGAAATATTTGATTTCTATCTTGGGAAGAAATTCAAGGGAATTGTAATTGAGGGAACCGGCCTGGGGCACGTCCCCACTGCAATTGAGAGTTATTCACTCATCCCGAAGATGAGAGAGGCAACGAAGGCGGGCATACCGGTGTGTATAACCTCCCAGTGCATATTCGGCAGGGTGCATGAATTCGTGTACGCAAACCTGAGGAAGGAGTATGAGGCGGGCGCCATATTCTGCGGCGACATGCTCTCAGAGGTTGCCTATGTAAAGCTTATGCATGTGCTGGCTCACAGCAAGGATTTGGAGGAAGTGAAGAAGATGATGCTCATGAACATTGCTGGAGAATTGAATGAGAGGACTCCGGTGTTTGAATGAAATGCGGTATTGAAATTCACCAGAGGCTTGCGACTGAAAAGAAGCTGTTCTGCGGTTGCTCTGCACAGCCAGGTGAGGAGAAGCCCGTTGCAACTATTGAGAGAAGGCAGAGGGCAGTTGCAGGGGAGCTTGGGGAGGTTGACCTGGCAGCTTTGCATGAATACTCGCGCAACAGAGTTTACCGATACCAGGTATTCCCTGGCACAACCTGTCTGGTTGAGCTTGACGAGGAGCCGCCCCATTATATGAACAGGGAGGCACTGGAAACTGTTGTTGAAGTGTGCCTTCTTCTCAATGCAAAGGTTGTTGATGAAGTGCAGGTGATGAGGAAGACTGTCATAGACGGGAGCAACACCTGCGGCTTCCAGAGGACTGCCATAGTTGGATGCAACGGCTCTGTGGAGACAAGCAAGGGAGAAGTGGGGATACAGACAATATGCATTGAGGAGGAGAGCTCCGGCATAGTTGAGGAGAAGAACGGCGAGATGACCTACAGGTTGGACAGGCTGGGAATACCGCTTGTTGAAATAGCAACTGCAGCCGACATAAAGGATGCCAAGCATGCGAGGGAGGTTGCTGAGAAACTAGGGATGATTCTCAGAGCAACAGGAAGGGTGCAGAGAGGCATTGGAACAATAAGGCAGGATATAAATATCTCCATTCCTGGCGGTGCAAGAGTTGAGGTGAAGGGAGCTCAAGAGCTAGGCTTGGTGGAAACAATTGTTGAGAAGGAAGTGAAGAGGCAGGAGGAGCTTCTAAGAATAAAGGGGGAGCTTGAAAAGCGATTCGGGAAAAATAAGTTTGAAAAACCGAGCATGGTTGAGGTTACTGAGCTGTTCAAAAGCTCTTCTTCAAAGCTTCTAAGAAATGAGTGCGTGCTGGCAATGAAGCTGGAGGGATTTGCAGGCCTTCTTGGAGAGGAGCTTTACGAGAACAGGCGGCTTGGAACAGAGCTTAGCGATTACGCGGTTGCAAAGGCAGGAGTTGGCGGGATAATTCACAGCGATGAGAATCTTGAGAAATATTCAATAGGCAAGGGAGACGCAGATGAGCTGAAGAGTAGGGTTGGGGCAGACGAAATCGATGCATTTGTTATGGTTGCTGGAGAGAGGAAAACCTGCGAGAGGGCTCTGGAGGCAGTTTATGAAAGGGCATTGCAGACTTTCAAAGGGCCGCAGAACGAGGTTAGGAGGGTTCTTCCAGACGGCGGTACTATGTATATGAGGCCGATGCCGGGAAGCGCCAGGCTGTACCCGGAAACTGACGTGCCGCCGGTTGCAGTAAGCAGAGAATGGATTGAGGAGATCGGGGGAAGGCTGCCCGAGAAGCCTGAGGAGAGGAAGGAGAAGCTTCTGAAAGTGCTGAATGAGGAGCTGGCGGAAAAAATAATGCTTTCGAAGAATTATCCTCTTTTTGAAAAGATTGTGAATGAGCTGAAGGTTGAGCCAAAGCTTGTTGCATCAACCCTTGAGGAGACGATTGTAAGTTTGAGGAGGGAGGGTGCGCCTGTTGAGAACCTCAATGAGAACAAGTTCATGGAGCTGTTCATCGAGTACAAGTGCGGCAAGTTTGTGAAAGCTGCAATTCCGGAAATAGTGAGATATGTTTCAAGCAACCCAACCGAGAGCGTATCTCATGCTGCGGATAAGCTGAAGCTCGAGAAGATGAGCAAGGAGGAGCTGGGAAAAATTGTGGAGGAGAAGAAGAGGGCAGGGAAGAAAGGGAAGGAGCTCATTGAAGAGATAATGAGGGAGCACAGGCTGAGGGTTGACATGAGGGAACTTTCAGAAGTTGTGTGATCACTTCACTGCTTTGAGGAACTCAACTGCCATGTTTCTTATTTCATCAGTGCTCTTTATGCCTCTCCAAGGGTCATCTGGCTGCACGATGTTTACAACAACTATGTCCGCCCCATTAAAAACAGCACTCTGAGCCTCTCGCAAATCAACCCCTCCTGCTGCGGATACAATCACATCATACTTGCTTTTCACTCTTCGTATATGCCTGTATTCAATCATATTGCCCCTAGTGGTTTCCTCATCCCTTCCCATATGTATCTCAACAATATCCGGCCGGTCTTTCAGGTGCAGCAGGACTCTCAGTGGGTCATCGACGTTAATCATGTCAACAACAGAGATGAGGTTGTACTGCTTGCAGTTCTGGATGAATAAATCAATTGTTTCCTTTGTTGCAGCTCCCAGCACAGTCGCGCCGCCTGCCCCAGCGGCAGCAACCTCCTGAACCTCCTCTAGTGCACCGTCCATTGTCTTTATATCCGCAATTATCGGGCCTGACCACATGCTGACAATGTGCTGTATGCCTCTCTGCCCCTCCCTTTTTATGAAAGGCGTTCCTGCCTCTATGAGTATCCTCTCATCAAAAGGAATCTGCGGAAGCATCTTGTCTACATCTCGTATATCGTCATTGAACGCTATCTGCAAGTAGCGTTTTTCTCTGTCCAGCATGCGACCAACTACTTTATTTTCTCAAGGAAGCTCTTCAACTCCGTTGGGAGGAAAAGCACTATTTTCTCAGATGGGTCTGCTGCTATTTCTGCAATTGTCTGCAGCGTCCTCAGCTGCAGCGCTCCATTGCTCTTTGAGAGGTTTGCGGCTGCCTTCATGAGGTTTGTGGATGCCTGAAGCTCTCCCAGTGATTTTATTACTGTTGCCCTCCTGTCCCTCTCTGCTTCTGCCTGCTTTGCCATAGCCCTCTTCATCTCAGCAGGCAGCTCTATCTCCTGTATCTTTATTGATGAGATGTCCACTCCCCATTCAGATGTTTCTGCATCAACTATCTTCTTTATCTCATCGGCAATTTGCTCCCTTTGGGTGAGGATTACGTCTAGTTCGCTGTTCCCAACCACATCTCTAAGAGCTGTCTGGGTGTACTGCGATACCGCGAAGTTGTAATCCTCAATCTTTATCACTGCATCATCAGGCTTCTCAACCTTGAAGTATACAACTGTGTTCGCCATGACAGGAACGTTGTCCTTTGTCATTATCTCCTGCTTCGGCACATCAGTTGTGGTTATCCTCATGTCAACTATCCTTATTTCCTGCAGTATTGGGATAATGAAGTTTATACCAGGTCCCACCACACCGCTGAATTTTCCAAGTGTGAAAACCACTCCTCGCTGGTACTCATAGATGACCTTCACTGCTGTGAAGGCCAGAACTACTACAACAAATATGCCGCCGCATATTGTTTCAAATATTTGTAGCATGCGATGAGATTTGCACAAAGGTATATTAAATATTATCGCAGTCAGTTAGTAATTTATTTCGCCCCCACGGGGATTCGGACCCCGGACTCCGGCTCCGCAAGCCAGCGTTTTATCCAGGCTAGACTATGGGGGCATTTAGAATGGATTATTATAGTTTATCCTCCAAAACAAATTAAAGGTGATGTATATTCTGAAAATTTGCAGCTCATGCGGAAAGCAGACGCGAGTATACGCAGAGTTTTCCTGCCCCCACTGCGGGGAAGGAGTCATCGTGAGATGCCCGCACTGCAGGGAGACAACAAACACATACAGGTGCGGCAAGTGCGGCAAGGAGGGTCCATAGGAGGTTTTTGTATGGGAACTGCTGCTGTGATAACAAAAGTTTTTCCGGAAAGCCCTGAAGTGCTTGAGAAGGTTAAGAGCTCCATTCAAAATGAGCTGAAGCCCTACAAGCTTGAGGAGGAGGAAGTGGCTTTCGGAATGAAAGCACTCAAGGTTACAATTCTTGTTAAAGACTCAAGCGGCGGGAGCGACATTGAGGAAAAGCTGAGGAAGATAGCGGGCGTGAGCGAAGTGCAGGTAGAAGAAGTGACTCTAATCTAGTCTTCAAGCATGCTCTTTACTTTTTCCACATTTCTCTTTATCCTCTCCCAGTGAGAGCCCTCCCAGAAGACTTTCTTGCATTTCTTGCACACCCAGAATATATCATGCTTTGAAAGAATGTCTGGAGGAACCTTAGTCTTCACAGTTGTCTTTCCAACCTGTTTCAGTGTGCCGTTGCAGAGCGGACATAAAACCTTTGAAGGCGCATCCGAGATGTCAAGCTTAAATCTCTTTATGAGGAGCACGAGCTGCTCCTCAGTGCTCCTCCTCGGCACGAGGAAGACACTCACGCCCTGCTTCCTGGCCCTCCTGCACAGCTCAGAGTCCATGGTGAGAAGAATCTTCTTGTTCTTCTTTGTGAATTCAATTATGTCATTGTCGTCAATTGAATCGGGGTAGAGGGCCTCAACTCCGAGCAACCTGAGCCACCTGGCAAGTTTCTTCAGCATCGCATCGGCAACGAACATACATTATTTTAGTATTGCATATAAAATAAATACGTGATAGATGGCATCTCCTTGCACAACTGGAAGTCCCATGAGGATACAAAGCTCACGTTCGGAAAGGGAACAAACGTACTTGTCGGTCCTATGGGAAGCGGCAAGAGCACCGTGCTCGATGCATTATGCTTCGCCCTCTTCGGCAACTTCCCAGCCCTGCAGCACAAGCGTGTGAAGCTCTCTGACATAATAATGAACAGGCCTGCGAAGAAGGATGAGGCATGGGTCAAGGTTGAGCTGACATGGCAAGGTAACAGGTATGAAATCGAGAGGGGAATAAACGCAGAAGGCAGCTCAGAGGCAAGGATAAGCAGAGGGGGAAAGCTGCTGCAGGGGCCTCAACCACAGCGGGTGAATGAAGAGGTGGAGAGGCTGCTTAGGATAGACTATGATCTTTTCACGCGGGCAGTTTATTCTGAACAGAACGGTATTGATTATTTCTTAACTCTGGGGAGGGGCGACAGGAAGAAGCAGATTGACGAGCTGCTCGGGATAAGCAAGTTTGAGGTTATGAGAAGCAACCTGAGCACTGTGCTCAATAGAATAAAGGGGATGCAGGATGACAGAAGGGCCCTGCTCGGCAGCATGGATGCGGAGAAGCTCAGGAAGGAGGAGGAGAGCGCTGCCGGAGATTTGAAAAGGCTTGAGAAGGAAACGCAGGAGCTCGGTGGCAGAGCCAGGGAGATTGGGGTGGGGAAGAAGAACGCGGAGGCTGCCCTCTCCAAAATGAGCATGCTTGAGAGAGTCTACAGTGAACTCAGCGAAAGGAAAGGTGCAATAACTCGCACCATTGAGAATATGGAGAAGGAGGAGGCAGACCGCATAGTCGCGGCATCACCTGAAGAGATAGAAATGGTAGATGAGGCGGAGATGGGAAGGATTGATGATAGGCTGAGGGAAGGGAGGAAAAGGGTTGCGGATTGTACACGGGAGGTAGGCTCCACAAACGAGAGGATGAGAGTCATTCAGGATGAAATGAAAGAGAGAGAGGAACTTGAAAAGAAGATTGCTGATTTCAAAGAGGGTTCTAAGGAGCTGGAGAGCAGGATGGATGAAGCGGAGAAGAAGCTGAATGATTCAAGAGGTGAGATTAGCTGCTCAAAGCGGAGGGTTGCCGAGCTGGATGAGCTCATTTCGGAGCTTGGAAAGGAAATTACAAAATGCCCCGTATGCGAGACTCCACTAGAAGAGGGTAGACGGAAGGAACTACTTGAGAAAAGAGAAAGTGAGAGGGCGATTGAGGTTGAAAAGATATACAGCACGGAGAAGCTTACTGCGGAGGATGAAAAGCTGCTGAGCAGCATGAAGGAGAGGCTGAAAGCGGTAAGAGACATTGAGGAGAGAATGAAAAAAATGAGGGGGAAGGAGGAGATTGAGAAGCTGAACTCCCTCCTCACTGCCGCTGAGGAAAAATTGAGGAAGGAGGAGCAGTTGGTGAAAAGCATTGAGGAGAAAAGGGAGAAAGCAAGAGTTGCACTTGAGATAAAGAAATCCAGGATGCGCATGGAGGAGCTCAGGAGGGAGGGAGCGGATGTTGAGAGAAAGCTTGGCGAAATAAGGTTTGACAGCGGGGCTCTTGAAGCAAAAAGGGATGAGGTCAGGGAGCTGAGTGTTGAGGAGAGGGGGGTTGCAGAGAAAATTGAAGGGATGCGCAAGGAGATGAAGAGAGTTGAGGAGATCGTAAAGGGTAAGAGGGAGGAGATTGAGAGGTATGAGAAGCTGGGCAAGGATGTTGAGAGGTATGGCTCCATCTACGAGAACTTCGCGCTTTTCCAGAATTCTGTTTCGGAGACTCAGGCACAGCTGAGGGAGGAGCTCATAGGGGCTATAAATTCCGCCATGGAGGAGATGTGGGGCACAGTCTACCCTTATGCAGACTACCAGGGTATCAGGCTGAATGCCGACGAGGAGGATTATGCTCTGCAGCTCAATGCTGGGGGAAGCTGGGTGAACGTTGATGGCATAGCGAGCGGAGGGGAGAGGTCGAGCGCCAGCATTGCCATGAGGATGGCATTTGCGATGGTGCTTGTGCCGAATCTGAGCTGGCTCATACTTGACGAGCCCACCCATAATTTGGATGAGGAGGGGAGAAAGGCTCTGGGGAAGGTTTTGAATGAGTACGCACCGAAAATAGTTGAGCAGGTTTTCGTGATAACCCATGATGAAAGCTTGAAAGATGAGGCAAGCGCGAGAGTATACCACCTCTGGAGAAACAAGGAAAAAAATGAACCAACAAAAGTGGAAAGCGCAACTGTTTTAAATACTGCTACACATTAATCTATTGCAATTGGCGACAGTTGGTGACACATGATGGAAGAAAGCACCGAAAATGCACAGCTCGAAGTTCTCAAAAGTTCCGGTTTGCTCTCCGAGTTTGTGCGTACTACGAGAGGCAAGTGGAATCAGGCTGAACTGGAAGGGCTCATGGTGAAGATAAGGGAGCAGAATATAACAGTCACTCCCGATAAAATCGGGGCAGTCCTCGAAGCTGAGAGGATTACCTTCGCTCAGGAAAGCATAGCAGATGCAAGGGAAGCAACAGTGGATTTTGATGAGCTAGGGTTGAGGAAGAAAAGGGAGATTTTCGGGGCTGAGCTAAAGAGGAGGATTAGGTGAGAAGTTGATTATAACAATTGCATCCGGCAAAGGTGGAGTAGGCAAGAGCAACTTCGTTGCAAACCTTGGGTTGTGCCTGAGCGATTTCGGAGTTGACACGCTCATAGTGGATGGGAACTTGAGCAACGGAGACCTGTCATGCATACTTGGCCCGCCATTTCCGGAATGCACTATACAGGATGTATTCTCTCAGGGAGTCAATTTTGAAGATGCGGTATTCGCTCACCCCGCAGGGGTGAAGATGGTGGCTTCAAGCCTCGCTCTGGAGGATGTTGAGGCATTACCACCGCAGCACCTCTGGAAGGTGAGAACGCAGCTCAGCAAGGCCGCGGATATAGTTCTCGTTGATGCGCCTGGAACTCTTGGGAACAACACCCTTGAGACGCTGAAAATAGCGGACAGGGTGATACTCATAACAACTCCTGAAATAACTTCATTCTCCAACACGCTGAAAACTAAGATGGTGGCAGATAGGAACGGGGTTGAGATCTTTGGGACTGTGCTGAACAAGGTGAGGAAGAATGAGAAGAGAGTGAGGAGGATTGCGAAGGAGTGGCTCGGAACGCCACTGTTATGCAGCCTTCCCTACGACAACAATGTGATAAAGTCCTCTGAGTACGGCAGGGCAGTCCTGAGGCACAAGCCAAGAAGCCCCTACAGCGTGGGGATAAGGAAGTTCGGGGCAAAGCTGGCCAATGTAACCTACAAGGTGGGCAGGAAAAGAAGGAAGCTAAAGTAGATTTCTCAGCTCGGGAGCAGCTCTTTCAGGTGGCATGGTGTTTATTATCATACCGCTGCCCAGCTCAAAGCCCGCAAGCTTCGTTACTCTCGGGCATATCTCAATATGGAAGTGGAAGTCCTCATGCGGAGGCGCTATGTGAAGATAATAGTTGTAAGGCGGGTTGTGGAGCAGCTTGCTGAGCGCGGTGAGATTTTTTTTCAGCGCCTCTGCCAGAGAGTTTTTCTCCTCATCCGTCAAGTCTGTGATATTTCCTGCATGCCGCTTTGGAAGCAGCCATGACTCGAAGGGGAATCTTGAAGCGAAGGGGGCAAAGCAGATGAATTTGTCACTCTCAAAGATTTTTCTCTCGGAGTTCATCTCCATTGCCGCTATATCGCAGAATATGCATTTTCCGGTCTTCCTGTGGTATTTTTTGTAGGCAGACAGCTCTTCCTTCACAAGAGTGGGAATTTGTGGCAATGCTATGAGCTGGCTGTGCTCGTGCGAAATGGATGTTCCCGCCTCCTCTCCGTGATTCTTGAAAATTAGAACGTAACCTATTCCATCTATTTTGCTTATATCGTCTATCCTGGCGCAGTACATGTCTATGACCTCTCGTATGGCGCCTGCAGGAAGATCCTGTAGGTTCTTGTTGTGCTGGTTCATCTCAACTATGACTTCGTGCCTCCCAAAAGCCTGAGGAAATTCCAGCGAAGTTGCAGGATACATATTCTCGAAGCCCCTGACAGTCCAGCCATGCGGCCCTTGTATGCTTAGAATCTCCTTTGGAGTGAGATGCTCATTCCCAGGGCAAAACACACATGTTCCTTCCTTCGTCTCGCACTCCTTTTGTATGTAGTCATGCGGCCTCTTCCCTCTGTTCTCAGCTATGAGTACCCATCTATCGAGCAGGCAGTCCTTTCTAAGCTCATTCATGAAAATACCTCAGATGAACGCTTCAACATCCTCCTTCTTCTTTTTCCCCAACTCCTCAAATTTCCTTGCAAGCGTGTCTATATCCTCCCCCCTTGTGGACTTCTTTGATTTCCTCTTCCTTATTTTTGCGAATACGGGGAAGTTCACCGCCTCCCCCACTATGAGGGCTTCACCAACTCTCAGGGTGCTTATGCTCTTCAGCATGTTTTCATCAAGAGCCTCACACCCTTCCCCTATGTGCTTTATATCATAGGGGTTTGTCACCCTCATTATTATATGGGTGTTAGCCTGCGCAAGGGCAGTGGTGCTCAGCTGCACCGGCCTCTGGCTTATCAAACCTATTGACGCACCGAACTTCCTGCCTTCCCTTGCTATCTTCTCCACAATGCTCTTGGAGAGCATGTCCTGCTTTGATGCCTTCTCCTTCGCAAAATTGTGGGATTCCTCAATCAGCAGGATGAAAGGCGGTATTCTTTCCTTTTTCCTTGCGGTGAAAAGTTTCCTTGCAAAGTATGCAACGATGAGCTGCTTCTTCCTCATGTTGTCTATGTTGCTCAAATCAATCACGGAGAGTCTACCTGGCTGTGCGAGCTCATGCACGCTGGGGTTGTCGCTCTTTGAGAATATCCTCAGTGATTTTAGGGAGGCAAGTGTGGCAAGCAGAGGTGCCTTGCTGTTCTCCTTCATGTTGCTTTTCTCCACCTTCTCCATCAAATCCTGCAAATCAAAAAGCTCTCCCTTGCTCTTCTTCTCCTGCCTAAGCCCGATGAGCACATTGTCTATATCCCTCTTCTGGGCTGGGCTGAGTTGCGGCAGGAACTCGCCGAGTATCTGCGGTGAAATTTTGTTGAGTCCTATGCGTATCTTCCCTCCCTCGAAGACAGTCGTCTTCGCACCGTATTCAGGAGAGCTTTTGAAGCCTGAGTACTCACCATGGACGTCAAGCATGACGACAGCAACCCTGCCCTGTTCCGGCTTTCTCTCGAGCAGCTCCTCTATGAGAACGCTGGCAAGATAGGATTTTCCCGCACCGCTCATTGCCAGTATTGCGAAGTGCTTCTGCAGGAGCCTATTGAGGTTAAGCCTCACCTCCAGCCTGTGGTTCTCAACCTCCCCGAGCTTCAAGCCGTTTTCATCAAACCCCAGTATGCCGTTGAGCAGGTTTTCATCTGCCAGCCTCACCTTAGAGCCTGGCGCTGCTGGAAAGGTGCTGCGAAGCAGCACACCATCCTTGTAAACACCAAGCGCCCTCACGTTCGCTATTATGTACTCCCAGTCCGTTGTGGGAAAATTCTTTGAGAGGGACTCCCCGCCCCTTTCATACTCGGCTACACTCTCAGCTCTCTCAAAATACCTGTTCGCCCTGGTTATATCCGTTATGAAGCCAATGAGCAGCCCTTCCTCTGTCTCGGATTGGACGTAATGCCCTTTCCTCACCTTGTTGTTGCTCACAACAAATGAGAATTCAGTCGTCGAGGGACCTTCCATTGTTGAGATGACTGTCCCGAGCTCCATCAAATCACTTTAGCCATAAGTCTATTTAAATGTGAGGAAGGGGTAAATTTCCGATAAAAGGCATTGCAAAAATGACCAACAGAATCGTCAAGAGCAACAGACCCAGCAAGAGGAATATGGCAATGGAGATAAGGAGGGATGCTATTGCTTTGAATGTGCCGAACTCGTGAATTTCTAGAATGCTCAGGAAAATGAGGTACATTGAATAGAAGAAAACTACGAGGATTGCTGCAATTGCTATGAAGACACCGAAAATGGGTATGGCTGCTAGAACCGAGGAGAAAAGCCAAAGAGGGAAGAGAGCAAGCATCATGTAGGAGAATACGGAAGCCTGCTGCACAAACTCCCCCTTCCCGCCAAGCAGCTTGGCAGGTACCCAGTATATGAAGGATGAAAAGAGCCATCCAAAGATTGTGAAACCGTAGTAGAGCATAACCCCAATGAAAAACCTGAAGATGGTTTTTACGTCGAGCAGGGTGGCCATCATGTCAACGCCAACGCCGGATGGCGTCGGCACCAGCACAAGTGCAAGCAAAACCGCAATTATCAGAATGGTTACAATAAGGTATAGTATGGTGACATTGATAACGCCAGTGAGAAGGGAGGGGTATTCCCTAAGCCTCCTCATCGCCCTTTGCGGTTCCATGTAGAGCGAGTTTATTGCATTCATAAGATGCGGTTGCCCTCCACCCTTGTATAACTCGCTTTGGGAAATCTCGTATGACATCACGCTCTGCGGTGAGCGAAGGGTATTGCCGCATTTGGGGCACTTGCCATTCGAAGAGAGCACGCAGTTGCCGCAGTAGAGAAGGTTGCACCTCTCGCATATGGCAGAAGCCTCCTTGTCGGGATGGTTGGAGCATTTCATGCAATCATCTGAAAGGCCTGCTATCCCTCCTCAGCGGGAGGAAGGAAACCCTCCTGCCTGCTCTCAGCAGCAGGTTCCTGCACGTCCTGTCTATCTCCGTCCTGTCCATAGCCGCTCTCATATCCGCCTCAATCAGTATGGCGGGGTATGCATATTTCTGGTTTATTGTGCTGAGGGAGTATATTAATGATGCTACCTCGCTAGCGTTCTTCTTGGTTTTTAGGAATTCAACCCTCAGAGGCCTGTCATCCTTCACGGGCTTGAGGTATAATGCATTCATCTTGGCACTCCATACTCCCAAGTCTTTCAGGACCTGATGCTCCCTCTCGGCGCTGGAGTAGTGGAATTCGAACGTCCTCTCGCCCTCGTTAAGGAGGAAGTGCAGGAAGGAAGTGTCGTGGGATGTTGCCAGCACCTTTTTCTCTTCATCTGGCAGCGTCTTCTCAAGAATCTCTATGAACCTTTTGCCCCTGCTATCCTTTATCACTCCAATGAGCTGGCATTCCTTCTCCTCGCAGAGCGAGTACAATCTGTCATAGCCTTCAAGCAGCTGGTTGTAGAGCGGCCTCACTGGAGAATCCTCTGATGGCTTGTCTGAAATCTGAGGCACAATGGAACCATCAAGCAGAATACAGTAAGGAGCGTATTTTTCAACCGTTTCGGAAGCAACTGCTATCTCCCTCCTGAGCCTTGTGAGGGATTTGTGCCAAGTGAATTCATGGGAGTCCAGAGAAGTCAAGGCATCAGTTTCAGCTTCGGGTATTCTTGATGGGTAGTATATGTGTGATACTCTCTTTGAGTTCTTGTATTCGAATATAACTGAGAGGGCTCTGGTGAGCACCAAATCAAATCCATGAAATTCCTGCGCGGCAAGTCCTCCGTCAACGGCAGCAACCTTGCAGTTAAGCTCAACAGGCTCAACCTTGTGGACAAGATTCTTCTCAAGAGCTTCTGGGTAGAACTCCTTTTCCTCTTCTCGGAGCTTCTTGGCAAGCTCAGCCCTCTTCTCCTCAAGCAATTTTATCCGGTCTATAAGCTCTGTAAGGCTCTCATGCATAGTTTAATTAATTCCGCACTGAATTTATAAAGCAGATTGGAATGAAACAGGTCATAGTTGTAAGGAGCGATTTGAAGCTTGGGAAGGGTAAGCTTGCTGCACACGTCTCCCATGCCTCACTTGCAGGATACAAGCTGGTCAAGGAGAGGAAGCCTGAGTTTGTTGAGGAGTGGGAGGGGGAGGGGGAGAAGAAGATAGTTGTGAAAGTTGAAAGCGAGAGGGAGCTTTTCGAGCTTTATGAAAAGATGAAGAAGGAGATTCCCTGCGTGATAATAAAGGATGCCGGCTTCACCCAGATTCCCCCTGGAACTGTCACCTGCCTTGTTGTAGGCCCGTGGAAGGATGAGGAGGTTGATAGATTCACCAAGGATCTGAAACTGCTTTAATTTACAACCCAAAGGTAGGATTTTTGAAGAAGGCTTGTGAGTGAGCTAGGCACAAAGCAGAGTACTATTCTACAAACTCCAACCAGTCGTAATATCTCTCGTCATTTCCTCTGAGTATCCCGAAGAATTTTTCCTGCAGCTTCTCTGTTATTGGACCTCTCCTTCCATTTCCTATAACCCGGTCATCCACCTCAATTATCGGTGTAACCTCAGCAGCCGTACCAGTGAAGAAAGCCTCATCTGCGATGTAGAGTTCTTCCCTTGGTATGTCCCGTATTATCGTCTCAATTTCCATATCCTTTCCAATTCTCATTATGGAGTCCCTTGTCACACCTATGAGAATGCCCGCATGCACGGGGGGTGTGATGAGCTTGCTCTGCCTCACTATGAATATGTTTTCTCCAGACCCTTCTGCTATATAGCCGCTCATGTTTTGCATTATTGCCTCATCGTAGCCTGAGTTTGTTACTTCCATCTTCGCAAGCAGGGAATTGATATAATTGCCTGCGGACTTGGCCTGGGGTGGAACTATCATTGGGTTTATCCTGCACCAGGAGGATATTTTTGCCCTGACGCCCTTCTCGCATTTCTCCCCGAAGTAGTGCCCCCAGGGAATTGCAATTAGAGCCACATTCACTTTCAAGCCCTCTGTTTCAAGTCCAATATGCTCAGGTCCATAGAAGACGATAGGCCTGATGTAGCACTCCTTCGCATTGTTGACTTTCAATAAGCTTATTGTTGCCTCTCTCAGCTCCTCCTTTGAATAGGGAATTTTCATGCAGTATGTTTTTGCGCTGTTGAAAAGTCTGTTGAGGTGCTCCCTCAGTCTGAAGACTGCAGGCCCCTTTTCAGTTTCGTAGCACCTCAGCCCCTCAAAAATTGCATTCCCATAGTGCAGGGAGTGTGTGAGCACATGGATTTTTGCATCCTCAAACTTAACGAACCTGCCATTCATCCAGATTTTGGGAAAATTTTTCACAAATACCACCAATATTATAAATTATCGAGACTTTATAATGTTTGAGGTAAAAAATGGGATGGCAGGAGACATTTGAGAAGATTGCGAGCGAACTCATGAAGGACCCAACGCATGACTTTGAGCATGCAAAAAGGGTCTGCTCAATCTCAATCCGTCTTGCAAGGGAGGAGCATGCTGATGAGGATGTCGTGAAGGCAGCTGCACTCCTCCATGATGTCGGGTACTCCTTGGATGAGAAGGAGCATGAGGGCAAGAGCATCGAAGTTGCAAGGAGCCTGCTTGACATGACTGATTTTCCAAAAGAGAAAAAGGAAAAGGTTCTGGGGTGTATAGGGGAGCATAGGTTCAGCAAAGGGGAGAAAGCAATGAGCATTGAAGCGCAGGTGTTACAGGATGCTGACAGACTGGATGCAATCGGGGCAGTTGGCATCGCACGCTGTTTTCTATGGAGTGGGGAGCACAGAAAAGTTCTGAAGGAAGCGATAAAACACTTCGATGAAAAACTTCTGAAGCTTAAAGATGCCATGAACACTGCGAGCGGAAGGAAGATGGCTGAGGAGAGACATAGGTTCATGCTTGAGTTCCTGGAGGAGCTTGAAAGCGAGGGAGCTGCAACTATTCCTCAAACTTCTGCCACAGAGCCCTTTTATGGTTGAGCAGCTCTTTCGCAACTGTGAGAAGTTGCGTACTGACTCTCAACGCTTCATCCGGAGAGAGCTTTATTGCCTGGGAGCTTGCGGAGTTCATTATTCTCACTGTTATGATTCCATCTCTCGGGAACCCGTTCACAAGCTGGGGCACCTCGCTCTCCAACCTCAGAGCATTCCTGTGGTTCTCCCCTTTCTCATCCTTCCACCAATGAACGATTTCTTCCTCTATGGGCATATCGGTCGCCGAGTAGAGAGGGGCTTGTTTCATTTATAAAGCTTGTGGAGGGGTAACTTTCCAGTGAATATATAAACTTTGATTGAGTAATTAGCGCGGTGAGCATATGGCTGTAGAAATTCAGAATCCCCTGCTGAATCCATTTCTTCAGGACCCGATTTTCCGAGAGGGCGTTCGAAGAGGGAGGATAGAGAAGGATATAGAGACGCTTACAGGCAAGAAGGATAAGGACATAATGGATGCCGCAGCGCGCCTCATTGCCGATTTGAAGGATAAAAACCCTGAACTTAAGAAAGAGCTTGGAGTGGTTAGGGAGATGGCAGCAAAGAATCTTCTTATTAAAGAAGTGGATAAAGAGAATCCAAAAGTATCTAGATTTCCGGAGTCCACGGCAGAGGAATATGCAGGAAAGTATGGAGAAGCTGTTGGAAACGCAATTAATGAGTTGGAGAAGCTGAAAAAAAAGAGGACTATGAACGATGCCGAGCTTCAGAAAAAGCTGCAGGAAGCACTACTGTAAATTCCTGTAGTAGTTGCACAGCCCTCTCAGGATGCACTCCTCGTGCTTTGGTCTCTGTGCAGTGCATACGGTCCTTCCATGAAGTATGAAGTTTATGTGCAGGCTTTTCTTCTCCTTGTTTGGGACAAGTCTGTTCATCAGCTCATGCGCCTTCTCAGAACTCATCTTCTGCGGGATGATGCCAAGCCTCTTTGCAACTCGTAGGTTGTGAGTGTCTAAAGGCATTATGGGCTTGTTGAAGCGGAAGATGAGTAGCACTGCAGCAGTCTTTGGCCCTATTCCCTTTATTGAGCGAAGGAATCTCATTGCTTCCTCAGGAGGCATCTCCCTAAGGAAATCAAGCGTCAGCTTTCCTCTCCTTCTATTTATTTCTACAAGCGCATGCTTTACCCTCCTCGCCTTTATTCCTGGAAGCCCTCCGGAGTGTATTACTTTCTGTATGGCTCTGGAGTCTGCCTTCATCACGAGCTCCCAGTTTGGATATTTTTTCTTGAGGTTGGAGAATGCCCTTGAGGAATTCTTGTCCGAAGTATTCTGGGATAGTATCGTCTCAACCAGCACGTCCAGAGGATCTCCCCTCTCTCTGTAGCTGTGCTCGCCGTATTCTTTCTTAAGAAGCTGGATTACCCTCCCTATTTTCTCCTCTCTTTTCACAATATATTTAAGGAACTCGATATAAATTAATTAACATGAGGAAAGGCATCTGCGTTGTATGCGGCAGGGAGCTTGCAAGCTTCACCTGCAAGCTGTGCGGGGCTTTTGTGGGGCCTGCATGCTATGACCCGGCCAGCGGCACATGCATACGGTGCAGGATGGGCAGGATGATGAAGTGAATCTTATTGAAATTGCGAAAGGGAAGGATGTCATCAGGCCATTTGGGGAGACTGAGGTGCTACTCTACTACGGGATTGTCGGGAGCAAGCTTACCAGTTACCTGAAGGGAAGGGAGCTTGCAGCCAAAAACTGGTTCCCTCCCAGGGGGGGCTTGCCAAAGGTCTTGAAAAGGGGCTCAAAGGAGGAGCCAACCTATATTGAAGAGTTTGTTGAGGCAATCACTCCTGAATTCCTGTCATTGAGGAAGATGCACCTGGATGAGGCAAGGAGCAAGCTCACCCACTCGCAGGAGAAGGTGTGGCGATATTTTGTACCCAGAAAGCTCTCAGACTTGTTTTATGCAACCAACAATGAAGGGGAGGGCAAGCCGATTGACAGAATCTTCTTTGATTTGGACAGGGGTGAGGGGGTTACATCTGAATACGCACAGCAAGTTGCAGAGGAATTTGTGAATGCTATGAAAGATGACCTGAAGAGGCTGAATTGTTCAGAGCCATTCCTGCTATGGACTGGGAGCTCCTTCCATGTTTTGCTGTTCCTCAAGAAAAAGATGCCTCCCTCTTTCTACGAGGAGAACTTCCAGGTAAGCACAAAAGGAAGGCTTGACACAACGGCAGAGAGGTGGGTTGAGGAGCTGAAGAAAATTGGGCTGAAGGTGACTGCAAGCCATGAGAAAGCAAAGGGAATGATAACAGTAGACCCATCGCAGACGCCCTCAGGAAAGCTTGCCCGCGCGCCATTCTCCCTTCACATGAGCGATTATAAAACAGTTGACGGGGTCGCAATCCCACTTGAAGTGGAAATGCTGTCTGACAAGAAGCTTGTTGAGGAGCTCAAGGCGTATACTCCGAATAAAGTTGTGGATGAACTTGACTCCCTCTCAAAAAGACTGCCCAAGCTGTAACTAGCGGCGCTTCCTCTCCTTGCGGGTTCTCTGAAGCAGTTCCTTATCGATGTAGTATAGTATTACGCCTGCCAGCAGGGCGACAACCATTGCCTGCCAAACATCCTGAAGCAGGTATAGAGACAGTGCTGCAAATGTTATTATTCCCAGTATGGGGGGAATTGGGTAGAAAGGTATCTTGAATGGGGGCCTTGTCCTGCGGTTTATTGCAATTGCGGCATAGTTCACTAGCAGGTGACTCAGTATTATTAGGGTGGTTGCAAGGGAGACGACATATTTCAAGTTAACCACAAGGGCAAACACGGCCATTATGACTCCTGCGAGCAGTATTGAAACGTATGGAGTGCCAAACTGCGGGTGGATGCGGTGTATGAATCTTGGAATTTGGTGGTTCATGGACATGGAGTATATTATCCTTGAAACAGAAAGGATGAGGGCATACAGCACAGTTGCAGTCGCAAAGATTGCACCGAGGGATACAACCCAGGCAGCCATGCCGTTGCCAGTCGCTTCCATCACGTCTGCAAGTGGGGAGCCTGAGAGGGATAGTGTTTTGTAGTTGATTACCCCAACTGCCGTGAAGGCAACCAGCAGGTACAGAACCGCAGATATTGTCAGCGAAAGGAGTGTTGAGAGCGGAAGCGTTTTCTGCGGGCACTTCACTTCTTCCGCGATTACCGTTACATCGCAGTATCCGAGGTATGCGAACATCATTATGGCCGCTCCTTCAATGAGACCAGACAGGCCGTTCGGCAGCAGCGGCTGAAAATTCGAAAACTGTATGTGGGGTATTCCCAACATGACGAACAGCAGAAGCATCAGAATCTTCAGGATGACAAGCACGTCGTTTATTGCCTTTGACTGCCTTGCCCCTATGAGATTGATTACTGTGAAAAACAGGCAGGCGCCCACTGCAAGCAGGTTGGGAGGGAAGGACATGAGAAAAGCCAGGTAGTACGCCAGGCTGAGGCTCACTGCAGCGCCTGCAACGATGCTGCCCAGTATGAGCATCCAGCCCGTCATGAAGCCGAGAAAGGGAGAGACAATCTTGTACACATACTCATATGCTCCTCCCTCTTCAGGTATGGCGGAACAGAGCTCGGCAAAGCTCAAGGCGGTGAACAGTGAGACGATTCCAGCCAGGATTATGGAGAATATGACTCCTGGGCCTGCGACCCCTGCTGCAGTGCCCACTACAACGAATATTCCTGCGCCTATGATGACGCCCAGGCCGAGGGATACTGCATCAAATAGGGTGAGGGTTCTCTTAAGCCGCTGGTTCGCCATATGTTTTGGTATAACGGCGAGTATATAAATACTTGGTTTTCTGTTCTTAGCTAGAGTAACGAATTAATACTCGAAACGGCATAATTTAATTATGGTTCAGAAAGTAGCGCAGCCTGAGGATATAGTGAAGATGGCACAGGAAATGTATCTCAAGGGCAGCGACTTTCATAAGGTTTCTAATATTGATGAAATGAGAGAGTTCTATGACAGGCAAACTGAGCTTTCTGGAGTTAAAAAGCTGGTCAAGAGCGGCAATAAACTGAAGATTGGTGATATTGCAGGTGGAAGTGGGAGGCAAGGAGATTCCGTTAGGAGAAGTTTAGGGGATAAGGCTGACTGCGTTGAAATTGATGTGTTTGACATAAGCATGAAGGCGATGGGGAAGGGAAAGAACAAAGTTGTTTGCGATTCTATGCACCTCAAGGCTGAAGATAAAACTTATGATATACTGTTTATGAACAACCTCCCCATCCCGCTAATAAGCGTGGAGATGTACGTGGGCGGCATGAAGGCTAAGGGGATGGAGGAGCACAGAGACCAGATGCTTGAGATGCTTGTTCTTGCTGTCGATTCAATAGGAAAACTGAATCTGCTAGAGGCAGTAAGGGTGCTGAAGGATGATGGAGTGATTGTATGGGGAGTACCATATAGAGAACCAAGTAAAAAATCTTCTGATAAAAAGGAACGCAGTAAAAAAACCTTTGATAGAGAGTCATTCGAGAAAGTTGTGGAAGGTCTTCCGCTGAGGGTTGAGGAGTTTCAAATCAGAAAGTATGATGAAAAGCTCATTCCAATCTGGAGGAATTACGGTGCTGATGTACAAAAACCCGAGTTTATTCACGCAGCGCTGAGAAAAACCGGAAGCGACATAGACGAGACAGTCGCACTGTACGAACAGCTGCTCTATTCGAGCCTGGAACAGCTCATGAGAGTCCAGGGGAAGGAGGAGGGCAAATCCATGATTGAGGAGGTTCTTGAGGAGATGAAAAAGGCAAAGAAATTCAGACCCGGCAAAGCCGCCACATTAGACAAAAAATTTAATTTTGATGTTGGAGGACATGAACCTGACCCGCCCTGGCCAGGCTTTTTCGGATAAGTTGTGATAAGGAATAAAAGAGCTTATTTCTAATTAATACGCGGTGATTGTATGGAATTGAGTTACACAAGTATCAGAGTTAAGGATTTGAAGAAATCCGTGGAGTTCTACACGAAATATCTTGGCATGAAAGTCATTGGGAGGAAGAGCTGGGTTCCGGGAGAGAAGATTGTGATGCTCCTCAGCAAGGGCAGCAAGCAGCGCATCAACCTTATGTATTTCGCAAAGAACTGCATGTGGTATACTCCTTACAAGGAGAATGGGAGCGAGCTGGATCACCTGATGTTTGAAGTGGATGATGCAAAGAAGCTGTATGAGAAGCTTGTTGCACGGGGGGCACCTGCCGCCACTGAACTCTGGGAGCATGACGGCATGACCATGGGGTATGTGAAGGACCCGAACGGCATCTGGGTTGGGCTCAGAAGCGAGAGGAAGAAGAGGAAATAGGCATTCACTTCCTCTTATCTATCACCTTCTTCATCTTCTCCAGAATGTCAATTGCCGCCTTCTTGTCAAGATGCCTGTTGTTGTTCCCGCACTGTGGATCCAGTATGCAGGAAGGGCAGCCCCTGGCGCATCTGCAGTTTCTCAAGCGGGAAAGGGCCATGTGCTCCACACTTTCAAATTTCTCGAAGATGATTTTTGACAAGCCAGCACCGTGAGGAGTTGAGTCGTATATATACATCCTCCCGGCAGGGTAGCTCACTCCCCCGATTTCAGAAGGGTCAGCTCCAGTTAAAGCAGGCATCATTGCTATGGAGACGTGCTCAACCGCATGCAGGCCAAAAGGAAAATCTTCAGTGCTGAAGACAACCTCCTCGGGAAAGTCAAACCAAACTGCAGTGCTGTCAAACTCGTACTGCAGAGGCTCGTCAAGAAGGGCACGCCTGCTTATTGTTTCATGAAAATAATCCTTCAGCATATACCCGTATACCTCATCCGAGATGTGCACTTTTCCGTATGAGAGCTGCCCTCCCAAAGAATTCCTTTCGCCGAGCAGCTCGGTAACCTCTGCCTCTCGGTTGCGCAATGCAACCGTGTATTCGGAAATCTCATGACCCAGCTTTCTCACAAACGCGGTCTTCTTTCCCAAGTCCAATTTTTCGGAAATGAACTTCTCCCCTCCGTGCAAGTAAATGGCTCCGGGAAAGAGCTCGCTGTATGCCATTGCCTCCTCCCTCTCCCCTATGAATTTTTCTTTCTCTGAATCGTATATGCGTATGGATTCTCCTGCACTGCGTATGCTCATCTGCCTCATTTGCCGCAGGGCCTTCTTTGTGGGAATCCAGCCTCCTGCGAACTCCTTGCACAATTCCTCCTCTCTTAACTGGGAGAAGAGCTGCTCGCCCATTGGAAATGCAACAATCTCCTTCATGTCAGCAGGGTAATCTCTCATCATGGAAAGCAGGTGAGGCTTCAGGATGAATTCATTCTGCGGGTTCACATAGCAGCTCTCAGGCTCTCCTTTCAGATATTCATTCGGGTTTTCAAAGTAGTACTGGTCAAGTGGGTTGTCGCGAGCGATGAAAACTGCGTTTGCCTCCTTTCCCCTCCTCCCTGCCCTGCCAATCCTTTGCCTGACGCGTGTGACAGTCCCGGGAAAGCCTGCAAGGATTACGGAATCAACTGCACCTATGTCCATGCCAAGCTCCAAAGCAGAAGTTGTGACAAGCGCATCGGTTGCGCCTGACTTGAACTCCTGCTCCAGACGCTTTCTCTCCTCTCTGTCCAAACCTGCCCGGTAGATTTTGATTCCGTGCAGGTTGGTTTCCCTTGCAATGATGCCTATTCTCTCAACAACCGAGTGGCTGTTGCCGAAGATGAGCAGCTTCCGCCCTCCTCCCATGAGCTGCCTTGCAGCCTTCAATGCAAGTGCGGTGTAGCTCTCCCTTCCCTCAGCTGTCTGATTCGGGTTGAGCAGGATGTGCTGGACTGTGCTTCTTGGAGCATGGCGGGCGTCAACCAGGGAGAATGGCAAGCCAACAAGCTGCTCTGCGAAGTCAAGAGCATTTCCAACTGTTGCGGAGCAGCAGATGAACTGCAGCTGCCTCTTTGAGTATTTTGAATGCACTCTTCTCAGCCTTTTTATTATGTTTGAGGAGTGGCTCCCGAATGTGCCTGTGTAGGTGTGGATTTCATCTATAACGACATATTTCAAAGAAGAGAGGAACTTCCTGAAAAGATGGGAGTTCAGAAGGATGAAGTGCAGCATGTCCATGTTCGTTATGAGCACGTGGGGCAATTCCTTTCTAATCTTCTCACGCATGCTTGAGGAAGTGTCGCCATCGTATACTTCGCTCTTCACTCCGAGCAAAGCAAATTCACGGAAGCGTGCGAGCTGGTCTCTGGAAAGCGCTTTGGTTGGATAAACAACAATACTTCTCTGCCCTTCCAAAGCAGCTTCAATTATTGGGATGAGGTAAATTTCACTCTTGCCTGAAGCAGTTGGTGCAGTCACAACGACATTCTTCCCTTTCCTCACCTTCCTTATCCCTTCTGCCTGGTGCTTGTACAGCTTTTCAATTCCCCTTGCTTGCAGCACTCCTGCTATCTCTTTTGAAAGTTCAACCTCCCCGAAATGGGCGGAGTCCCCTTTCTCAAGAAACTCCTTCAACTCAGCGTCTAGGGAAAGCATCAGTTATATTTTGCAGGAAAACAATAAACAGGCTTCGTTTAAGTTTAAATACTATAAATGGCATAATTCACCCATGGTGATGCTGAAGACCATCCAAAGAGAATTTGAGGTAGAGACGAGGGAGATAGCCAAGAAGGATTACGACGAGGTTAGGCTTAGGAAGGGGTTTGAGTTGGATAATGAAAAGTATGACGACATTATGAACAGAATCCCAAAAAAATACCTAGGCAGCACATTCTTTGAGGGAGGCAAATCTCTCACCCTTGCACTTGAGAAGTATGGCGAGAACTACGCACGTGTAGTGGGTATTGTTATCCAGAAAGAGGGAATTATACGAAATGAAAAAATGAAAATTTTCAAGAGTGTCTGGTTCGATCATCCTGCGGTAACACATTGCAACGCAACATGCGCAGAGCCTGAAGAGGAGTTTTGTGTAGAACTGGGAAAAATTGTGGAGAAAATCCCTGATTTCAAAATGAGGATAGTCGAGCAGCCATCGTTTGGGAAGATGAGAATGCGGTTAGAAGGAGATGCCTGGATCGGGGGGATATTTGAGAACGAGGAGAAGAGGAAATTGTCTATACGCCATGATGGAGAGGGAAGATTCACACTAAGATATGAGAGCGAGGGAGCGCACAGCTCAACTGACATAACTTACAGACTCGTCGGAAGAAGAGAAGCAAGGTTGAAATCACTAAGAATTAACAAGCCGCCATGGGCAGAGGGGGTTGAAATTGATATGTGGAACTACAGGGAAAAGATGCAAGGGCGGATTGAGAGCGGAAAGGCCGTGAGATCAATTAAAACTTTTAAAGATGAGGAGACGTTCGAATTAAAGGAGGGCATAAAAGGATATAAGGGAGAATTTACGGCTAGGCATTACATCGATAGAACTGGAAAAGTGTGGGAGATTAGTATAGCTGGTCCGGATGAAACAGTTCCCGTAATCATTCACCCTGGCGTAGTGATTCACAGATTTAATAAGTTCTTGGGAGGAGAAGCAGCAGTTGAGTGGGTTGCAAAATGGGACTAATATGCTAGAGTCCGACAAAATCCTTTGAGGTCTTTCCTCTCGGGAAGGCCGTCCCGTTCTTTGCTGAAACTGGAAGCTGGCACTCCTCAGCCAGCCTGAGAAGTTCGCTCATGTCAATGAACTTGTCAATAAAAAGCACAGGGTATTGGCCGATTGGCAGTGGCAGCCTCTTGACAACAAACTCCTGGAACTGCAATGTGCCTGAGCGCATCACCTTTATGTCAATTTTACCCTGTTTCAATGCAACCTTTGAGATTTTCGGCAGCATTTCATCACCTCATCAAATTCTCAATTCCCTGTGCGACCTTTCCAAGGATCTCAACTGGGGGCAGGGCGGTTATCCTCAGGTGAGAGTCGAGCCCGAAGCCGCTTCCCCTTGTGACCCACACATGCTCTTTTCTAAGCAGCTCTGTGTAGAACTCCTTGTCGTTCTTGAATTTTGTTCTTTCCAAGTCAAGCTTCGGGAAGAGGTAGAAAGCTCCTTTTGCCTTCTGGCAGCTCACTCCTTGAATCTCATTCAACCGCTTCTGCATGAACTCTGCTCTTTCCCTTATGTTCTTTATAAGATATCTCAGGAATCTTTTGTGCGCCTTGACATTCCTGAGCGCCTCAATGCCTGCAATCTGAGCAGGCGTGCTGGCGCACAGCCTCATTGTCAGAAGATTGCCGAAGCCTTCCCGCAGCTTCTTTGAACCCTCGTCATCCTCTGGTATGGCAACCCAGCCAACCCTCAACCCGGTGCCCCCCCAGTTCTTTGACAAACCATTCATTATGACATGGGGCACTCCTTTCGCAACCTCTCCAATGCACGTCATCTTCTCCCTAACAAGAATCATCTCATCATAGATTTCATCCGAGATGATGAGCAAATCGTTATCCTTGGCAACTTCCACAACATACTGCAAATCTTTCCTGCTGCACATTGAGCCTGTTGGGTTGTTGGGGTTGGTTATGAGTATGAACTTCACATCCACTCCTGCGTCTTTTGCTTTCCTTATCTTCTCCTCCAAATCCTCCTTTGAAGGAATCCAGCCCTGCTCCTCACTCAGCTCGCTGAGCACCACTGTTCCATCAAACAGTTTCACTGTTGGGGCATACACTGGGTAGTAGGGGGTGAAAAGAACTGCTCCTCGCCCCTTTTCCATGAGAGACTCTGCAAGGAACATCAGAGCCTCGCTCAGGCCCTGAGTGACGAATATTTTTGATGAGTCAATATCGAGGTTGTACAACCTCTTATACCTCCCCGCAATCTCATCAAGGAACTCAAAGTCCCCGGGCGAGCGGGAGTAGTAGACCTTGCCTTCCTTCAGTGCTTTGCAATATGCTTTCATAACATACTTGGCAGGGCCGAGGTATGGAACAGGGTCGCCTATGCTGGCGTTGTATACCTCTGCACCTGTTTTCCTTATTTCCTCAGAGAGGGGGAAGAGCTCCCGTATTGGGTAGTAGGCATGCTCCATCCTCTGTGAGAGGGTGTTGTTTGCGAATGGCATATTCACCTGCTTTAGTTAGTAATGGAATATATTAAAATTATTAGCGTTTACTCAAGAGATGCTGCATTAACAATAAATAAGCTTCTGAAGAAATACATTTAGAGTGGACGAAATGGCTAAGTTGGCTAAATCTGAGTTGAAGTATAGAAATACCGGGGAGATAGAGGTTCCTACGAAGCTGGTCGACCAGGTAATAGGGCAGGACAGGGCAGTGAACATAATAAAGAAGGCAGCCAAGCAGAGAAGGAACATACTGCTCATGGGGTCGCCGGGGACTGGAAAGTCAATGCTGGCTCAAGCAATGGCAGAGCTGATGCCTGCTGAGGAGCTAGAGGATGTGCTCATCTATCCCAACCCCCTTGACGAGAATATGCCGCTTGTGAGGGTTGTCAAGACGTACCCAAAGGACAGGAAGCTGCCGAAAGGGGCTCCGGAAATAGGGGAGGGGAGGAGGATTATTGAGGAGGTTAGAATGAAGAGGATGGGCGGAGGCGGTGGTTTCTCTCCATCCTTCCTCATGCTGCTCGTGCTCGTCCTGGCACTGCTGTACCTTTCCTTCTCAGGTTTTGTGCAGGGTGACAACAAATGGGTGATAGCTGCAGCAGTTCTCGGTTTATTCGTGTTTGGCGCTGCAATGGTTCTTGCTTCTGGAGTATCCAGAAGAGTCGGCGGGTTCGAGAGCAACGAGCCAAAGCTCATTGTTGATAACTCAGGGAAGAAGGCAGCGCCGTTTGTTGATGCAACAGGCGCGAAGGCAGGAGCATTGTTTGGAGACGTCCGGCATGATCCCTTGCAGTCGGGGGGACTTGGCACACCCGCGCATCTTAGAGTGGAAGCAGGCGCAATTCACAGGAGCAACAAGGGAGTTTTATTCTTGGATGAGGTTTCCTCACTTGTGCCGAAGTCGCAGCAGGACTTGCTCACCGCAATGCAGGAGAAGAAGTACCCAATAACAGGGCAGAGCGAGCTGAGCAGTGGGGCAATTGTGAAGACTGAGCCTGTCCCGGCGGATTTCGTGCTCGTTGCAGCTGGGAATCTTATAGACATCCAGAAGATGCACCCGGCACTGCGCTCAAGAATACGCGGTTATGGTTACGAGATATACATGGACGACACAATGCCTGACAATGAGGAGAACAGGAACAAGCTCGTGAGGTTCGTCGCCCAGGAGGTTCAGAAGGACGGGAAGATACCCCACTTCACAAAGGAGGCTGTTGAAGAAATCATTGAGGAAGCAAGGAAGAGGGCGGGCAGGAAGAAGAGACTGAGCCTGAGGTTCAGAGAGTTAGGAGGGATTGTGAGGGCTGCGGGAGACGTTGCAGTTGAGGAGGTGGCAAAGCTTGTTGAGCTGAAGCATGTGCTTACTGCGAAGGGGGTTGCCCGAACCCTTGAGCAGCAGGTCTCGCAGCAGGTCATTGATTTGAGAAAGGATTACAAGGTATTCGTGAACAGGGGGTATGCGGTGGGCAAGGTGAATGGGCTGGCGGTGATGGGAGACGGCTCATCCGGCATAATAATGCCCATAGTTGCTGAGGTCACGCCTGCATCCTCAAAGAGTGAGGGGAAGCTCATAGCGACAGGAAAGCTGGGCAAAATTGCAAAGGAGGCTGTTGAGAATGTCAGCGCAATAATAAAGAAGCACATGGGAAAGGATGTTTCCCAGTATGATATGCACGTCCAGTTCCTGCAGACGTATGAAGGAGTTGAGGGGGACAGCGCGAGCATATCAATAGCGGTATCTGTCATATCCGCCATGGAAAGCGTTGCAGTCGACCAGAGCACAGCAATGACTGGCTCACTCAGCGTGAGGGGCCAGGTTCTCCCTGTCGGCGGCATAACGGCAAAGGTGGAGGCTGCCATAGAAGCCGGGATGAAGAAGGTGATTATTCCAAAAGCGAATGAGGAGGATGTTTACCTTAGCAAGGACAAGGTGGGGAAGGTGAAAATAATTCCCGTGAGCAATATCATTGAAGTTCTTGAGGCGTCCCTCAAGGAAAGCAGCAGAAAGGATGAGCTCATCAAGGAGATGGAGGGTATCATAAGGTAGCTATTTAATCATCACTCTTTCCCCGACATCTGAAATCCTGTCAAAGTCGAAATCCAGTCTATGCCCGAAAGGAGTCTGCACTATGATGAGGTTCTTCCTCTTGTCGACGCCCACTACCTTTCCTATGTAGGCTCCAAGCTCGGTCAGCACCTCCTTGCTCTCAAGCTTCATGGAGGTAAGCAGCGTCATCTTCATCCACTCCATTACTCTTATGGATATGAACGCGACAAACATTCCTGCGATGAGCGTTTCCACGAAGTCTGAGAAGTACACAGTTGCAACAACCCACTCGCTTGCAACCGTGAAAACCGCCCACAGTATGAAAACGCTCACAGCATACAGCCCGTATTTCACAACCGCGTATTTCTTCTTCTCATGCAGCAGGTCCAGAATCCTACCGAGTATCAGCAGCACAATTGCCCAGGGCAGTATGAGCAGTATCTTCAGCAGCACGTAGGCGACAAGCTTCAGCGTTTCCGGAGTTTCCGGCAACCTTGTGAGGAATTCCTGGTAGCCCAGAACCAATGAAATTATCAGAAGCGGCAGCGCGGAGAGGTATAGGATGAAGCTTATCTTCTCAACAGAGAAGTGGAAGCCAGAGAAGGCCCTTATGATGTTCTCCTCAACTCCCGCGGCCATTACGAGGAGGTACAACCCTATGGCAATTCCGGCAAGCTTCCATCCATAGCCGAGAAACTCGCTTATTATGAGCATTAGAATGACCAGCGCGGGGATGCCCCACACAATTCTGGCGTAGTGCGGCTCCTTTAGCTTCTCGAGAAGCACAAAGTATGTTTTCTCAAGCTCCTTGGCCTGCTTCATCACAACAAGCTTCACCGAATCTATCTTCACCCTTGACTGTATGATGGGTGTGACCTGCTCATCGCTGGCGCCATCTGAAACCAGTATGCAGGAGTCCGCGCGGAAATTCCTCAGAACAGAATCAAGCTGCTTGGTAATCTCCCTGTCTGCGAAATAGCCCAGGCTTCTGTCCCCAGTGAGGGTGACAACCTCGGCGTTGTTCTCCTTTGATATTTCGTCGTATATCCTCACAGCCTCGAATATGGTGTTGGCATCCGCCTCTTCAGGGTCCTTGAGAATGAGCTTTGTGGCCGCCTCTACGTTGGCCTGCTTTCCCACTATTGGACCCACTACCTTGACCTTCTCATATAGGTCGTTGTCCCTGTCTACGCAGAGCACTAGAATCCTTTTCTTAGCCATCTCATCACAGAGGAGTATATGAAAAAGGGTATTATAATATTTATCTACTATTCTCGGACGATAGGTTTAAAAATAACCTCAAATAATTACTAGCTAGTTGTAAAAATAATGCTAAGATGAGGTGGTTTGAATGAAAAGAGGACAGGCGGCCATTGAGTATCTGATCATACTGGCAGTAGTTGTCATAATCGCCCTTATTGTCATAGGTGTCATTGGAGGATTCCCAGGCATGACGAGAGGAGTTTCTGAGAGGGATTCTGCTTCCTACTGGGCTGGCGCTGATGTAGGGATAACGAGGTATTTTATATCTACAACTGCAGGTACTAGCATGTTAGTTATAAGGAACAACAGGCTGTTTGCAGTGAACGTGACAAAGGTTTGGATGAGCGGCACTAATGTGATGACAGGCACCAGTTTACCACTGGCGCCAGGTTCTTCTAGTAACCTAAGTCTTACAAGTGTGCCTTCCTGCACTTCTGGAAATTCATACTCGATGACAACTGTGATAACATATGTTGATTCAGTATACGGACAGACTTACAACTTCAGTGGGGAGAAGCCATTGGTTGGAACCTGTCAGCCTTAGGTAATGTTATTCTAGAAATATATTGAAAATGAGGTGGTTTGAATGAAAAGAGGACAGGCGGCCATTGAGTATCTGATCATACTGGCAGTAGTTGTCATAATCGCCCTTATTGTCATAGGTGTCATTGGAGGATTCCCAGGCATGACGAGAGGAGTTTCTGAGAGGGATTCTGCAGCATACTGGGCTGGTGCGGATATAGGGGTAGTAAGGTATTTCGTGTCAAATGGATCAGCACAATATGGCAGCATGTTGGTTGTAAGGAATAACAGGCTGTTTGCAGTAAATGTAACAAACATAACATTGGGTGGTACCGTAGTATACCCACTAAATCCATCTCTGGCACCCACAGGTACTGGAATACAACTTGCTCCAGGTTCCTCGAGTAACATGACGATTAATACGACCACACTGAGTCAAACCTGCACACCTGGGCTGTCATACTCTCTGACAACTGTGATATCATACACGGATGCAGTATACGGACAGATTTACAAATTTACTGGGGAGAAGCCATTGGTTGGAACCTGTCAGCCCTAGAATTTAATTTTTTATTCTTTTTAATTTTTACAACTCCCAGCACAAGCTATTTAAAGTGTTTCTGAGAAATCATTCTACTCATTTTTGGAGTGATAATATGGGAGAATTCTCAACACCAGGGAAGCTGCTGGGGACTGAGGAGGAGTTTGCCAGCGGGGAAGGAGTGTACAGCGAGGAGGGTAGGCTCCATTCTCTTTGCACAGGGGATGCCTCCATTGACAAGCAGAAAATGGTTTCTGTAAAGCCCTCCAACGCAGTTCCGAAAATGGTGGCGCCAGGCATGGTCGTTTACGGCAGGGTGGAGGACATATTCGAGCCCATAGCGCTTGTGAAAATAATTCCCGTGGAGCAAGGCGGGGTCAGGCAGACTCAGGGGGACTACTTCAGCGTGCTGCACGTATCCAATATAAAGAGGGATTATGTGGAGAGCGTGAGGAGCGAGGTGCGCGTGGGCGATATAATAAAGGCCATTGTCTCAGAGATAAGGAGGGGCGAGGTATACCTGGACCTGAGAAGCCCCGAATTTGGAGTTGTGAAGGCATACTGCAGTAGGTGCAGAAACCCGTTATACTTGAAGGACAGGGCACTTGTCTGCCCTTCCTGCGGGAGCAGGGAGAGCAGGAAGCTCTCTAAGGAATATTCTGCCATGGAGGGGTGATGGATTGAAGCTCAGAGTTGTTAAGAAGGAGAAGAATTTTCTTGAGCTGGTACTTGAGGGGGAGGAGCACAGCTTCCCAAACCTCCTCAGGGAGACGCTGCTTGAGGATGATGACGTTGAATTTGCTTCCTATGTGTTAGAGCACCCGCAGCTGGGCAACCCGAAGCTGATTGTGAGGACAAAGGGCAAGTCGCCGGAGGCTGCAATAAAGAGCGCTCTTAAGAAAATTGAGAAGAAGGCTTCGGATTTCGAGGCGCTTCTCAAAAAGAAATGATTCGATGAAGGCGGGAGCGAGAGTGCTTGGCATTGACGACTCGCCCTTCACAAGAAATGATGAGCAGGTTCTCGTTGTGGGGGTTGTGTGGAGAAGCGGAATAGTCGAGGGTGTGCTAAGCACACATGTGAAAAGGGATGGGCTGGACAGCACCGAAAAGCTAGAGAGGATGGTTTTAAAATCCAAGTTCCGCCCCCAGATAAAACTGGTTGTTATCCACGGGGCTACGCTTGCCGGGTTTAATATTGTTGATATACATAAGCTAAGCAGAAGCTTGGCATTGCCTGTTATTGCGGTGGCAAAGAAAAGGCCGCACGCAAAAGAGGTGAGGAACGCTTTGAAAAATTTTGCTGACCGCAAGAGGAGATGCGAGCTTGTGAAATCCGCAGGACCTGTTTTCAAGGTTGGCGGGTTATACGCACAGCTTGCAGGTATTGATGCTGAGGATGCAAGGAGGTTCCTATCCTCCTTTGACGGCATGCCCGAGCCAGTGAGGCTGGCACACATCATAGGCTCGGGTGTTGTGAGGGGAGAGTCCCATGGGAAAGTTTGAAGAGTTATTGAAGAAGAATGCAGGCTACCTGCTCATACTGGCTTTTCTCGCAGCCTACGTGCTGACTAAATTCATACTGTTCGCCCTGCTCTGCGCGCTCTCAATAGTTTGCCTGTTTGTTTATGAAACGTACAAAGGGGTGGAGGAGGGAGGCTGGAAGAAGGAGCTGGAGGAGATTATTGTTGCGATTCTGGCTGGAGTGGCCCTCTGGTATGGGGCGGGATTCCTGCTCCACACATCCGCACCGCTTGACTCCATCGTCTCGTGCAGCATGCTTCCCCACATGGACAGGGGGGATATGGTTCTGCTGAGCGGCAGTGAGATAAGTGCTCCTGCGGCTGAGGTCAGCGCATCCGAGTGGGAGCAGATAAAGAGGATGATGCACACGAATTTCACTTGCGGTCCATGCGCCGGGCAGGGGGGCTACGCTCCCTACAACTTCTCCATCTGCAGAAGCGGATGCGGCGACTCCTGCCTCATTGCAATAGATGGCAAGCCTGTATTCTCAGGCTCCAACAACTCGCTTTTCAGCTACAACTATGGCCTGTGCAGGCTGAAGGGTGTGAATGGTGATATTCAGAATGATGTTTGCGTGAAATCGGTGACTATAAAGGGCAAGGAATACTATGAGAATTTCAGCAATGACGTGGTCGTCTACGAGCCTCTGGAGAATAGCGTATTTGTTGGCTCAACTATACACAGGGTGCTTGTGAAGGTTTCCGTGGATGGAAAGCCGTATTACTTGATAAAGGGGGATAACAACGAAGTGCTGGATGTGCAGGCGCCGAGCAGGGGAATCGATACTGGGAATGGGGGATGCCTCTTCTTTACAGATTCCAGGGAGAACAAGCCAGTGCCTCAGGAGAACATAAATGGCAGAGTCATCTTCAAGGTTCCCTACCTGGGCTACCTCAAGCTTTTCCTCTGGGGTTATCTTGGCGAACCGTCAGGATGCGACACCGTGATTGAGCCAGCATAAGCAATAAAAATGTGGAGGTAAAAAGATAACATAGAGGTGAATGAGATGCTAGAGATAGAGGTTGAGGATGCCAGATACTGGAAGAGTTGCGTTGACTCCATAGTCAACCTGATAGACGAGGGGAGCTTTGAGATTTCTGCCAGCGGCATATCGCTAAAGGCAATGGACCCATCTCAAATAGCAATGGTGAGCTTCTCAGTTCCAAAGAGCGCTTTCAGCAGCTATAAGGTTGATGAAACTACAAAGGTAGGCATAAACTTTGACAGTATGAGCAAGATACTCTCAAGGAGCAGGGGGAAGGACAAACTTTCAATGATGATTGACGAGAATAAGCTCGTGCTTGAATTCATGGGAGAGGACAGAAGGAACTTCAAGCTCCCTCTCATAAATGTGCAGGAGGGCGCGCAGAAAGAGCCCAGGATAGAGTTCGACTCGGTTGTGAAAATAAAGGCGGGGCAGTTCAAAGAGATATTGGGGGATGCCGCGCTGCTGAGTTCACATGTGGTGCTTGAGGCGAACAGCAAAGGATTTTTCGTGGAGGTTCACGGAGACTCGGGTGACTTGAGAGTTGAGAGGGACAAGACAGGGGAGGCGACGCAGCACATTGAGGTGAAAAAGGATTCTAGGGCAACCTTCCCGCTGCAGTTTATGGAGGACATTGTGAAGGCATGCCCTGATGATGGGCTTCTCTCGCTGCACCTGAAGACGAACTCGCCCATAAAGGTTGAGTATAGTATCGGGGAGGCTAAGCTCGTCTACTACCTCGCTCCAAGGATAGAGTCCATGTAGCACTGCATCAATTTATATTTTCTCTGAGTATTATACGCACCCAGAATGCAAATGCTCTTTGGAGGGTGCATTTTTGCGGAAGGGGTCAGATGGAACTTTCATTCTACAGCAAGTACCCATTCACACGAGGTGCAAAGGAGTTCATGAGCTCTGCCAAGGTGGGGGATGAGTTTAAGCTCATGGGCATTGCAAAGAGGAGGGCGGTCGATGCAATCGGGAGGGGGAAGATTCCCCTGATGAGCATAGAGCTTGACGACTCCCAACTCCTGCTGCAGATTGCATCCTACGCTGTGAGCAGGATGATTGTTTCTCTGCTGAAAAGCAGGTATTACGTAAGCAGGTATGCAATTGCAGAGGCGAAGAGGGCGAGCTCCTACATGGCAAGCGACAGCGATGAGAATGTTCTGACCGTTGCCAAGGAGCTCGGGGTGGGATGCGAGATAGACGGCTACTACTCGGTGAGCTTCCAGGATTACTTGAGATACTCTCCAAAATCTGTGGATTACAAGCTTGTGAACAGGAGGCTCTCCAAGGGAAGGGTGATGCTCAGGAGGGATGAGTTTGTAAGAATTCTTGAGGAGGCTGTGAGGTTCAAGATAGAGTCTGAACTCCCTCTGAAGATGGAGGGCGTGCCTGAGAACATAAAGGATGCTGCAGACGAGGTGAGAAAGAGCATACCCAAGGAACCGCAGCCTGCGGCAGTCTCGCTTGAGAAAGGTGAGTTCGCCCCGTGCATGAAAAAGTTGCTGGAGGACTTGAAAACCGTGGAGAACCTCAGCCACACGGCAAGGTGGACGTTGGCCGTGTACCTGCTCAACATTGGGATGAAGGTTGATGAGGTGGTGAAACTGTTCTCAACATCACCGGATTTCGATGAGTCTGTCACAAGGTACCAGATAGAGCATGCATTGAAGAGGGGCTACAAGGTGCCCAGCTGCTCCAGCATGGATTCATATGGGTTGTGCGTATCAAACTGTGGTGTTAAAAGTCCACTGGCGTATAGGAGGGGTGCATTTGGAAAGTCTTCAGCTAAGCATGAGCAACCCTGAGGAGATGTATGTAAGGAGCAAGTTCAGGGAGTACTACGAGAGGGCGGAAGTGCAGGCTCCCCAGGAGATTGAGAGAAGGGAGTGGGGCATGGGGGGCTGGGAGAGGAAGATAGAGGCGAGGCACATGCGCATGGCAAACGCTCAGGAGCTCAAGAGCAGGCTTGTGGTGGATTCCCCTCTCTTCATATCCTACTCCGCGGCATACTACGAATTTCCAGACATGCGCCCTATGGAGAGGAAGAACTGGCTTGGCGCAGACCTGGTTTTTGACCTTGATGCAGATCACCTTGAGTTGCCCTGCAAGAGCGTGCATGGTCCCAAATGGGTTTGCGATGAGTGCCTCAGCGCAGTGAAGGAGGAGAGCACCAAGCTTGTGGAGCAGTTCCTTATACCTGACTTCGGTTTCTCAAGGAAGGAGATTGGGCTGAACTTCTCTGGCAGCAGAGGCTATCATATACATGTTACTGACAAATCAGTCCGGGAGCTTCGTGCATACGCCAGGAGGGAGATAGTGGATTACCTCACTGGCACGGGAATTGACTTCGACTCCATGGGATTCGAGTGGGCGCCTGTCCCAGGAAGGAGAGAGAAGAAGCTGCTCGGGCCGGCACCAACAGACCCGGCATGGCAGGGCAGGATTGCACAGTTCGTCAGCAAGCTTGTTGCAGAGAAGAGGCTGGAGGAGGTTGGCGTTGGGGAGAGGGACGCCAGGAGAGTGTATAGAAAGAGCGAGCAGTTCCTGGATTCCATAAAAAACGGCAGGTGGGATGCAGTTAAGCTTGAGAAGAAGGAGCTGTTCTGGAGGGATGTTGTGGGGAAGCTTGGAGTGAAGCTGGGCGATAGGATAGATCAAAATGTAACGGCAGATGCGAGCAAGCTCATAAGGCTGCCGGATAGCCTACACGGGGACAGCGCCATGCTTGCCAAGAGGGTGAGCAGCATTGAACGGTTCGACCCGCTTAAGGATGCTGTTGTTTTCGGGAAGCAACCAGTAAGGATTAAAATTAAGAAGGCACCTCAATTTAGACTAGGTGAACAGACATTTGGTCCCTTCAAGGATGAAGAGAGGGAGCTGCCCGAGTATGCAGCATTGTTTTTGCTTTGCAAGAAGGAGGCAGTGCTATGGAAGAGTTGAACTATGACGAACTCAGGAAGATTCAGGCAAGGGAGAGGGCAAGCCCTGTGCTCCAGAGCATACCCGAGGGTTTCTATGCTTCCGTGGTGAAGCTCATAGGGAGGAAGAATGAAGCCTTGAAGAGCAACTTCAGCCTCACAGAGGCGAGAGAATATGAAAGCATACTGAAGGTTGTTGAGGACATCCATGAGAGGAGGAGGCAGAAGATAGTGCTGAGGGCCATGAAAGCAAGTGGAGCGCAGGAGGAGATAGCCCTCACAGGAGAAGAGGCTGAGCTTTTTGAGAAGGTGAGCAGGGCAGTTTCCGAAGACAGGGAGAAGTTCAACAGCATAATCGGTGGCAAGGAGAGCAAAAGCGAGGAAAGTATTAAAAGAATTAAGATTTTAAAAAACCTTCCTAAGTTTGTTGGGACCGACTTGAAGGTATACGGTCCTTTCAAGGAAGGGGATAGCGCAGAGCTGCCGGAAAAGGAGGCGCAGCTTCTTGTGAGCAAAGGGATTGCAGAGCTAGGGGGTGTTTCGGATGAAGTATCCAAATGAGATAAATGCATACTGCCCTAAATGTAGGAAGAAAACAAAGCACAAGGTGAGGATGGCTTCCAAGGGAAGAGCCAGGAGCAGCGCCTGGGGTAACAGGCAGCACGAGAGAACGATAATGGGCTACGTGGGAAAAGTTGCGGGCGAGAAGGCTGTGAAGAAGCAGGGCAAGAAGCAGAAGATAATGCTGGAATGCTCAGTCTGCAAGAAGAAGCAGGAGAGAATAATTGGAAAACGGACAAGAAAGAAGCTTGAGCTGAAGAGTTGAGGTGTTTTGATGAGCAGATTCTTGAGAGTGAAGTGCGAGTGCGGAAACGAGCAGAACATATTCGGCAACTCCAGCAGCGCTGTGAGGTGCCTAGTCTGCAACAGGGTGCTGGCCGAGCCAACCGGCTCCAGAGCGAAGGTGCACGGTAAGATAATTAAAGTTCTGTGAGTGAGCCCATGAACCAGAAGGATAGCCCTGAGCTGGATGAGTTCGTTATTGCTACCGTGAGGAAGATACTCCCCTACGGGGCTTTCTGCACCCTTGATGAGTACGGTGACAGGGAGGCCTTCATACACATCTCAGAAGTTGCATCAAGGTGGATAAAGAACATCCATGAATTCCTCAAGGAGGGCCAGAAGGTTGTTGCGAGAGTCTTCAGGATGGTTCCCGAGAAGAACCAGATAGACCTTTCCCTGAAGAGGGTGAGCGACATTGACAGGAGGAGGAAGATTGAGAGCTACAGAAAGGAGAAGAGGGCTGCCAAGTTGTTTGAGCTTGTTGAGAAGAAAATTGGCAAACCGCACGAATATGTGTGGAAAGGGATGGGGGGCGAGCTTGTTGAGAAATTCGGCAATTTATATTCTTCTTTTGAGGAGGCTGTGTTGAGCGAGTGCTCCCTGGATTCCATAAAAGCTCCGGAGGAGTGGAAGAGCATTTTCAAGGAGGTGGCCTCGCAGAACATAAAGAAGCCGAGGGTTAGGATAACTGGCACTCTCACAGTGAGCTGCAGCGATGCGGATGGTATTGAGGTAATAAAAGGCATGCTTCACAATGCCATGGAAGGGCTTGATGCGGATGAGGAAGTGCGGGTGACATACCTTGGCGCGCCCAGGTACATGGTTGCAGTAACCGCCCCTGATTACAAGAAAGCTGAGAAAACAGTTGCGACATTTTTCAAGAACGTTAAGGATGGTATAAAGGGGAAGGAGGGGTGCGCCAATTTTGAGAGGGAGGAAAAGTAGGTTATATGGGAAAGCTGAGGAAGTGCACAAGATGCGGGGCGTACACCATGAGGGAGCAATGCCCAAAATGCGGAGGGGAGACGCATACGGCGCATCCACCAAAGTTCTCTCCAGAGGACAAGTACGGCAAGTACAGGAGGAGGGCGAAATTTGGTTTGGAGGCGGTTTGATGAAGGGTACGATAATACTCTCGAAGAAGGGTGTCAGGCTGAAGAACCCCATACTGGTAGAAGGGCTGCCGGGCATAGGGCTTGTGGGGAAGCTGGCAGCGGAGCACCTCATAAAGGAGCTCAAGGCTGAGAAGGTTGCGGAGATTTACTCTGAGCACTTCCCGCACCAGGTGCTTATGCTTAAGAAAGGAACTCTGAGGATGCTGAAGAACAAA
>CAVXDX010000004.1:0-142222 GCA_963760615.1 uncultured Microcaldota archaeon | reverse complement strand
GATGGAGTATATAAGTTCTACGGTGTTCCGTTGAAAATAAGTGTTATAATCCCAGCATTAAACGAAGAAAATACTATAGGGAAAATTATTGAGGAAGCAAGGAAGGCAAAGTTAGTTTATGAAGTTCTGGTCGTTGATGGTGGCTCTAAAGATAATACTATTGAGGCAGCTCAAAAAGCAGGAGCAAGAGTAATCAAGCAAAGCAAAAAAAAGTTTCCAGGCAAGGGAATTGCTATGATGGACGGTGTGAGATATGCAAGAGGCGATATATTGGTTTTCACTGATGCTGACATTGTGAATTTTAGAAGCAGTTTTATTGAAAAACTTATAGAGCCCATATTAGATGGCGAGGCAGATTTTGTAAAGGGTTATTATGAAAGAAAGGCAGGGAGAGTTACTGAGATTACTGCCAAGCCATTGTTGAGTATGTTCTTCCCTGAAATTAAGCTTAAACAACCATTAAGTGGTGAGATTGCAGGGAAAAGAGACTTCTTTTCAAAGCTAAAATTCGAAGAGGGTTGGGGGGTAGATATTGGAATAGTTTTAGATGCATTCCTGTTTCATGCAAAAATAAAAGAAGTCAATTTGGGTTATAAGGAGCATGAAATGAGACCACCCATTGAAATAACGATCATGTCAAAAGAGATCGCGCAAATAATAATCGGAAGAGGTACTAAGCGCAGTTGGTGGTTTGTTAGAAGTTTTGCTGAAAGACTGAAAGCAATTCTTAATCTGTTCTATCTGCAGGGTAAAGAACAAAAAACAAAAGTTGCTTTCTTTGACATGGATGGAACCATATTGAATGGAAGATTTATTGACCATTTAGCAAAAAAACATAAATTACAAAAAGAACTATCTGAGATTAGAGCTAAACTAAAGCAAGGGAAAATAAGGGAAAAAGACGCAAGCAGAAATATAGCTCGCCTCCTAAAAGGCATGAAAAAGAGCGAAATAATAAGTATAGCCTCACAGATTCCATTTAATGAAGGAGTTGAAAAAACAATCGGTGAGCTAAAGAACAGGGGATTTAAGATCGTAGTTTTAAGCGATAGTTACACTTTAGTGGCAAACATAGTAAAACACAGGCTTGGTGCAGATTATGCAGTTGCCAACAAACTAGAAGTCAAAGATGGAATATTGACTGGTAAGATTATGAATAATAAGTTGGAATGCGATGAGAGGTGCGATTACTCTCTTTGCAAGCTTGCAGCAGTAAATTCCTTTGCTAAGCTTTACGATGTTGATCTCAAAAGAAGCATTATGGTTGGGGATAGTTATAGCGATGCACATGCTATGAAAGCAGTCGGAATAAGGGTTGCCTTCAAAGCTCCAATCAAAGTGAGAGAAGCCGCAAACATTATTCTAGACGGAGAGGATATGTTGGAACTTTTAGATTATGTATAGTTTACATAAAAGTAAAGAATTAAAATTAATTACTTTCTTATTAATTTTTATGGGCCTACTTGAAAAACCTGAAGTTTAATCGGCTCTGGCCCCACTTCAGAATTATTCTCAAAGCCAAAGCAATCTTATGCCATCTAGAAGGAATCTGGGTGCAAAGCCGCATTACTGGAAAGTTACCCCTCACTCAGCTTTAAAAACCAATAAAAGTTGAATTTATTGATGCCAGAATACTACTTCGACACGGAAGTTGCATGCGAGGGAGAGGAGTATGAGCTCTTCATAAGGGGAGAGAGCGAGCTGCATCCGGAGAGATACAAACTTATCACAATTCAGTTCCAGAAGCTTGATGACGCAGGAAATCCTGCTGGGCCACTGCAGGTGCTCAAGGAGTGGGAGCTTGGTGAGGAAGAGATGATACGGGGTTTCTCGAAGCTCCTCAACCCGAAGAAAGCATGGCAGTTCATCCCAGTAGGGCAGAACCTCATGTTTGACTTGGGAATGCTTAAGGCGCGTGCTGAAAAGTACGGTGTTATTTATGATGAATGGTTCCTTTTCACCCAGCTTCCGAGGATAGATCTGAAGGATATATGCCTCGGCATGAACGGCTTCAAGTTTGCTGGAAGCGGGCTTGACAAGTTCTGCAACAAGCCACCGGATGGCGAGATGGTTCCAGCGTGGTATTTAAATAAGGAATACGAAAAAATATCGGAGTACGTGAGAAGGGAGGCGGAAGAGTTCATTTCTTTATATCACAAGCTCAAGCATACGCTACCGAAATTCAGGATGGAGAATGGTCTTTATAGCATATGAGAGGTGTTTGCATGGGGAAGGAGGAAAAGAAGGTTAAGAACCTTGAGGATTTGCCTGGGGTTGGAGAGGCGACTGCGGAGAAGCTGAGAAAAGCCGGCTATGACTCACTTGAGAAGATAGCCGCTTCATCCCCCTATGAGCTGCAGGAGGTTGCGGAGATAGGGGTTGAGACTGCAAAGAAGACTATAGGAGCTGCAAGGGATGCATTGGAGATGGGCTATGAGACTGCTGATAAGATTCTCGAGAGAAGAAAAATCATAGGGAAGTTAACTACTGGTTCAAAGGAGTTGGACAACCTTATAGGCGGCGGAGTTGAGACACAGGCAATAACTGAGGCTTTCGGAAAATTCAGTTCCGGCAAGAGCCAGCTTGGCTTCCAGCTTTCCGTGAATGTTCAGCTGCCAAAGGAGAAAGGCGGTCTTGAGGGATCGTGCCTCTTCATAGATGCTGAGTCCACCTTCAGACCTGAGAGGGTTAAGCAGATTGCTGAATCAAGAGGCCTTAATGGAGATGACATACTGAAGAACATACATGTTGCAAGAGCAGTGAATACGGACCACCAGATGATTCTTGTCGACAAGTCGGATGAGGTTGTAGAGAAGAATAACATAAAGCTCATAGTCGTGGATTCCCTGACTTCCCTGTTCAGGATAGACTACATAGGCAGAGGAGCTCTCGGTGAGAGGCAGCAGAAGCTCAACAAGCATGTGCATGCCCTGCAGAAGCTTGCAGACAGATATAACCTTGCGGTATATGTCACAAACCAGGTGATGGACAACCCTGCAATTCTTTTTGGTGACCCTACAACTCCCATAGGAGGGCATGTGCTCGCACATGCTGCTGTGTACAGATTGTATTTCAGAAAGGGGAAGGAGGAAAAAAGGATTGCGAGGCTTGTGGACAGCCCATCAATGCCTGAGGGAGAGGCAATATTCAAGGTGACTGCAAAAGGAATTGAGGATGTTTAGAAAATATAAGAGGTAGAGGGCGAGGAGTTTATGGGTGCATAAATTTAAATCCTCCATGAGAAACTCTTTTATGGATGTGCTGATGAGGCTGAAACCGAAGGTAAAGCCGTATATAATAATGATATGTATTTTGGCAATTTTAGTGATAATTTCTGCTTTGTCTCTTTCAGTTGCGTTCCCTGAGTACAGCTACCCTATACTGCTTGTTGGGTTGCTTGCCGTAGCAGTACTTGCGCTTGCTATATTGCAGCAGTTCTACAGAAGAGTGTACACAACATATGACATAAGCGAGAGCGATTTGATTTCAAGGTTTGGTGTGTTCGCACCTGATGAGCACGTTATTCCCATTGATGAGATAACGGATGTACATGTGGACAGGTCCGTATTTGGCATAATTCTGGGGTTAGGTGACATTAACATTGACACGCCAAGCGCAGAGAAGGGTTATGCGATAAGCATGAAGGACATTGACGCTGCAGAACTCAACAAGGCTGTTGAGCTGCTTAGGAATTTGGTAAAGCAGAGGAAAAGCGGGAGCAGAACTGAGAGCGGGCCCGGTTCTAAAACGCAGTGAATTTATTAGTTGGGTTCCAATACTTATTTGTGATAGAAACTTTTAGTCTCACTAAGAAATTTGGTGATTTCACGGCAGTCGATGGGGTCAGCATCTCCGTGAAAGAGGGGGAGATACTTGGAGTGGTTGGACCGAACGGAGCCGGAAAGAGCACCCTCGTCAAGATGTTGTGCACCATACTCGCTCCAACTGCAGGAAGTGCGAAGATAATGGGCTTCGACATAGTGAAGGACGCCCAGAAGGTCCGGGCTGTTGTGGGCTACCTGCCTGAGGAGCCAAGAGTGTATGACTACATGAGTGGGGAGGAGTTCCTCTCATTCTTTGCAGATGTGTATGGGTCGGGCAGGGAGAGGATACCTGAATTGCTGGAATTTGTCGGCTTGGAGGAGCATGCAAGAAGGAAAATTGGTGAGTACTCCAAGGGGATGAAGCACCGGATATCCCTTGCAAGAGCTCTCATACACGATCCCCAAGTGCTTATCCTTGACGAGCCAACCATGGGTTTGGACCCTGCCTCATCAAGGGATGTGAGAGAGCGGGTTAAGAGCATGAGGAGGAGCGGGAAAACCATTCTGGTGTGCACCCATTATATGGATGAAGCTGATTTCCTTTGCGACAAGCTCGCAATAATGGATAGGGGGAGGATAGCTGCCGTCGGCAAGCCTGAGGAGCTCAAGGCAAGAGTTGCGAAGCAGAGGTACATGAGCGTTGTCATAAAGGAGGATGCGCTCATCAGAAAGCTTGCGGAGGAGCTTGGCGGGAATGTGGATGGAAGGATGGTGGTGGTTGGCATACGAGGGATGAACAGCACCATAGCAAGGGTGCATGCAGCTGCAAAAAGGCTCCATGCAACAGTCCTCTCAATAAAAACCCTCGACCCTTCTCTGGATGACGTTTTCGTAGCAGTCACAAGGGGAGGAAAATGGGTATAAGCATCATGACGTGGTGGGGGCTGAAGGAGATATTTTCTGACAGGAGGTTTCTTCTCAGCGTGATGGTGGGGATGCTCATCTCCCTCTTTACAATTCCTCTTCTCATGGATGCAGTGGGACGCTTCAAGGAGGGTAATTTGCTCTCTGCGCTTCCAATTTCTGAAAAAATGGTGAAAATTGCGGTTGCTGGGGAGCACCCCCTCATAGCCGAGCTTGAGAATAACAGCATGGCTGAGGTTGTAAGGACAGATGAGGAGACAGCCTTCAAGCTTCTTAGCGAGGGGAGGGTGCATGGAGTCTTCATAGTTAACTCAACCTCAGGAAGATTCATTGGAAGGGGCATACCGCTCTCAAACCTCGCGGAGTCTGCGGTGAAGGATGCCGTTGATAAGTTTGTGAGGAAGGACAACAAGCCGCTGTTCAACCTGAAGTCTGATTTGGGACTGGAGGAGCTTCTCAGGAGTCTTCTTGCTCCCTTCCTCATGCTCACTCCTCTTTTCATATGGTCCCTGCCGGTAATACAGAGCGTGGCCTACGAGAGGGAAAACAAGGTTGTGGAGGTAATCTTTGCAGCCCCTGCAAGAAGGGTTGAGGTGCTCGCCTCCAAGGTGCTGAGCAACCTAATTTTCGCGATGCTGCTGGGTGCAATCTGGATGCTTCTCATTCCCTTTTTCGGCCTGCATTTCAGCAATCCAGTTGGAGTTTACATCATACTCATCAGCATGGCTCTGCTTGTGATAGTGATGAATGCCCTTGTCTCATCAATCGCATCGAATGCGAATGAGGCAACTCTGGCGTCAAGCATCTCCTCGACAATAATAATAACGCTGTTCTTCTCCATTGCCATTCTGAAGGTCTTCCCTGCAACGGAGATTGCCGCAAAGCTCTCCCCGGCAACATACATAGCAGAGCAGGTCAGCGGGGGAGCAACTCCATTTCCCTTCGACCTCATGCTTGTGATCTACATCATATCCGCAACAGCTTTCCTGCTCGCCCTCTCCGCTTTTTCCACAGAGGCATTTGCCTTCTCCCTGAAGCCAGGCCTGAATCAGCTTTACGAGGGTATGCTGGAGATACTGCGGAGCAAGGAGAGGGCTGCTTTTGCCATGGGGTTTGTGGCTTTCTCCATCACACTGCCTGTTGAGCTTGCCGCCATTGGGCTCACCTTCTTCCTCATAGGCCCCAGTGCATTTCTGCTGCTGCTCTCTGCCACTGCGGCTGAGGAGGGGCTCAAGGCAGTTGCTGTGAATGTCCTCAAGCCAAAGGAGGCAGGGGAGGGAGCTGTTCTCGGAGCCCTTGTTGGGCTGGCCTTTGGGGTGAGCGAGAGCCTGCTTCTCGCTCCGGTGTTTGAGCTGATGGTGCTTATCAGGGTTGTGCCGATAGTTGTTCACGCGGCATGCAGCAGCATAGTTGGCGCAGGCTATGCAAAAAGGTATTTCGCGGTATCGGTAATTCTTGCAATACTCCTGCACATGGGCTACAACCTCTACCTCATCAGGCAGTTACGGGTGTTTCCATGAACCTAGCTGAGAAAGAGCTGAGGGAGATCCTGGGGGACAGGGCTTTCCTAGGCAGCATAATAATTCAGTTCATAACCATCTCCATGCTGCTCTTCCTGTACAGCACCTACAGCGATGTTATGCACTCGCCAAATCTGAACGGCAAGGTAACCGTGGCGCTTGACAAGAACAACACAGAGCTCATGAACAGGCTTGAGGAGTCTGGGGTAAAAGTTATAGTGCAGAATGGTTCAGAGGATGAGAGGCCGAATGCAGTCATAAACACAACCACTGGCGAAGTTAAGACAGACCCGGGGAACATATTCTCGGGCTTTGCCATAGCGAAGATAAACTCCGTTTCAAAAGCAATTTCCTTTGATGAGGCGCTTCAGGAGAGCCACTTCAACTACTCCTCGGAAGGCCTTGCTGGAGGCAACACTGACTTTGTGGAGATGGGATATGGTCTGATAGTTCCAATTGCACTAGTGATGCCTGCAATGGTTGGCTTGTCCCTGTCAATTCAGAACATACTCAGCGAGAGGAAGAAGAGGACTATAGAGCTGCTGCTTGTTTCTCCAATATCCGATTCTGACATTGCATTCGCGAAGACGGCGCCATACGTAATAGCATCAACTCTGTGCGGGGGTGCCTGGCTCGTGGTAGTCATGCAGAAGATACCTGTGTACAACATCCCATTACTCATCTTTGCGGAGCTGCTTCTCTCGCTCATCCTTGTTTCTCTCAGCGTTCTCATCTCGGCAAGCGCCAGGAGCATACAGGAGGCGAATGTCCTCTCATCACTCGCAGGAATGGCGTTTGTGTTCTCCATACTCCTCCCCAGCTCCTTCCTATCTCTGTACCTTCCGACAATTCTCATCTCGAGAATCTCTTCAAACTACCCCGACGAGGGAATCGCAACAGGCCTGGCGCTGCTCACCGCCATGAGCCTGCTCTGCTTCTGGCTCGCCGTAAAAGGAGTTGGCAGGATGAGGAGAAGTTATTCATAGACGGTGCCCGACGATAGATTTATATACCACCGCCGTCGATAACACTCTCGTGGAGGTTTATAATGCCTATAGGAGTATATCATAGGACAGAAGAAGCTCGAAGGAACATTGGGCTAGCTCAATTAGGCAAGCACCATAGTAACGAAACTAAAAAAAGAATGAGAATGGCGCACTTAGGAAAAATACTTTCTGAAGAGCATAAGAAAAAGATAGGCTATGCACAACGGGGCAAGCACTATTCTGAAGAAACGAAAAAAAAGATAAGTTTGGCATTCAAAGGTAAACCACTTCTAGAAGAGACCAAAAGAAAAATGAGTGAATCCCATAGAGGAAATAGGATTTCAAAAGAAACAAAAATAAAAATATCAAAAAAACAAAAATTAATATGGCAGAACAAAGAGTACTCAGAAACTCAACATAAACTATTATTAAAAAGTCTTTTTAAGCGTCCAACATCTTTAGAAAAAAGAATGATAGAAATAATCCACAGATGCAATCTTCCTTACAGATACACGGGTGATGGAGATGTCATTCTTGGTGGAAAGAACCCTGATTTTGTAAATAACGATGGGAAGAAAATTTGCATTGATGTGAGACATACTGCAATTTGTGAGAATATACACAAACAAACTTTTGAAGAATATAAAAAACAACGTGAAGAGCATTTTGCCAAGTATGAGTGGGAGTGTCTTGTTTTTTCCGAAAAGGATTTGGAAGATGAAGAAAGTATTATTAAAAAAATGAGGTGATTGATGTGGGAACGAGAATTGGTAAGGAAAAAATAGACAGGGAAGAGGGTTACCTCTACTTCGTCGGAAAGGATGGCTACGTATGGGCCGCTCCCATGAAGCACAAATCCGGTGGAAGGAAGAAGAGAGTTGGTAACGAGAAGATTGAGAAAGAGTCCGGATACATGTATTATGTTGACAAGGGCGGGTATGTAGCAAAGGCGAAGATGAAGAACGCCTGAAGTCTTTGTTTTTTTCTTTTATTTTTTATTCTGCATTATCTCAAGCGCTTTCTGGTAGCCTAGCATGAGCCCTCTCACAAATTCCTTCTGGGGCTTGTTCTCAGCAACATATTTCAATGCCGCTATCTGCCCCTCAATGCTTTGAAGCTCTTCCGGAGTCTTTCCCAGTATTGCTTTATTTGTCTCAAGGAAGGTCAGCTTGTTCAGAATTTTGGAGTATACATCTTTCTTCATGGAACAACCTCACAAAGATATTTCCATCCCGTCAAACGCAATTTTGGAGTTTTTGAATATTTTCTTTGCCTCCTTCTCAAGGGGCGATGCATCCTTGTACCTGTTGCTTAGGTGAACCAGCACAAGTTGTTTCACCTTGGCTTTCTTGGCGAGCTCCGCAGCCTGAACAACTGTTGAATGCATTTTCTCTGCAGCCTCCTTCCTGTGCTCTTCTGAGAAAGTTCCGTCATGAATGAGCAGGTTTGCACCCTTGCTTGCCAGCAGGGCTTCCTCGCAGGGAGAGGTATCGCCGGTGTACACCAGCTTCGCTCCTCTCTTTGGCTTGGTTACATCCTCAAGCTTCACCCTCTTCTTGCCTATTAGAATTTCCTTCTCCCTCTCAAGCTTCCTGAACATCCTGCCTTTTATGCCAAGCTTGTCTGCTTTTTCCTTGTTGAAATTCCAGGAGTCATTCTCTTGGAAGACATAGCCTATGCTCCTCACATTGTGGCTTGTCCTGAATGCGGATATCTTGAACTTCTCATTCTTGAGGCAGAAGTTCTCGTCTATTTCCTTTATGCATATCTGGAAGGGGTATGCACCTATGAGGATTGAGGAGATGCACCTCTCAGTTCCCGGAGGGCCGAAGATGAAAAGCGGTTCCTTTCTCTCATTCATCTTCAAAGTCTGCATCAAGCCTGCGATGCCTATGTAGTGGTCTGCATGCAGGTGCGTTAGGAATATCATCTTCACCTTTGAGTAGCTCAGACCGTGTATCATCATCTGCCTCTGCGTCCCTTCTCCGCAGTCAAAGAGGTAGACCTCACCAAAATAGCGTATTCCTATGGCTGGCAGTGACCTGGCAGGTGATGGCACTGCACCGCCAGAGCCCAGAATGACAACTTTTATCATAGTATAAAGAATGCAGTATAAGAATTAAAAATCAGCTCCTTCCCAGAATCCTCTTCACAAAATTTATGAACTGCCCGAAAACTCCTACGTTGGCATACTGCGGTTGGGCGATTCTCTTCCCACAAAGATCTGTCGCAAGCCGGTTGATTGCAAGGCTTGCCGGGGATTTGGGGCGGTACATGGCGATGGGAACTTTAACTGCTATGCTCTCTGGCACCCCTGAGTCTTCGGGTATTTTTGCAATTATCCTTGTGTTGCACAATGATTCTATCTCCTGCATGTGGAGCTCATATTTTTTGTTGAGTATTCTGTTCACAACCAAGCCGACAACTGGGATCCGATTAGTTTCAGCTAGATCTATTATTTTTGTGGCACTGGTCACGCTGGGTACATCCGGCGTGGTAACCACTACAAGCTCATTGCACGTTTTCATTATATTCTCAACTTCTTCCGACAGGCCTGGGGGGGCGTCTAGCGTGATGCAGTTGTACGTCTTCATTCCATCCAGCACTTTTGAGAGGTTTTTCATGCTCGTCTCTTTTTCATAGCTCAGGGAAGAAGGGATTACCCTTATTCCGGTTGCCGGATGGAGCACTATGGCCTCCTCGGGCTTTATCTTTCCAAGTAGAACATCCTGCAGCCCGTAGGAATGCTGCCATATGCCAAGATGCAGCCCCACGCTCGGGTTGGAGGTATCGCAATCCACAAGTAGGTTGTTATAATCTGATGCGACGAATAATGTTGCCAGGTTCACGGCTATTGTGCTCTTCCCAACGCCTCCCTTTCCGGATATGATTCCTATAATTTGTTTATCCAAGCGCCCACCACTTACTTATTATTTTTGCTTGTAACCATCTTTTTAATGTTTCTCATGTAGTCAAGCCTCTCTTGGCTATACGCCGGCTTGGGTCCCCCCCTAATTCTTCTGTAGGAGAGAATTGAGATAGTAACTGCCGTTGCCATGAATGCCGAAACTCCAACAATCTGCTCCAGGCTTAAAATCGAGAGAATTGAGAATGAAGGCTGGGTAACTTCTCTGCTTACTAGAACTGGAGTTGTCATATAAGTGCTGAAGTCTTTGCCAATCACAAAAAGTCGCACCGTGTAGGTGTCATGCTCAATTTTGGAAGTGCTAAGCTTGAAATCAACCGATGCAACAGCTTTTGGTATGAGTGTTCTGGTGATTGTAGTTGGCTCAACGGTGAAACCCTCTGGGACCTCAAGAAGTATTGTAACATCCGCAGGATCATTTCCAACATAAAGCACCGATGCGCTAACTTCCCCGCTACCACTCCCGTTTATGCTTGTTGAGGTTAGTTCAAGTATTTTCACCAGATCTGCAGTACTCTGTTTTGAGGTTACAAGAATCTGTGAGACATGCCAATTCATGTAGGTGGAGTAATCAGTGAGGAAGTTTTTTATGTTGTAGGATATGTGGAATGTTTCCTGGGGATGGACATTTGTAAACTCCCATAGTATCGTCTTCTCTCCGTTGACTGTGATGATTTTGCCCTGTTTATCCAGAAATTCAATCTGTTCATCGTTGACGGAGTATGGAATTCTCTCCTGCAGCTGGACGACATCCATTATGTCATTCGATGGATTCCTAACATCAATGGAAACAATCGTCTCTTTCAGAGCCTCATCGATGCTTATTGTCTTAAGCGCAATTGGCTGGTCATAATCTGTGGGATAACTCTTAACCCTCAACGCAAGGAAATCTGTTGAATTTGCCCCGCCAGTGGCATCAATTTTAACAAGATAGTCACCAGCCGGTATGTCCTTAGGTAGTGATAGCCCAAGGTCTATTATTCTTGTCTCATTTGGTAGGATTAGAGTTTTATCTGAAGGCAGAACGACCCATTCCTTGGGGATGCCCCCTAAGCTGAGGGTGATGTTGAGTATGCTTTCCCCTACATTCTTCAGCAATAAGCTGTTCACGCCGCCTTGTCCTGCGAGGAGCTCTTTCAGAACAGTCGTCTTCAGAAAGACAGCTTTCCCAGTAATGGGAGTTATTGCGGGGGGTATAATGATGGGAAACACCGGCGTTGGTTGATTCGGCGCAGCGGCTGGCTGTATTGCTATTGAGAAATTCTTCTCAACTGTGTTTGAGAGGTTTGATTCATAGCTTGCCTGCGCAACAGCACGGTAAGCTCCAATTGGCAGAGCGCCTGTACTCCAAGTTTTTTGAATCGTTGCCATCTGACCCGGGTATAACGTGACAGCATCATAGGATATGGTTCCAACAACAGTGTTCGAGGCGTCGTATATCTTGATTTCAGAGGTAGCTATTGTGGAAGCAGTTCCAAAGTTCCGCAGGCTCACTGAAAAATCAATCGAGCTGCCTTGGTAAACCGAGTAGGAGCTCAGCACTAAATTCCGCACCTCAACTCTGGGCTCTGCAATAGCCACGTAGGTCTGGGTTGAGGTATATCCCTCGCCGCATATGGGTATGGCCAAAAGTAGCAAAAATGAAGAAAAGAGGATTGCTATCTCAATCCTCGGTCTCATGCGCTCATCTTATTTTTTAAACCACTTGCACAAAAACTCTGAAGAATGGCCTTCCTATGCCCATCCCTCCGACTCGGTACTCTGTCTTGTATTTCCATACCATGTCATCATTGAACTCCTTGGAAGGCGGCACTATGTCCATTCCAATCAGATATTTGCCCTTTGGTGTGCTTTCGTTGACTGTGATTCTCATCCTTATGAGCTTGGCCCAACCATCCTTGAAGACTGGGAAGCTCGGTTCTATGGCAAACTGGTCCGGTTCGAACTCAACATTGAAGTATTTCTGCACCTCGCTTGGGTTTTGATTCACCGTCTTGGTTCCGTCTGGGAATATCTGGAAATCCTCGATTGCACCAGAATCTGGGAATGTTGCGTTTAGCTTCACACCCTGGTATAGCTGTACATACCATCCGGAGTATAGGACTGTGTAGACGTCAAATATTGTGTCTGGGTGCGCATCCACTATCACCATATCTGATGGGTAGACTGTGTAGCCCTCCACCCCAATTCTGGGAACCTTCACCTCGATGGTTTTGTTTGGGAGCACTGTTGCAACCACACCTGGGTTGAATGTGGTTATTGCACCCGTATTCTTGTTCCTCATCTGGTTTGCGCCTGTGAGTTCATAGTCCGCCCAGCCGTAGTAGTATGTATCCAGGGGTGGGTTTTGAATCATTTTCAAACCGTTTGTGGAGAAAGTAGGGATCCACTCAGGCTGCTTCCAGTACTCGGGCCCTATCTCCTTTTTAGTGGTGTCCGTCTGGTTCCTTATCTTCCCCATCTGGTAGTACTTGAAGAGGACCTGCATCTGGTACAAGTCTTTCGGGAAGTCTGGCAGCTCTCTGAACATCGTTGTTGGGAGGTAGTCTCCTCTTGTGGCATTGGCCGAAGTCTTATTCAACTCTGCGTTTACAATGCTCTCCAGCCCGGCGTAGTAAGGAGAGTATACCTTCGGTTCAACAAATTGAGTTGCGTTCTGTTCTGCCGGTTTTGTCGCATTCTCATTTGGGGGGGGGGTTTGATTCCCTCCGCTCGGAGTCTGGTTCGAAGAGAAACATCCCACTACGAGCACGGCTATTAAAGCAATAGCCACCAGGGGGATGAACCAGAGATGCCGCCTAGCTTTTTCCTTTTCCATCAATCTCACCTTCTAAAGTTTTTTTCAAATTTTTCATTTCTCAGTTTTTTCACATGATACCCCACCCACTCGACATTGCCCAGCTCATTCACCTTTGTCTTTATCTCGCAGGTGAGGGTATCTATGTCTCCCCGTGCTGTTTCCAATACTATTGCAATCTGCCTCATCTCCTACACCTCTTTCTTCAATACCAAAAAAAACAAAAAGAAAGGTATTCTCTTCAGCTGGTCACTCCGTACACCCACTGCGTCTTGCTTGTAGTGTCTGCTGACGTGCATGACGTGAAGTTTGCCTGCTCGTACCAGTTTACCGACCCTGCTGGTGCAAGATTGTTCTGCACTGTCACGTAGCTGGTGTCTATTGTTGAGCCTGCACATGCTCCAGCGTAAGTTGTAGCTCCCCCAACCTTCACGCACGATGGCGGGGATACTGTGAACTTCGCGGAGATGTTGAGGTTAACTGTGCCTGTGTTTTGTACTACGAATATGGGTGTTGGGCTTGATTGGCAGGTCCCTCCTCCAGTTATGCATGGGTCTACACAAGTAATCGTTCCGCTGCTTGCATTGAATTCTATGTCGTGTGTTGCTGCACCGCCACCTGTTGCAGGAACGGCACTTTCGCCTGGGAGAGTCACTGTGAATGACTCCACGGTTGCTATGTTGAAGTACGTCAGGGTTGTTGTGTATGCTGCTGCGTATATAACCGAAGACAGCACTGCCAAAACAGTTGCTGTCAAAATGGTTTTTCTCCACAGATTCATTTTTTACCACCTCACGGACGCCGTTAGGCGTTTAAATATTAAACAATTGAGACGGATTTCTCCGTTCTCAGCATTAAATTCAGTTTTCTTTTTCATAACATCACGTTGAAGTTGCATTGTTTTTTAAGGTTCTGCTTGTAGCATCACTTACCTTTGCACCAGTGAAATCCGTCCACAGCCATGCATTCTGCGAATTGCTGGGAGCGATTGAGCTTGCAACAAGCCATCCAGTTGTTGTTATGGTCGTAGCTCCCGCAGGGTCATTATTCGTCTTTCCTTTCAGAGTCATGCTTGCTGGCATATTAGTATCAAGATAAACATACCAGCTCAGAGTTGCAGTTCCAGTATTGGTAAATACAAAAATGGGTGTGCCGCTTGTCTGGCATGTTGAAGTTGCAGCAATGCATGGAGCAACGTTGCTTGCAGTGTTGCCACCTGTAAGGTTGAACTCTATATCTGCGGTTGCATTCCCTTCCTCTGCTGCATCGACGGGATTCTGCCCTGGAAGAGTTATCGTGAAACCCACCACCTGTGCTGTCGTTAGGTAAACAAACGGATTGGAGCAGGACGTGGAATTCCAAGCACCACCGGTATTGTTTGCATACACACACCATTTGACTGTTGCCTCTTCGGTTGAGGTAATCAGTTTGGTGACATTCGACCAGTCCAAGGTTCCGGTCATAGCGACCCACGAGTCATTTGTAAGCACCGCATTGGCATCACTGCAATTGGCAGTCGAATAGGTTGTGTTGCTGCTGTTCACCACCACACTTACGAAGTCAAGATAGATACCTTCATTCAAATCAAACTGTGCTCCTGTGCAATAAACATTCAATACCTTAGTGCTTGCATTTACTATATCGCCAATTCCTGCGGTGTAGTTGCTTGAAATTATTGTGGGGGTAGTCCCCAAAGTTGAAATTGAAAGCCAAGTCACAGAAGTCCAGTTGAACACATAGCAGGTTGCCGCTTCAGAACCACCAGTAAGGACTTTGAAACCTCCAAGACTGACATTAATCCAGTTTATGCTTGCTGTAGTTTCGTTTATCGTGAAGTTCATGCTCCAGTATGGGTCATCGTTGTTTGTCGCATCACCTAACACCCTTGCGAATGAGGAGTCGTTTAAACTCATATTTGTATATTGAACCGCAGTCGCCTCTGTTCCTCCTGCTGGCGAGGTGATAGGATTTACAGGTGACGCCCAGTATGCGTTGTTGCTCGTGTTGTCCAGGAATGTGTAGGTTGTTGTCGGATTCAGAGTTATGGTAGCTTTTTGGTAGGTTCCATTGCAGAAACTGAAGATATAACCGCTTAATCCTGTTTCGCTCTGCCATTTGAGCCTGTGCTCCACATTAGTATTTGCCAAAGTTGAACTGGTGGAATTGTCGGAATACGTTGGTGGTGTCACATATGTAATGATAAGTTGCGGTCTCTTGGATGTATCTGTTGTGTTTTCCTTTGAAACAAACAGAGCAAATCTCGCAGTAGTGGCAGTTTCAGTATTATCCCTTATCATTATGCTCATATTTTTGTTTGTCTGCGCGTAGCTTGAAACTGCCGCATTAGTAACATTCCAACTCTTCCAAACACTGGCAGGGGTGGTAACGGTCACTCCTTGCTGCAGCGTATCTGCTGCGGGTTGGTTGCTCTGCGTTATCCCGGTTTCAGTCCAGCTGTTTGATGTGTTATAAGCACTATAGGTTCTGCTGTTACTTGGAGCAACAAACATGTACAACGATAGATTTGCATCCGTTATTGTTGCGCTTGAAGGTATAACACTAAGATTGAAGAGCAAGAAAACCCTGCGGACATCACCTGAGGTGTAACTCCTTACGCTCAGGTTCAAGAGAGTTCCGTAATTAACTCCTGTATCCGAGCTGTTTGTGAATGAGTCGCCCACATTCCCGCTGTTTGACTCATTGAGAGTGATTGTGGGATCCAATTCAAGCATCTCATTAGAGCTTACTCTCCCCTCCAGATTTCGTATAGAAATGTGAGTTTCGTTCTGGGTTACTTCAAAATTATTCGCAGCCAAATCGTCAAAATTAATTACAACTTCATCATTGGACCAGCTTACTTTCTTGAAGCCAAACTCCGTCAATCCATCAACAAATTTGATTCTTGGCTTGAATTCTATATAATCTATAAAATTAGTATACGAAATTGAGAAGTTATACTCTGAGGGTAATTGTTCTGTATAGCTTCCATTATATCGGATATACGGCTGAAGGAGGATGCTCCTCGTATTCCAAGAGATGTTGAGTAGGTTATTGGAGTAGGTTATATTCGTAATTTCTCCTAAGCGTTTCCATTTTCCAAGCCTATCCTGAATGAAATTTCGCGTAGGATATAGTGTAGCCACACAGGTACCCTTGATACAATGCGTTTCTGAAGTAGGGGTATACTTTACAATTTCTCCCTTAATTAAGTTTGAAGGTCGCGTGTAGGTTATGTTTTCCACATTGCCCGTATTTTCTGAAGTGGTCTTATTGATGGCAGAGAGCGGAATTAGAGGATTGGTGTTGTTCTCTGTTATGTTTTCCGTGGCGTTCTGTTCGGGGGGCAGTTCTGTTTGATTAGTTACATTAGCGGGGATCTCCGGAGCGGTTGCATTGGTATTGTTTTCGGATGGGTTTTCTGTAAAGTTGCCATTTGCAACTGTGGCATTGGTGCTGTTGTCTGTCATATTAGTCTGAGATGAGTTTTCAGGAGGTGTGGAGTTATCGCTTACACCATTTGCAGAGTCCAGCAGCAGAATGCGTTCTAACGGCTTATTGGGGTTGGAAAGCAGCGATTCGGCCATGTATGCAGCTGATAGAATAAGGAGGATTCCAAAAGAGTACTCTAACAATAAATGTATGAATCCCTTTTTCCCTCTAAAGCTGGCCATCTCTATCCCTTATGGGACCAGCTACATGGACTATTTCAATGTATTCCTGGTCGCTACGTCTATTTTGAGCTAGTTTTGTTTTTAAAACTTGCGGTATTAGGCCACTTTTTGTTATTCCTAACCGAAAGCAGGAGTTAGGCAATACCTTTTTATATTGAGTAAGGAAAATTCTTACTTATGACAGAGGCAAATTCCACTGTAATTTCAACAAAAGTCGATGAGATATGCGATGCGCTGGCTTCCGAGAAGGACCAGATGGCAGAGATCCCCTTCCTGGCCAACAAGGTTGGCGTTGAGCAGACCAAGGTTGAGAAGGTAGGCAAGATACTGCAGGAGAAGGGGATTATCGAAGTTATATACCCCCTTAACATCATGCAGAGGCCCCATCTTAAGCTTAAGAAGAAACTGGAGGCGGAGCAGAGCCTGCTGCAGGAGGGAAAGGTGATAGAAACCTACAATATAGAGACAAACAACATCAAATCCCTTATCACAATTATGGACGTCAGGGGAGAGAGCAGACCCGTATATGTGCTAACGCTTCCTGTACTGGGTCCTTACACCAAACTTTTCATGGATTATCTGAGGGATGAGCTTGCGAGAATTATAACAGTTCAGAGTGAGGAGATAAGCGATGTGAGGAAGTTCGGGGAGGTTAGGGATAAATTCTATAACGCAGCCATGAGCAGGCTCACCGAGGAGTTGCCTGAAGCAGATGAGGAGAAGAGGAAGCTGCTTGCGGGGATTCTGCTCAACAGGATGTACGGGCTTGGCGACATAGAAATACTCATGTCTGATGACTGGCTTGAGGAAGTTGCAGTGAACGGCTCCTCGGAGCCCATTTCAGTATACCACAGGAAGCTGGGGTGGATGAAAACCAACCTGCATCTGGAATCCGAGGAGGATATATACAACTACGCCTCGCAGATTGGGAGAAAGGCAGGGAGGGAGATAACACTGCTCGCACCGATACTTGACGCCCACCTTCCGACAGGCGACAGGGCTAACGCGACGCTTTTTCCAATCTCAAGTTCCGGTAATACCATAACTATAAGAAGGTTCTCAAGAAACCCCTGGACGCTTGTTGACTTCATCGGCGAGAAGATGAATACACTGTCTGAGGAGATGGCTGCTTTTCTTTGGCTGTGCATGCAATACGAGATAAACATACTTGTTGCTGGAGGCACTGCTTCAGGAAAGACAAGTACCTTGAACACCCTGTGCGCGCTCATACCGCCCAGCAACAGGACGGTTACCATAGAGGACACACGGGAGCTGGCGCTGCCAGCATACCTCAAGTGGAACTGGGTGCCGCTCACCACAAGGAACCCCAACCCTGAAGGAAAGGGGCAGGTTAGGATGCTTGACCTCATGATGACTTCGCTGAGGATGAGGCCCGACAGGATAGTTGTTGGGGAGATAAGGAGACGGAGGGAGGCCGAAGTTCTGTTTGAGGCAATGCACACTGGCCATGCTGTGTATTCGACAATGCACGCGGATACTGCTTCGCAGGTGCTCAGGAGGCTCACTCACCCTCCAATAGAGCTGCCCATGACGGAGCTGGAGTCGCTGCAGCTCATAGTGGTTCAGTACAGGGACAGAAGGAAAGAGATAAGGAGGGTGTATGAGATAAGCGAGCTGGTTGTATCATCTGTCGAGGCTGTCACGCTGAACACTCTCTTCAAATGGAAGCCCAGGACAGATTCCTTCGAAAAGGTGAATGAGAGCTCAAGAGTCCTTGAGGACTTGAACCTCCATACAGGAATGAGCTCTGGTGAAATAAAGAAGGACATTGAGGAAAAAATGAAGTTGCTGGACTGGATGAAGAAGAATGGGATAAGGTCTGTTGATGATGTAGGTGCGGTTATTGGGTTGTACTACAAGAACCCAGATGTTGTGATTAAGGCTGCCGAGAGCAACCTTCCTCTGAGCAAGGTGCTGTAGGGTGTTTGCATAAGAGTTCTCTTCTTTGTAGTTCCCGAGAGGGTTGCGAGAGGGGTGGGCAGAGCATTTACTGGAGTGGGCAACAAGATAGGCTACGTTTTCCCAGGGCTTGAGTACGATTTGAGGATGATAGGGAGCGATATTGAAGAGGGAGAGTACATCATCATCTCGCTCCTGAATGCGTTTGTCTGGGCATTGTGCCTGTTCATTTTAGTCTTCATCCTAATGTATGCCAGAGGCAGCATAACCTCGAAGGAGATTGAGGATGCATTTTCCAGTTTTGATGGGCTGCGCACCCTTTTGGCGGATATGAGATGGATAATTCTTGCGGGGCTTGCTGTGTTCGTGGTGTTTGCATCGTTCTTTCTCTACTACCCAAGGGTTCTTGCTAGGAAAATCGTTGAGGATGTGGATAGGGATTTGGTGTATGCGCTGAAGGATTTGCTGCTTCAGATAAGCTCAGGAGTCCCGCTGTTTGATGCAATGGTGAATATATCAAAATCCGGCTACGGCACGATTTCAAAAGAGTTCCGCAGGACTGTCCAGGATATAAATGCTGGAGAGATGCAGGAGACTGCGCTGGAGAAGATGGCCCTCAGGACGGAGTCGGAATTCCTGAGGAGGACGATACGCCAGATGCTCACTGCCTTTAGGTCTGGGGCAAGCCTGCAAGCAGCTTTGAAGAGCGTCATAAGGAACCTGCAGCAGTACCAGTATTCGCAGGTTAAATCATATACCTATGAACTCAACCTGTGGGTGCTGCTTTTCATAATAATATCGGTTGCGGTGCCGAGCCTTGGGATAACCCTGTTGGTTATTTTATCAACCTTTGGCGGCATCAGCGCGAATGAGGGGGTCATTACCGGTCTAATCGCCTTTAGCTTTTTCTGCGAGGTTGCGCTCATAGAGTTCATAAAGTCAAGGAGGCCCGTGACGCATATGTGATTTTTATGGATATAAGAGACCTGAGAAACGTGTATTATGTTTTTGGGAAGCTCACGCCCAGGGGAATCAACAAACACCTAAAGGAAATGCTGGATTACGCAGGCGTCGAGATGGACTCTAGGGTATGGTTCGGCTCCGTGCTGATTCTCTCGCTGTTATTCGGGATTGTCTCGCTACTTTTCAGCTGGGTCATTCTTGGGGTAACTGAAGCCGGCATTCTATTTCTTATAGCTGTTTTGGTTTTTCTTTTCACGTTTTTCACGCTCTACCTAGTGCTCCACTTTAGGGTTGAGGATAGGAGGAGGAGAATTGAGAATGTTCTGCCTGATGCGCTCCAGATAATTGCGGCCAACATAAGGGCAGGCCTTACCCCTCTCGCCGCCCTCAGGACGGCTGCCAGGCCTGAGTTCGGCCCCCTTGAGGAGGAGATAAGGTGCGTTACGGCAAAATCCCTTGGAATTGAATCCTTCACAGATGCTTTGATGGAAATGTCAAAGAGGATAAAATCCGAGGTTCTTGAGAGGACTGTTGCGCTGTTCATAGTGAGCATGAGGTCGGGAGGGAGCCTTGCGGTGCTGCTTGAGAATGCTGCCGATGACATACTTGAGGGGCAGGAGCTGAGAAGAGAGCTCATAGCCGGAACGAATATGTACATCGTTTTCATACTCTTCGCAGTTCTTATTGGGATGCCTGCCCTGCTCTCCATATCAATCGAGTTTGTTAACGTGATAAACTCCCTGCAGCAGACGGGAGTCAGCACCTCGCTCTCAGGTCAGGTGGGGCTCGCCATGAGCGCTCCCGTATCGGCGGATTTCCTTCTGTATGCATCCATTGCCACCATAGTGGGTACTTCGGTTACCGTGAGCATGCTCATCGGAGTCATCCATGACGGGAAGGAGCTGAACGGCCTGAAGTACACGCTGTACATGCTCATAGCGTCGCTTATTGCATTCCTGTTGATGCATAACTACGTGCTGAAAATGCTCCTCGCATCGTTCAAGTAGCTATTTCTGGGAGATTATCAGGCTATTGAAAATCTGGTTGTATATCTGCAGCTGGACAGGCAGAATTGCCTGGATGCTTGAAACACCCTTCTGGACTGCTGTGAGAAAGAGGTTCGCCTTGGTGTTATTTAGGTAGAGCCTGAGAGAGTAAGTTCCCGCATAGCCCCCCACAGTCATGTTGAGGTTTCCATTGTTGTTTGTAGTAAGGTAAAGCGTATTGTTCGCACCGGGGTTTATGTAGCCGCTTGTGGCGCCTCTTGCGCTCACCGAGCTATTGAGGGAGTCTTTTATGTTAAGTGAGACGAACATGGGGTTGGCATCCGCGTATATCTCGCTTGCGGACTTCACCCTTGAGTAGATTGCAACTTCATCAATTGTGCCGTTGAAATAGTTGTTGGAGTTGTTCGCTCCGATGGTTAGATTTGCAGTGGTTGTCACCAATCCGTTTGCAGGTGTGGAGCTTGCCATCTCAGTACCGTTGACATACAGTTTGACGTAGTTGCCAGAGTTGAAAACTGCTGCGACATGATACCAAGTATTTGCCTGGAGACTTGCTGATGTCGTATTTGCGAATTTGACTCCACTGTTAATCCACTCAAAATAGAGTTCTGCACCTTTTAGATAGAGCCCGTAGTTCTCATTTGAAGAGTCTCCCTTAGTAAGTATTGTTTGGTATGCTGGAGTCACCGTGCTTGGGTTAATCCACCCTTCAACTGTGATATTCCCACTTATTTCAAGGCTGGAGGAATCATTGACTGTAATCTGCTGCGAGCCGTTGAGGCCTACCGCATTGCTAAATTTTCCGGAAGTCCAGACTACTGGGGAGCCTGCGCCGAAGTTTATAGTGAGGTTCACAAAGTCTGCATCGATTGTAATGTTGCCAGAGTCTCCGGTGTAACCCCTCGCAGCAAATTGAGTTATGCTCGATGTTGCATTCACAACATCGGTTATGCTTGTGAGTGTACGGCACATTGTGGTGACTCCAGTACTTATGGGCTGGTCGTATACCCATGATGAACTAGTTACGTTGTAGTACTCCAAATATGCAGTTCCAGAGCCAGTTGAGGAGTAGTCACCCTTGAAGCAGTAGGTGATGCTTTTTATGTTGCCGAGGGTGTAGCTGGATAGGTCAAAGGTGAACCTCTGGAATGCAAAGTGATTGCAGGGAATGGTGGAATCACAGTCATTGGCGGAATAGCATTGGTACCACCCCCCGTTGCAGGTGTAGGTGCAACTTCCTGATTGTATACCGCATGTACATAAAGTTCCACTAGGATTGCAGCACGTTTGTGAAGGTGGAGTGTAGGCATGCAGGGGCAAAATTAACGAAAACACGGCAAGCAAAGCAAACATCAGTTCCAGTTTCATTTTTTCACTCTTAAAATTCAGTCATCAGCCTTGGCATCCTTCTGGGCATGATAGCGCACAGTCAGATCCAGCTGCTGCGCATGTGTTGCTCACAGAGGCATTCACAGCTGAGGAACAGCTGGCGATGCAGCCAGCTATATTCTCGCAGACTCCTGGAGCAAAGCAGTCGCCGGAATCACCAGCGCAGCTGCAACTTCCAGAAGCCTGGCAGCTACTTCCCCATGTGTTAGTATACGAAGCGTTTACAGTTTCGGATATGCCATCGCTTGCATTGACATTTGAATAGTTCAGTTCTGTCGTTGCAATGAATGGATTGTCAGTTGATGTGGAGTTTATTCCATACGCCTTATTCACGCTGCTGGGAAGCAGCACTGCAATTTGAGTTCCAGTAAACCCTCCAGTATTATTATTTGCAGACGAGTCGTAGGTGAGGTTACCGCTTCCCTCGTCGAAATGCCATGCCGCAGACAAATTATTCGTCATTGCGATAGGGCTCCAGTCCCAGTGGAAGAGGTTGGCATCTGCAGCTATCTCATCTGCTGACTTTGCCCTTGAGTAGATTGCAAGTTCATCAATTGTTCCAGGGAACGGCAAGCCACCACCGTATGGAGAACCGAGGTATAATTTGTTTGAGTTGGGAAGAGGAGTAACTGTCTCACTGGTTATGTTGTCCAGCACTCCATTTGTGTAAAGCGTCAAGTTTGTCCCATTCACAACGAAAGCTACATGATACCAGGTATTAGCCTGGACTGGATTGGTGCTTAGTACGAATGCAGAGCTTGTGCCATTTGCTACGGTGCCGCGAATTTTGTTTGTACTTGAATCTATACTTATTGAATAGTCAGTGGTAGTAACGCCGCCGATCGTATCTTTGCTCACGAGATAATAAGTGATACCGAACGTAGTTATTTTAAACCAGAGTTCTATTGTGTGGCTTCCAACTCTGTCCAAGCTACTAGAATCACTTACATAAAAAGACTGACCAAAAACCGGTGACGCGCCTCCCCCGAACCTCCCGGTAGTCCATGTATTCGCTGCGAAAGTACACGTGTTTCCATTCCCGGAGCTGTCGTAAGCATAGCTCCCGCTTCCCTCGTCGAAATGCCAGAGCCCTAGCGTGGAGCTGTCAACATTCGGCGGTCCTCCAGCCCACGTTGCATTTGAACAGTTGCTGTTCAAGCAGCTTGAATTCAGAGTTATGCTTATGGAATAATTTGTCAGTAGGGTAGAGCCGTTGACTATAAGCTCATTCTTGCTCAGGTTGGTGTACGAATAGTTCAAATTCAGAGAAGAGTTTGAATTGATGAACTGAATTGAAGGAGCGCTCTCGAAAGCCGTGGTGTTCAGGGAGATAACGGAGATATTTGAGGAGTTGATGAGATTTGTCTGGTTTGCGTATGTTCCATTTATGAAGCTTCTGTAGTTGCTGAGCTCGTTGGCGGGGTTGCCATAGGGTGAGGGAAGAACATCCGATATGCTCAGGATTGTATTAGTAGAGTTGCTGCTTATATTCACTGAAAGCTGCAGGTAATCAAGCATGTCGCTTCTTACATCATCCATTGCGTACGCCACCTTCGTTATATTCCTTGCCTGAGCGAGATTCAGCTCGTTCATCTGCAACATGTTTATGTAGAAAACTGAAAAGATTAGCAAAACTGTGAAAAGCAGTACGAAGATCACTGAGAACAGGAATGCTTTTTTCATCGGTAGCACGCCTCCATTTTTGCCATGTATTCCGAAAGGGTTCCGTTGCTATTTGGTATGACAAAACTCCTCACAATAAGCGAGCGGCTCCCTGTGCAGTTGCAGTCTGTCCGCTGTGCCATCAGCAGGGGGGCATTCTGGGAGGAGTAGATTACCATGCTGGAGCATACTGTTGAGGATAGGTTATTCAGGACTTGGCGTATATCTGATGTGCGCGAGTAGTAGATTGAATTCTGCAAGGTGTGGTTTTTCTCTAGAGAGGCGAGAACATCGGAGGATACATCATCAAGTTCTGTGTTCCTCACCACGGAATACTGGAACTTTGTGAGGATATAGTAGGTCAAAACGAATAGAATGGAACATACTATTATTGCGAGAATTGCATCCAGTGTGAATATGAATGCTTTACCCAACCCAGACACCCAGAGTAAGTTTTACCAGCGAGTTATTTAACAGTGCGAACCTCTCTATGAATGCGGTGTTGTTGACAGCCGCATAGCTTGCATTATATGAGGTGATTGGGGGGGTATAATTCGCACTGTATAAGGTATTTCCGCTCAAGGAGGTTACAGTGAAGTTGAACCCATAGCTCTGCCTGTTCAGCCCCAAAAATTTCGCCATAGCTGTGTAGTCGGCGTCTGATGCTATCTCGTCATTATAATCCGCTGCTATCTCATCTGCTGACTTCACCCTTGAGTAGATTGCAACTTCATCAATTGTGCCGCTGAAAACAAATAGAACGGAAGTGCTTCTTGAGCCGATATACAAATTCGCAGTGTTGGCGGCGGGAGTTATGCTGTATGGTGTGGTGTTCTCCAGCGCACCATTTACGTATATTCTCAGGTTTGATCCATCTCCAGTGAAGGCGACATGATACCATGTGTTGGACTGAACCGATGTTACGCCAGTAGTGTTCCAGGAATCTGTCCCATTCGCTATGCTCCCTCTTATTTTAACGTCTGAACCTACCCATACCAGCCAAAGCTGGTAGTTGCTGTCGTAGTAGTTGTTACCTCCTTTATTCAGCAACCATGCACCAAAAGAACTTGCTGATGCTACTGGCTGGCTGAACCAGAGCTCTATAGTGAAGTTGCCAGTTATGCTTAGACTGCTGGAATTGCCAGCATTTATATACTGCAAGCTTGTTTGCGTGAATTGAACTCCATACCCAAATTTCCCAGTAACCCAACTTGGACTATTCCAAAAACTGCCGTTATTCCCATTCCCAGAGCTGTCGTAGACTGCTGTGCCTGTTCCCTCATCAAGATGCCAGAGGGCGGCCAGGGTTGACGCATTAGCATGCCCTCCCAGCAGCCTCACGAACTTAGCAACCTTTCCTGAGTCGAGCACATTCCTGCCGTTAGCCAGCCCTATGCTCCCAACAGTCGTTTCATTTATGGGGGTTAGCATATTCCAGTTGGGGGGCACTCCATCGCTTTCCACCAACTGGCTCATGGCACTCGAGGCAGCTTCGTCTATCTCCCTCTTGTCTTCACTAGTTGAAATCATGCTTTGGACCCTGTCGCGCATTGAAAGCCATAAGGAGAATATGAATATCACTAGAACTATTGCAAAGATTATATCCTCGCTGAACAACTGTGCCTTTCTCATGTTCCAACTCACTAGGAAATATTCGAGATATTTATTAATCCATTAATATTTGTTATGTTAAGTATGGACTGGCCCGAGCCTGCGGACTTGGATATGTTGAATGCGGTTACATTGCCCGTTAGAATCGCGACACCTATGCTTCTGTTCTGCACTGAAATGGGCACTGAAAGGGACCAGAACACGTCCACCCTTCTCCCAGATGGCGTTACATTAAGATAATAGGCATCTCCTGTGTCCAAGCTTCCTGGTATGGCTACAAGATAGCTCGTCCCATTTACCATTGAAACTTCATTTATAACTCTTGAGACCATACTGCCTACTCTCACCGCACTTATCTTGTCCTCGAGTATCCTATCCGATGCGCTCTCCAGCGCGAACACTTCAAACAGTTGCGCGAATATTAGGAAAGTGAATACGAGTATTACGAGGAAATCAAAACTTATCTGCCCCCTCTGCATAAGGATAGTTTATTGGTTCAGATATTAAAATGTAGTTGTGTTGCACCATTCATATGCTTCAGGTTGAGCTCACAAAGAAGTTCTTCCCAGCAATCACTCCAAAATTTTCAACTATTTTCAGCAGCCATGTGCCGACTGGGGAGGTTGAGTTCAGTTGATAGACTCCGGTATACACGCCAGTCCCATTGTTCGGATATAGTGAGGACTGGGTGAAGGCAGTTGAAGAGTCGGGGTAGACGAAGGTGGTTGTGATATAGGAGTTGGTCAGCCGGGAGTTTTGATCGTATAAGCTCACCCTGTAGAAGACAGCCCCACAGCCTGAGTAGGTTGAAGCATCTGTACTTAGCGTAGTCCCGAGGGTTATTGTGTAGCCCTGCGAAGCACCTGTCTGCGACTGGTAGTTTGTTTTGTTGGCTATGCAATACCATGTGTTGCCCCCATTGGGCATGCTATTATTCCAGTATGTATAATTTGTACTGGATGAGTTGTAAGTTGCTGAGTAGTTTACTGCGTTTAAGTTCAGATAGACAGTTGCACCAGTTATTGCTGAATTGTCAGCAGCATTGGAGTAGTTGCAGTTGAAGGTTACATTCGTGCTAGGCAACTGAGGGCTTGACGGAGCTGCGCTCTGTGTGAGGCTTGTTGAAATGTTAAACAGAGTGACTATAAGGTTCGAGCTGTTTTGGCCATAGTTGCCTGCGTTATCTATCGCTCCCACAGTATAGTTGTATGTTGCTCCAGCGGATAGGCCGCTGTCATTGTAGTACACATTTGTGGTATTTGCTACGTTTGTCTCATTCCTCCAGATTAGGTATGTGTTGATTCCAGAACCCCCTGTGTCAGTAGATGCAGTCCAGCTTATATTCACCCACGTGGTCCCTGTAGAGGAATTTATGAGGTTCATCACTTGAGAGGGCGGAACCGAATCTACCATTATGGTTTTGCTGTTTACCGCCTCATTATTAGATATCGTATCCGTGCTGTTATACCTGAAGTATGAAGTTCCCTGCACATTTATCTGAACTGCAGAGGAGTAGGGCGTGGATGGTGTGCAGTCGTTAGTAGATGCATTGCAGTAGTTTGTGACACTGCATCCGCTTCCCCCAGTATCCGCACACGACAGGGTGACATTAACATAAGTTGAATTTGTCCAACTGCCCCAGGTATATGCTGCACTGTCGTTCTTCACTGCAGATGCAGTTGTTGTAGGCGCAGTGGTGTCTATCATTATGGTTTTGCTGTTTACCGTTTCAATATTTCCAGCATTATCAGTGGAGTTGTATCTAATATACGAAGTTCCTGGGGTAGAGATTTGAACTGGCGCAGTATAGGTAGTCCCAGTTTTCGGGTCGCAGGTGTTGGTAGCATCTGTGCAATACTTCGTTATCAAACATTGTGCCGTTGCATCAGAGCATGAAAGAGTCACATTGACATAAGATGAATTAGTCCATTGCCCGAAAGTATAAGAAGCGCTGTCGTTCTTCACTGCTGATGCCGTTGTTGTAGGCAAAGCGGTGTCTATTTTTATTGTTCTGTTGGTTGCGGAGTAATTAGAGGGACTTCCTGATGCGTTCCAGCAGTAGATGTTCCATTGTATATTTGCTTTGTCGGCAGCATAGGTATATTGGATTGAGTTTAGAGCATTGTTTGTTATCGGTGTTGAATTTCCTGCAGTCATCGCCCAACTCCCAGTGTAGTTTGTGTATAAAGTGCAGTTGAGATAACCTGCGTTTGTTCCAGTTATTGACGGAGTATAATAGTGGGTTATCGTCTTTGTTGTCGTGTTCCATACGTTGTCGTTTGGATAGTTCAAGGTTATCGTGATAACTGCTGGTGTTGATGCTGAAGCGCATAAATTACTGACACAGGTATTTGGTGACGCACATTGCAGGGTGCAGTTGCAGGCTTGACCGAGAGCAAAGGGGGCATTACAGCTACCAGTTCCTATACCACCACTGCAATAATTCCCTGAACCACAACCATAAGAATTTGTTGTTCCACAGGATACTGCATTGCAGGTGTCCGCACTCACTGCACAGTCCCCGCACACATTGCAGGAATTCGCAGATGTTTCAGAAGTGCAGGAAAGCACACCACTTCCGCAGGATTGGGTAGTTGAGAGATACTTCCCTGCTCCACACCATGTGTTTGCCGAACCGCAGGATGAGGAAGTGCCTGTGTAATAACCGCACTTATTCGTTCCAGATTGGTATGCGGCTAAACAATACCCACCTGAACATATGTTTGAAAGGCACGCACCATTCGCACAGCAAGTTGCACCTGTCCCTCCCTTTGCCTTGCATGCACTTGAGGTTGTCCCAGTTCCATCACAGTAATTGGTTCCACTACACCCTCCCTGTCCCCCACTTGCCTGGTTACCGCAGGTGGCGGCAATACAAGTGCCTGCACCATTGCAAGCACCACAATAAGCACAAGCACCAACTGTGCATGAAGCCACCCCAGTCCAGCAGGTGTCGCCACCAGAACAGTACTGGCTTGAAGTGCAGTATGTCGTGGTTGATGAACAGGCAGTTGTCGTTCCTCTTTTAAGGGTGCAGTAGTTGTAACATAGATAATAGTTGGTCGCCTGAGGTGCTTGAGCCATGATGCAGATTAGGAACAGGAAAAGCAGACCGATGATGCCCCAGTTGAGCTTCATGCCTTCGCCCCGTTGTTTATTTTGAATGTTAATGCCTTGACATCCCTGCCAGTCAGGGTAGCCGAACCAGGAGTCGCACATGCCTGACTACCACTGCAATATTTACTAGCATTGCAATAGGTTGTAATTGAAGGGCATGTACTACCTGTGCCGGAATAATAACCGCAGTAGTATGCGGAGCATTCCTTGTATGTTGAAGCATAAGCCTCACTGATTAAAAATAGCAAAATCAGAATGCCTTTTGATAGTATCGTTTTTCCTCTCATTTGAATCCCTATTTCATCACATTAGGTAATATCAATGTCCTGGGGCAACTATCTTTCATATTCTCTCTCTTTTATGAAACCATTATGGACATCCTGTAATATTGAATGACGTGCTGGCAGTTGCGCCTGACTGGTTGGCACCCAGCGTATAATTGCCAGGCGTATTCCCAGCAGGGTTCCAGGTGGAGTTAAAGCCACCGGAACTGTTTGCTGTAACAGTAGTTGGGTAGCCGCTCACTGAACTTCCTGATGGATTTGTTATATTCAGAGTTACCGCACCAGAACTCCAGCCGGAGCCGGTTATGTTCACTATTGCCGGCAGGGTGAAATTGGTTGAAGGTGTAGAGTAGCTGCTGTTCCTGAAGGTGTCTACGACAATATAGGACACACCTGTCGGCACCTGAGTTCCGATAACGTTCACATTCAAGTTGATTGTGTCTGTTTCAGTTGTGTTTGTTGTGGCTAGGATGCTACCGGAGTAGGATTGGAGGGACGTGTTGGAATATGTCTGAGCTGTGACGAGCAAATTGACCGTATTCTCTGTGCCTGAGGGGAACAGAACGAAATATGTTGTGTTGAGGGTGACGTTAACAGTTCCGCCATAGGACCATTGAGATGATAGAGTCACGGCTACTGGGAACGTTCCTATATTGGTGAATGAAATTACGCCGCTCGTTGAATTGGATTGCGGCATCGAGATGGAGAGGGATGATGGGTTTATGCTAATGTATGAGCTGCCTATAAGGACATAGCCCTGTTTTGCAGTTACGTACACCCAGTAGCTGCCAGGTGTTGTGGGGAAATCAGCGCCCTGAACAACTCTCATTGAAGTTTGGGTGTTTATGTCAGTTGAGCCTGAGCTTGATGTAACCCTGATGTTTATCATTGTGTTGTTCACATAGACCCCGCTGGAGTCCACCCCTTCGGGTATGGTGATGTAAACCTTTCTCCTCGCCCCAGCACCCTCGGAATAAACCTCAGATGCAGCACTTGAGAGATCGCTGATTGCGGCTTTAGCCTGGGAGATGATGAGAGTCCTCTGGGATTGGGCGAGGTTTGTCTGGCTTGTTGAATATATCACCAGACCCGCGACGGTAATCATTGCAAGCAGAACAATCAGCTCAGTCGCTTCCTGGCCTTTACGGAACATGGGTTGGGATTGCATTTTGTTATTTAAATTACTTATGCACCGCTAAAGAGAAAGATGCAATACTGTGAGATGCGCTAGCTCGAGGACTCTTCGCTTCCCCATGCTCCATGAGAAGGTTCTGGATCAACGTATTTACTGAGAAATACCCAATCCATTTTACTTGTAGAAGTTCCAGAAGCACTATGAACAGCACCATGAGCAGTTTGAGTAGATGCCGGGACATGTGTTGTCTCAGTATATTTTAAAGTTCCATCAATGTAGTAAGCTATGGTTCCTGATTTCCATAATTGTTCAAATATGTGAACATCAGTTGTAGACGTAATTGATGGATAACTGTAAGTAGTAGCGTCTGCCACATAAATCTTATAACTGGGAGTACCCGGTTCAGTTGTCCAATAAAAACTTGAAGTGTTGGTTCCAACTGACCAGCTTGTAGAGTCTTTTGCCAAACCCAATTCTTCATATTTTGTATTTTCTGGCATCTGCCCCACACTTCGCCATCTACCATAAAGCATTGATGTCGTGCCGAGAATGGCTTTCCATCCTGTTGTTGTAGTAGTAATAGTTACCCAACTATTTGCAACACTAACTGTAGGAGAATTATAAGTAGTCCATTTAGTTGTATTCAGAGCATTGTTTGGATTATCAAAATGGTCAAAAAATAGAAATGTATTATCTCCATTACTTATGTTTGTTGCACCACTATTACCATAGTAAATGTAAATTGTTGCATTATTTGATGAGGCTGGGATGCTATCGACCTTAACCCAGAAGGTAGCATTCGTTCCCGAGGTGTAGTTTTCCATCCAGTAGTTCAACAAAGTGCCACTGCTATTCGTGAACCTAATGTCCCCAAAGTCGCTTCTCATTTTATTGTTGATATTGACAATATTCCCGCTATCTGCCCCACTAGCATTCTGGACGATAATCTGCACCTGGTAATCTGTCTGAGCACCCGCTGTTGAGCCAGTGATGTTGTGCGCTTTCCTGTACTGCCAACCGGTAAGCCAATATGGCAAGACGGTGAAGTACATTGCTGCGCTAGCCCCTCCAATGTCATAAGCTGTTATTTTCCATGAGCCAGTTGGCGCAGTTGAGGGGAGAGTGTAATTTCCTATGTAGACACCTGTCCCGTTATTTGCAGGGTATGTTTGCTCGCTCACAATAGCTGATGTAGTGTTGTAAACTCTCACTGTAACATTCGAGTTGACCAACCCGTCAGTTGAGTTGTACGATCTGGCTTTGTAATAGGTTACGTTGGTGGGCCCAGCCGCCATGAAACTTGTGGATGGATTTGCGTATGTGCTGTCGTTGTATGTGCCGATTGACAGGTATAAAACCCCTGTGGAAGTGTAAGGCGGGCTCACCACATTTACGACAATTGGTATGATTTCGCTCTCTGAGATGTTTGTCGTCACGCTCAGATAGCCGCTGTGCAAGCCCTGTGAAGCATTGAGGTTTGCTCCCACAGTGAGATCCACAGCTTGGGCACTGGAGCTGGTTGCAGGGAGGTTGAAACTCAAACTGCTTGTGCCGTTTACTGTTGCACTGATTTCAGAATCCGTCCAGGCTAGATTCAGGGTCACATTCAGAGGCGATACGCCGTTATTTGTTATGCTGATGTTTGCGCTGGTGGAATTGCTGGGGAATAGCTCAAAATACTCACTCAGAGGGGATACTTCAAGGGCGGTTCCAACCTGCACATAGCCCTGCCTGCTCACCACCCATACCCAGTAGCTGCCAGGTGTTGCAGGGAAGTATGACCCTCCCACAACCGGGAAGCTAGTTGGAGCGCTTATGTCGCTTGTGCCATTCTGGACATAGATTCCGATGGTGATGGTGGTGTTTGCTATGATTATTCTGTTTGGGTTCACCCTGTCTGGTATTGTTATGTATATCTTTCTCCTCGCTCCAACTCCCTCGTTGCTGACTTCAACAACCGCCCTTGCGAGTCTGTCAACCGTGTTCCTGGCTTCAGAAGTCTGCGACATCGATATGCTCTCGTTTATCTTAGTCATGGCAAACTCGAAGATTATGAGCAGCACTACCATGACGAGCGAGATTATTACAAGAAGCTCAATAGCGCTTTGGGCTTTCCTCATGCAGTTGATATTGTGTTTACGCAATTAAAAGCTTTCAGTCTATTCTCCGCCAAACACCGGCTGTGAGGGGTAGACCTCTATACCCTTGGGAGTTATCTTCATGAGGTTCATCCTCATCTCGTGGGCAGCTCCCCTAAGTTTGACGACTTCCAGCGCAAACTCTTTTACGCCACCCTTCTTTATTGTGTGTATGGAGATGAGGCCGTCCGCCAGAAACTCCACTCCAAACCGAGTTTTAACCTCCCCATCCTCTGTGCCCATCCCTTCAGAAGTGAGGAGAGTTGTGCAGCCCCATTTACGCAGTATCTCCATCGTTTTGAGGAAAACCTGCCTCCTCCTGTACTCATCATTGTATAGAAGCATGAACGACGTTATGGAGTCCATCACAACGCGCCGTATGCCGTAATCCCTCACCATATCCTCTATAACGGCGCCCTCACTGATGAACCTGTCAACCTCGTGGGGGGGGTACTCAAGGAAAACCAGCTTCCTCTCCCTCTCCAGCTCTGCAAAATCCCAGCCGAAGCCGAGCATGTGCTTGAATACGCTCTCCTTCTGCTCCTCAAAAGTTACATACAAACCAGGCTCATTGTACTTGGTCGCCCCATTGTAGAGGAACTGCAGCGAGAGTATCGTCTTGCCGGAGCCTGCTGCTCCGCTCACTATGATAACGCTCTTCCTCTCAAATCCTCCGCCTACCATGGAATCCAGCCCGGGTATATCCGTCTTCACCTTCTCCTCCCTGGCAGGCTCAGGTGCTTTTGCAAATGACGGGGCGGAGTAATCTACTGCGTCTATGTCTCCCTCTTCCTCTCCCATGGAAATTACCTTACAGCTTCAACTCCCTTATCCGTTATCTTGAGTTCAACCTTCCCGCTTGACCTGATCTGGGATGAGCTTATGAACCATTTCCCATCCTCAAACTTCACCTCTATTATACCATCCATCATGTGCTCAAGCGTTGCCAGCACATCGGGTTGGTGCATCCCCTCCTCAACCATGAAAAGCGAGGTCATTCCTGTGGATTTGAGACGCGCTCCAAGCACCTGGCAGAATTTGTATACTATGCTCGGACTGTTGTATATGAGCAGAGTTGAAAGGCTCTGGAAGACAACCCTCCCGATAGGGGACAGCTTATTGGCCTCATAGGTTGCCTGGTTTATGCTGAGGGATAAATCATCAAGGGAAGAGGGACCTGAAACGCGTATATCCCTCCGCTCCACAGGCTTTTTTTCCAAAGCCCAAGAATAACAGTCGACGAACCAGAGCTTCTTGTTAGTGTGTTCTGAGAAATTCCAGCCGAACGAGCTTGCACGTGCCTCTATCTCGCTCGGCGCTATGTCCGTTGTCACATATATAGCTGGCTGCTGGGAGCTGAGGCCCTCATTTATGTAGTGAGCTGCAAATATGTTCTTCTCAGGCCTTGGCGGGGTTATGAATAGGAAATTGCTCCTTTCAGGAAGCTCACCTATGGCATCCACCAGATTCGGAATCCCAAACTTCATTCTAACACCAAAGTATAGATGGCTCAACTAGATATTTATACCTGATGCTTTCCGGAAGAGCTCAGCGCTCCCTCTTCCCTTCTATGAACTCTTCCAGCATCTCCTTTGCGACATAATCAGGGTATTGGACTGGTGGAACCTTGAAGAAGTATGCTGAGGGCGACACCAGCGCCCCTCCTATTTTCCTCTCCATGGCCAGTCTGCAACACCTTATGGCATCCACCATTATGCCTGCCGAAACTGACTTGTCATCCACATCCAGCTTCACATCCAGGTAAACAGATGCGTCACCAAAGCTCCTCCCCTCGAACCTCATGCTTGCTATCTTCCTTGTCCCGAGCCATGGAACGTAATCGCTCGGTCCTATCTTTATGTTGTACTCATCGAGCCTCTTTTCCTCCAGGACAGACTGAACAGTCTCGGTCTTGCTTATCCTCTTGTACTTCAGCCTGCTTTCCTCAAGCAAGTTTAGGAAGTCAGAATTTCCCCCAAAATTCAGCTGGTACATCCTGTCCAAGGCAGTGCCCCTGTCCTTGAAAAGCCTCGCAAGTGTCCTTGAGAGAACTGATGCGCCAAGCTGCCCTTTTATGTCATCCCCGAGAATTGGAAGCTTTTTCTTCTCAAACTTGCTGGCAAACTCGCCGGATGCGAGGAACTCGGGAATTGCGTTTATGAAGCCGCATCCCGCATCGAGAGCTGCCTGCGCATAGAAACGTGTTGCATCATACGAGCCCACTGGGAGGTAGTTTATGACGACCTGGGCCTTTGAACCCTTTATCACATCTGCGACATCAACCGGCTTCTGGTTGGGGTCTATGAAGACCACTTTCTTAAGGTAATCTCCAATTCCATCAAGCACCGGCCCTTTTTCCACTCTCACGCCTGCCTTGGGAACTTCAGTCAGTTTAATAGCGTTGTTGGGCTCTTGGAATATTGCCTTGCTCAGATCCTTCCCCACCTTCCTCTTATCAACGTCGAATGCAGCAACAAAATCTATGTCCTCTACCTTATAGCCGCCCAGCACCACGTGCATTATTCCAGGTATGTCCTTCTCCTCCCTCCCCCTGTAGTACTCAATGGCCTGAACCAAGAAGGAAGAGCAGTTGCCAATGCCAACCAGAGCAACTTTTATTTTTCCCACATTTACCACCATATTTTAATTTTTTATAAATATTTTATAAATAAATATATATTTAAAGCTTGCATATATAACTTATGGTAGACAGCAAGGCAATGCGGAGGTTGAGAAGGAGCCTCACAAAAGGCAACTTGTGGCTGTACATCCTTTCAAAGCTAAAGAGGGGCAAAGTGTATGCCTACGGGCTCAGGAGCGACATAGAGAAGGACTTCGGCTGGAGCCATGGACTTATAACCAGTTATTTGGTGCTCTACAAGCTTGAGAACGAGGGGTTGATATCCTCCGAGTTTGAGGGGAGGAGGAAGTACTACACAGTCACCAAAAAAGGAAGTGAAGAGCTGAGGAAGGCCAAAGCCTATCTCTCTCAACTAGCGAGAAAGCTCTGATTCCTTCTTTGAGCAGTTCATGCACAGTACAGCTCCATCTCGTCTAATGAATTTTATCGCCCTTATTGCCTTTCCACAGACTACGCACCTCTCCTCACCTGGAGGAATTTGGCTGTAGCATGTGGGGCATAGGGTTTCATCCCCTACTTGCATCGGCTTCGCATATATCTTTGAGCCGCAGCGCGAACATACTAGGAATGCTCTTTCCCTCATGAATTTCTCAATGCACTTCTTGCAGACAGGCTTCTCCTTCACGAATACTGCTTCCGTTTGCGGAATCTCCTTCTCGCAGGAGACGCATGAGACGACTTTCACTCCAAGGGGCCTGAGATTGTTTTTTCTGTAGCACTCCAGACAAACCTTCCTGCCCCGGGGATCTATAACAGAAGGGCCCGTTATCTCTTTCTTGCATATGGCGCACATCCTCGCAAGCCTCTCCTGCTCAAGAACCGTGTCATAGCATTGATTGCAGAGAATCACTGCCTTGTGAGTGGTGTAATCCCAGCGGGCGACGCTCCTCCTGCACCGTGAGCATGTCTCAAACTGCCCATATCCTATGGAGCAGTCTCTGCAGAACCACCTATTCTCAAAGAAAACTCCCTCGGATACTTCAAACTCCCTCTGGCAGATTGAGCATCTCTCCATGATTAGATTTGTGTTTGAGGTAGTATAATACTCCGTAAGTTGCTCGTGACATAGCTAGGCCCATTTCCTCAGGGCCATTCTGAGCTCTTCATGAGATTTTGCGTATTCCTGTAGCGGTATGCCCTTCAAAGCTGCATCAAGGGACTGCCTTATGGCCCGGGCACCGGCTGCAGAGCCCTGCGGGTGGCCCCACAAACCACCGCCGCAGTTTATTATCAGGTCATCACCCAGAGCATTAACCAGCTTCGGTATGAGAGCGGGATGCAGGCCTCCAGATGCTATGGGCATAACCCTCTTCATTCCGAAGAAGCTGGATTTCAGAAAGTTGTTCAGTGCGACAACATCCTCCCTTCCGCCTTCCATCTTCCCGAAAATTGTCCCAGTGTGCAGGGCACTGACCCCAGCAAGCCTTGAGCACTTAGCCAGAACCATCATGGATATACCGTGCTTCTTGTTTCTTGTAAGCGCAGCGTGCATGGCCCTGTGGCCATGGACTATCCTCCCTAAGTTCTGCTCCCTGAGGTACTGCAGGGCGGACCAGCCCACAGTGAGGATATCAACCATCACGCACCTACCACCAAGGGATTTTACAAGTTCAGCCCGCTCTATCATCATGTCCACTGGCCCGGTTGTATTCGGCGCGTAGATGACTCTTCTGCCCTCTTCTGAGTATATCCTGTCGACAACTCCGAGCATCCTTTCCACTCTCTCCTCGAATTTGTTGAACTTCATTGATGCCAGGTTCTCGTCATCCTTAGACCAGTCAATGCCGTTGGAGTATATGATATGCGCCTGCTTCTCCATCTCCTTTGGGGTCAAGCCGAGCTTGGGCTTGAATATTGTTCCAAGCAGAGGTCTGTTGTATATTCCGGTTATCTTTCTGATGTCTTCCAGACCAACCTCAGGGCCCTTGAACGATTTCGCCATACCCGCATTGAACTCTATGTCAAGCAGCCTCAAATTCTTTACAGCTTTCATCCCGAATATGTTGCCGGCGACAGAACTGAGAATTTGCGGTATGTTGCCCCCCTCAAAGAGCTCCTGTGGATATGCAACTTTCACAATACTTTTCCTGATGCTGAAAACTTTTGCCCCCATTTTTTTTATCCTGTTGGACATTGTTGCTACATCAGTCCACGTCCCTATGGAGCTCTCAGCTGCTATGTCCTCAGCAGCCTTCTCGAGGGTGACTCCAGAAGGTTCAAGGTAGAAAGAGCATACCATGTCATTTGCATCCGGTTTATATTTCAAATCTATATAACCCATGGCAACACCGGTATATTGTTGAATAGTTAGCTATTTAAAAATGAATGAACAAATAGAAATGGGGTGATAGTGTGGGAGAGGGAGAACCAGTTGCCGGCACTGTTGATGAAGAGAAGGATGAGGAAGAGCTTGAGCAGCTAGCGCTTCCGTTCCCAAATGCCAGAGTCGTGAGGATTCTCAAGAAGAATTTCCAGAAGGAGCACCAGATAAGAAGGGATGTGAAAATAGCTGCGAATGAGCTCATGGGCAAGATTCTGGAGGATATTGCAAAAGCTATGGATAATGAAGAGTTCTACACCCTTTCCATAGAGCATTTCAACAAGGCATCCAAGAAGTACAGGTATGTCGACTTGCAGGCAAAGCGGTTTGCGAGGATAAAACAACTTCTCATGAAACAAAGGGCTGAGCTTGAAGAGGTCATCATGGAGATGGAGCGTGCAGATGAGGAGTTCTAGACTCCTTTTTTATACAATTCCTCAGCTCTTCACTTCCCACAACTTCGAGAATTTCTTTCTGATTTAGGGAGACTACTCTCCTCTCCTTGAATGGTATTCTCTCAGCGATTTGCATGAGCTCTTTTCTGCTTACCCCAAGATTTCGGGATGAGCTCAGCAAGGAACTTCTCAGAGTCTTATTCCTGTGCTGGAAAAGCAGGTTAATCAATTCCTTTGAAATTTCATCAACTCTCTCCTTTCTTGGGGTTAAAGCAATCAACGCAGAATTCACTTTCGGCACCGGGAGGAAGCAGTTTCTCGGCACCCTCTGCAGGAACTTCATCTCAAAGCTCAGCTGGCTCATCACAGAGAGGCGGGAATACTCACTTGTATTCGGCTTCGCAAGCATCCTCCTCGCAAACTCCTCCTGATAGCAGAGGACTGCATGCTCAAACTCCATCTCGGCTATTTTGAATGTTAATGGTGATGAAATTGAGTAAGGAACATTTGAAACAACCACCTGTGTTTTTCCTGCATCATACTTAAGGAAATCAGCCTCAACAACTTCAACTGACTTTGGAAGTGAATTCCTGAGTATTTTCACAAGTCTCTCATCCTTCTCAACTGCAACAACTCTTTTTGCCTTCTCTGCCAATGCTCTTGTGAGGAAGCCTACTCCTGCTCCTATCTCCAAGACTTCCTTGCCTTCAACATCAGCATACTCAACCTCTTTTTCTATGACTCTCTCATCAACAAGGAAGCTCTGGCTCAATTTCTTTCTTGGCTTGAGGGCATACCTTTCAAAAAGTGACAGCAGTTCTTCCCTCAGCACAGCTAGACCTCTTCTTTCTGGAAAGGCGGCCTTGTGAGTATGTAGTACTTGGACTTGCCTAGCAGCTCCTCTAGTATCCTATCTACTATTATCTTTGAGGCATCCGGAAGCAAAGCCACCCGCTTGTTTATGTCCTCCAGGCTCTCGAAAGGCTTCCTCTCCCTCTCATCCAGTATGTCTCTCATGTGCTTCTTTCCAACACCTGGCAGTAGCTCCAGCTGGTGCAGGCGTATGTTTATCGGGCCGCATTTGTTGAAGAAGCCGACAAAGTATTGCTCCTTCTCCTGTATTATCCTCCTCAAAGCCCTCTCAAGCTCTGCCCTTGCTGAAAAGGTCAAATCTAGGTAGTTTATCCTGCTCTTTATGTGGTCCACCTTATCCCGCGGCCCCTTTCCTATGTATATCCTCTCACCAACAGAAACAGTCACACTCGACTTCGGAGTGATTTCCAATAGCGTGAAGTAATCTTCCCCTACCACTTGGGCTATCGGCTCCCTTCTCACATCTGTCGATTTCCCGTAAGGGAGCGAATCTAATACTACTGCATATTCCTCCATTCCTATCCTCATCTTCCTGACCTCTATTTGGAGTATTTCTCGACAATTTTAAGCACTTCCTTAATCTCTTCCGCACTCAGCGAATACCTCTCGTTTGCGAATATCAGCCTAATCTGGTCCGAGTTCTTCGGGAGTATGTCTGCTATCTTGGCAGCAACTGTGGGCTTCACCTTGTTGATTTTCTGGAGCTCCTCAATCAGCTCGGCTGCTTTCTTCTTGCTCAGCTTCGCATATTTAGTTGCATAGGCAAGTGTTGTCTGCTGCTCGAAGCCCAATTCACCTTCTTTCTTCCTCTCCTCAAGCACTTCCTTTACCTCGGCAAGCGTTGCAGGCCTGTTCGATACAACGTCCTTCTCAATCATAACATCACTTCTTCAGATGCATCCCCGGCAGTATTATCCTCTTGTACGAGTTGCCACTCTTGACATCGACAACATATGACTTGCCTCTCATCGCAACAATTACTCCGTGCCTTCCCCTGTAGCGCGGGTGAGGCAAACCCTGCTGGGAAGGAGCCAGGTTTATGCAAACCTTGTCTCCAATGCTGAAGCTGCCCAAAAGCCTCCTCATGGGGACGCTTTTCTGCCCCGCCCTTTTCCTAAGGCACCTAGTCCTCTTTGAGAACTTTCCCAACGACCTTCTCATGGGCTCCCTCCGAGCCAACTTAACGACTGTAGAGTAGTAGTATATACCCAAATAGATATATAAATGCTGTTGGCTTTCACCAAACATATTCCGCAGAGTGCTGGCTCGTCGTTCGGTTTTTAAATACCTACGTTTATAAATAAAGTGGTGGTCATCCGTGGCTAAAAAACTCAAAATTGAGCCAAAGTTCAAGATAGAGAACATCGTTGCATCTGCAAATCTGGGAGTGGAGCTTGACCTTTACACAATTGCGCAGAAAGTCCGAAATGTGGAGTATGAGCCAGAGCAGTTCCCAGGAGCCATCCTGAAGCTCAAAGAACCCAGAGCCTCGTTGCTGCTCTTCAAGAACGGCAAGATAATATGCACCGGCTCAAAGAGCGAGAGGGAAGTGAGGAATGCCATAGAGCAGGCAATAAAGCTGCTGGCGTCGCATGCAAAGCCGCTCCCAGTGAAGAAGTAAGTTATTCCATTCTATTTCTTCAGCTTTTTTCAGCATGAGCAATCTTTAAATAGGGTAAAGGCCATAATTTTACCATGTCTTTAATCACTACAAAAAGCGATAGAATAAACGCAATAAACGACTTGGGTAAACAAGACGACGTAACACTTCATACGCAATCTAAATTTCTGATGGAGGAAGTTGAGAAAGAGCTTATAGAACTTAAGTCGTCTGAACATGGGATGAAAGACGCAATAAGGAAAATGGGCAAGGCTGTTGGAGCAACAACCAAGGAAGAGAGAGTACAGGAGTCACTGGTTCATCTGGGTGCCATTAGGCTTTCAACATTTATAGCGCTTAACCCCCTAGCTCTGAATTTGCCTGAGGATATCAAGAAAACTGCGGATGACACTCTTTCAAGCCTAACATATCCGCCTAATATCAAACACCTACAGGAGAATTTGCGCAGCATTTTTGAGATAAAGGAGTAATCAAATGGAGAAAAAGCAAGCTTTTTAAATACCATTTGGCATAATTATAGTCGGTCAGCGGCCATAGGAGCGGGGAGACACCCGAACCCATTCCGAACTCGGAAGTTAAGCTCGCTCACGATGGTGCCTGTACTGCTTTGCAGCGGGAACGCCCATTGTTGCTGACCACTCAATTTATTTTGATTAATTCTGGCAAGTTTAATATACCAAGTAATGGATAGTTTATACATGACTGTTGCGATAGAATATTTTAGAGTGAAAAACTACTGGAAAGAGATTACCGCAGTTGCACTGGCATTGGTAATTTCTTATTACTCCGGTTGGAAATTTATTGAAAATCTAAATCAAACATGGAAGTTTCTTGGGGTAACCTTGGGGACTTGGTTTGTCCTGAAGGCCGTAGAGCCTACTAAAGAATACAAAAAATCAAAGAAATCTTAATTTTTTATAATGCATTCCAAAAAGCGAGAATGTCATTCCTCGAATTTAATTACCTGCGGAAACGCGGTGGCCTGCGCCTGTCTCCGAAGCTACTCTGACCGTAGGGACGGTTTCTGTCTCGCCCTTGGTAGCTTTGATAGGGAGGCATCCTAGGGGCAGGCGTATTGTTGGGTAAGAATTTCTCCTCCAGCGTTGTGCCGATGAGCCTCTCAATTTGCCCAAGAGTGCCCATTTCATCGGAATAACAGAGCGTAATTGCCTCTCCAACATCACTCATCCTTCCAGTCCTGCCTATGCGGTGCAAATAATAGTTTATGTCATAGGGAAGCTCGTAGTTGAACACATGGGAAATCTTCTCAACCTGAATGCCCCTCGAAGCAACATCGGTGGCAACAAGCAGGCTTATCGAGCCCTCCTTGAATGCATCCATCGTCCTAGTTCTCTGGGGCTGACTCAAGTCACCCTGTATGCCCATTGCTTTTATTCCATTGTAATTCAGTATGCGGGTGAGCTCATCAACCTTTCTCTTCGTTCTGCAAAATATGAGCGTCCTCTGCGGCTTTATCTGCCTCAGCAGGAACAGCAGGGCGCCCAACTTCCTACCTGACTCGACCATGTAGAATACCTGCTTGACTCCCTGAGCGCTCTTCTCTGATGAGATGAGCTTCACATGCTGAGGGTAGCGCATGTGCTTCTTGGCAAGCGTCAGTATCTCCTCAGGGAAGTCAACGCAAAAGAGCAGCATCTGCCTTTTCTGCGGAACTTCCATAAGTATCCTCTCAACATCCCTTATGAAACCCATTGCGAGCATCACATCTGCCTCATCAATGACGAAGAACTCTATTCTTGAAAGATTCAGCGCCCTACGGGATATCAAATCAAGAATTCTGCCAGGTGTGCCGACGACAATTTGCACTCCTGCCCTCAGCTTCTCAATCTGCGGCTCTAGACCCACCCCTCCGTAGGCTACGAGCACGCGCGCCTTTGAGTACTTGCCTATCTTCTTGAAGTCGTTCCCAACCTGTATTGCCAGTTCTCTTGTAGGGGCTAGCACAATTGCCTGAACGTAGGGCTTATCAGGTATTATCTCAAGAAGAGGAATTGCAAATGCTGCAGTCTTGCCGGTGCCTGTCCTTGCCTGCGCTATCAAATCCTCCCCCTGCAATATGTAGGGTATTGCCTGCTTCTGCACTTCAGTCAGTTCTTTGAAGCCTAGTTCTGCAAGTGCCTTTGAAATAGGCTCACTAAATTTAATGTTCATTTAAATACTCCACAATTAGCATCAGCTATTTGTGATGCTATTACTCAATACTAATATAATAATACATTGCCTGGATACGGCAGGATTTTAAACTTTGAACTCTTCAATTTATGCCTTTCAGTTGATTTCATGCAGAGTCTTAACATTGCAGTGTTGGGAGAGGATGCGGAAAGACGCGCAACGGCAGCGCAGGCTCTTGGCAAGAAGGGGACTGAGGATGACATCTCATTCTACCACACAGTATTCCAGGGAAAGATAATAACTGCAATAGACCCTCTCGCGTATCCTGCAAAGTTTCCAGTTCTACTCCAGACGCTGTGCCTCTCAGACATGGCGCTTGTGGTTGCGGACAAGCCCTCATCCGTGCTTGGTGAGATGATTGTTGTCCTTGACACGCTTGGCATGAAGGCTGTTTTCCTGAGCTCATCTGACCTGAAGCCTCTGCTTGCAGAGACTTCTTTGAAAAACAGTAGAATTTTCTCAGAAATTAAGGAGGCGCGGGAATTCCTGTTTGCGCAGGAGAGCCCAAACGTTGAGGGAGAAACTCTTGTGCACATAGACCACTGCTTTGAGGTGAAGGGAGTTGGGACTGTGGCTTTGGGCATTGTCAAGCGGGGCGGTATAGCAGTGCATGACAGGATAACCGCCTACCCATCCGGGAAGGAGATTGAGGTGAAGAGCATCCAGAAGAATGACGAGGATGTCACTTCTGCAGTCTGCTGGGACAGGGTGGGGCTTGCGCTCAAGAATGTGAAGCCTGGCGATATAATGCGGGGAACTGTTCTTTCAAAGGAGAAAATCTGTGTGGAGGAGAGGTTCGCCTGCGAGCTGGCTGCCCTGAAGTTCTCCAAAGAGCCGCTTCGGAATGACGAGGCGCTTCATATAAGTGCGGGCTTGCAGTTCGAGCCATGCAGGCTTGAGATTCGGAATGAGATAAAGCCTGGCGAAAAGGGAATGGGGACGATAAAAACCGAAAAACCGGTTGCATTCCTAAAGGAGGAGAAACTGCTTCTGTGCGACCTGAATGCAAAGGGGCTGAGAATTGTCGGCGTTGCGAAGCAGTCCTCCTGAAAGATACTATTCAAGAATCTGGAGGTGTAGCTTTAAGGGCGCGTTTCAGCCTTATATCTGTAAGAGCCTCTTGCAACGTTCTCTCAACCTCCCTTAAGCTTATATCCATTGCATCCTGTGCCGATGCGCCTGCGCTGGTTTTCTTGTAGTTTACTTATTTCCTGCCATAATCTCAACTACTTCCTGATGACTGAATGCCGTCTGGCTTAATCTTCATAAGCTCTCTGTTCCTCTCCACTATTTCCTTGAATTCCGCTGCCTTTGGGTTGTTGATTATTTGCCTTATTTTTTCTCCTTCATCAGCGTACACATATTCTCCAAGGAAAGTAAAAACCTTCTCTGGCTGACCTACTGAGTTTTGGAACATTATGTCAATATGGGTTCCGATGAAACCCTCTTTGGCTGCATAGGATTTAACCAAGCTGGCACTCATTATATTACCGTAGGAATCATCTTTTCCGCCCGCTACAACTGTTTCAGTGACAACCAATTGTGGTTCTGAAAACATCCTTAATTCGAAACTCAGAGTTTGAGAGTGGGCTAACCCCGAGAAGTTCCCGGCAGGTTCCTCGAAGTAATCTATGCGCTTGTCTGCATCAGATAAGAGAGTGTTACTTTTCCACCCCATTTCTACGCTACCACCATATTCTCCTAGAATACCGTATTCTTTTAGAAGTTGTTTCATAGCATCTGGTAATTTTGAGAACTTGCTGTTTCTCTCCTTCTCAAAGTCCACACTGGCTTTTAGTGGGGTCTTGTCATTCTCATCCCTTAAGAAAACAAAGTTGACCGATCTTATCTTGCCGTCAAAGTCGCAATGCGTAGTCGTTGTAAGAAAACCTAGTTCAATTTCTCTCTTATGCTGACTTCTGAAACCTCTCTCGATATGTATGGCGCGAGAATTTTCAATAACGTCAATCCCGGTTTTCACAGGCACTAGTCTAATAGTGCTATCGCCTCCACCAGTTTTAGCATAAAGTTCCTTGTTCCCCTTACCCACGTCTTTTAACTCAAGGGGTATCCTCTTCCATTCCAATTCTTTTTCCTGAGATTTTTCTTTTAACATCACAGACCACCCTCCCTAAACTGTTTTTGAGAAATGCTCCTCTACGTTCTTCATCACATCTTTGAAAAATTCATCCGGGAAGGATTTGCCCTCTTTTGGCGGACAACCGTTATTGTACATCCCTCTGTATTTCCTGAGGTTATAGCTATTCTTCCATATCTCTGTGAAACTTTTCTCATTAAGATTGCCGAGTACCGTCACATCATCGCCAGGGCACCTCAGAACCTTCCCATCCCCCCTCAGGAAAACACCCACGGCAAGCTGGTTGCAATGTGCACCTCCTGCGTATGGAGTAACGCCATCCTCCTTGAAATCTTCCAGCGTGAATACTCCATGCTCTATCGCCCAGACGTTTATTTTTGTGTAAGCTGAAAGCAGTTTGTCTCTAGAAGGCACTAGCTGTTTAAGGTTATCGAGCGCCCTTCCTGCTATCATTGTAGGCGCTATGATGGGCTGTATATGCCTAGCCCTGACCCATCTGTAAAGCCCAAAAACCTCATCTATGTTGGCAGGCGTCACTGGAGTGCATATGAAGGCAAGTCTTGTGGCCTGGTTTGGAATGAACTCATTGAACCCGGCCTCCACGAGCCTCAGTATCGCCTCATCCCTCATTGCATGGTATCCAGTCTTCCCGACGGTTCTGTCCTCAGTCTCTGGGTCGAAAGAGCTTGCTCCTAACAATATGCTCACTCCGAGTTCCTTAAGCTTTGTCGCAAGCTCCGTCCCATCCATTGCGCTTCCGTCTTCCTTCTTGTGTATCTCCATACAGGCTGCATCATCACCTATAACCCTGCCTTTTGTGAATATCAGCGCGGTTATGCCTATCTCATTGAGTCTCTCCAGAAAACTTATCAGGCCAGGCTCCTCAAGAGGCTCTCCAGGCCCTATGAGCTTAACAGTTCTTAAACCGAGCTTCTTGGCCTCGGCAAGATGTCTGAAAAGCTCCTCCCTACCCATCCTTTTCTCCTTGTGGAAGTTCTTATTCCTCCTGAAACAGTGCCCGCAGTTGAGGCTGCACCTGCCGTGACCATCCATGTCTACGTCCATTGTAAGAAGCTTTCCCTCCTTGGCAGCATCAGCTACCTCCCTCTTCGTGCAGCTCCACCCGCGGACGTCATTCACAAATCCCTCGGGCATCCTTCCCTTGAACATGGGTTCCACTAGAGGATATTTTATGTGCTTCATGTCCTTCACCTTGGGTATATTTATGGTGAAGGTTGGATTTACGGTTAATACTTGTCTACACTGGTATGTTCAGAATAAGAATTACTTAACTACTTTGATTACATCTGCCAGAATTGGAAGCAGCTTTCTCTCCGCCTTTCTGAGAAGCTCGCTGAACGCTGCCTCGCTTATGCCGCTCAGCTCTGCAAGCTCCTTTAAACTAGTCTTTTTTGGCTCTTCGTAATAGCCGTACCTGCATGCAAGCTGGAATGCCTCCAACTGCTTGTCTGTTATCAAATCCGCTGCAGCGCGCAGCTTGAGGAAACCGCTGTTCCTGAAGAAGTCCAAGGAGATCTTCTCGTTTTTTCGTATGTAGTGCTTTGACTTGAGTTTGACGTTGAAGCTCTTGTCAAGAGAGTCGACGAACTGCCTGAAGCTGTCATCCGAAGGGGCCATGACCACGATTCTCTCAACGCCCCCCTCATATACGGCAGGCTCCATGAATATTGACCTGCTTTCCAGAAGCGCCTTTGCCGTAGAGGGGTCTTTGTCGCTCTCTACGTGTATTTCTGCTATGTTATCCGACTTTCTGAGAATCTGCACCTGCCTCACGGTGGGATGCCTCCTAATTTTGTCAAGGACCCTGTTCAGGTCAGGAGCCTTTACCTCGAAGAGGTGGTAAACGCTGTGCGGGCCGCTCCCCGTGTATGCAATATACTTTATTTTGCCGTCCTTCATCTTCTCAGGGACATCCGTGCAGAAGCAGTTGTGTGTAAGCTCAAGCTCGACTACAACAGGTTTCTTGTTTTTCTCAGCCATATATCTATATCGCCCTTTTAATAATTACGTGTAACATAAAATGGGAGCAATGTTTAGAAGATGCATGAGGGAGGTTGGGCAGCTGCAGAAGCACATTAATAAAAATATAGTGACAAATCTATACTGGTGTTTGGATGGATGAGCTTGTAAAAAAGGTTGTTAAAGGAGAGGTTGGCTTCCACGATGTTCAGAAGTTCACCAATGCAGGGAAGGCTGTTGAGGTGAGAAGAAAGGCACTGGAGCAGCTTACAAACAGCAAGTTGGAGCACATGGGCAAGTACTCTATAGACATGGACTTTGCAACGAACAGGAATATTGACAACCCCATAGGGGTTACGCAGGTTCCAGTCGGAGTTGCCGGTCCTTTGAAGGTGAATGGAGAAAACGCAAAGGGAGAATTCTACGTTCCACTTGCAACGACTGAGGGCGCATTGGTTGCATCAGTCAACAGAGGTATGAGGGCAATAACACTGAGTGGAGGCTGTGATGTGAGGGTGCTGCACGAGGGCATGACAAGGGCTCCTCTCTTCAAGGTGAGGAACGTCTCTGACGCAGTGAAATTCAGGGACTGGGCAAACACTAACTTCTACAAGTTGAAGGAACTCATGGAGCAGGACAAGTTCCTGAAGCTCAAGGAAGTGCAGCCTTTCATAACAGGCAGGCATGTATTCCTCAGGTTTGTGTGCGACACCTCTGATGCCATGGGAATGAACATGATAACCATAGGGCTTGAGAAGGTTGTCGAGTTCATTGAGAAGGAGAATAGAGATACAAGGTGCATAGCCCTGAGCGGCAACATGTGCACTGACAAGAAGCCGTCTGCAGTCAATTTCATACTCGGCAGGGGCAGGAGCGTCACCGCGGATGTCGTTATTTCGAAAAAAGTTGCAAAAGAAGTGCTAAAAACAACTCCCAGAAGTATGGTGGAAGTGAACTATGGCAAGAATTTCATCGGCTCCGCAAGGGCTGGCGTGCTCGGGGGGTTCAACGCTCATGTTGCGAATCCCATTGCTGCTTTGTACATAGCATGTGGACAGGACCCTGCCCAGATAATGAACAGCGCCATGGCGATAACATCTGTTGAAAACGAGGGCGATGATGCCTACTTCTCAATATTTATGCCAAGCATTGAGAGCGGTGCTTTGGGAGGGGGGATGAACCTCCCGACGCAGAAGGAGGCGCTGCAGATAATGGGGTGCTACGGCCCTGGGAAACCACCTGGAAGCAACGCCAGGAAGTTTGCAGAGATAGCATGCGGAACAGCTCTTGCTGGCGAGGTTAGCCTAATATCTGCATTGGCTGCAGGACATCTTGCAAAAGCCCACGACAGACTAGGGAGGGGCAAGGGGTAGAGTTCGCATGGAAAATGATGAGAAACTTACACTAGCCTTCATCCTCGTGCTCTCTTTCTCAGTGTTAGCATACAGTATGATGAACCCGCACCTGCTCGATATGGAATCCTATTCACAGCTGCTGCTTGCAAAAGATGCAGTGGAAGGTAAGCTCTCAAGCCCTACTCCTGTGCTGTACCAGCTCACTGCATTCATATACCAAATTCTAAGCTCGGGAAGCACGGAATTCAACGCGAACCTCATGCTCAGCATAGCAAAAGCTCTTCCCATAATTTTCTCGCTTCTCTCTATTGCATCATTCTACTTCATGCTGAAGAGCATGTTCTCGGATATAGCAGCTGCAGGAGGTGCCATTCTTCTGGCATCTTCCCAACCCTTCATCTTCATTATGGGCTCCGGTACGTATTATGCAGACGCTCTGGGGATGTGCCTCTTCACGCTGGCATGCTCCGCCTTCTTTATGTTCTACAGCAGGAGGAACTACCTTTTCCTGCTTGCTTCGGCAGTGCTTTTCCTCATATCCGGGATGAGCTGGCAGGTTGGGTTTATCATGATTGGAGTCTTCCTGCTCTCACTCCTTGCCCAGCTGCTTTACAGCTGGAGGAGGAAGTTCGATGAGGCTCTTGCCCACGGAGTTGTGGCAACACTCACGACTTTCCTTCTTGTCTATTTCACCGTCCCCCAAGAGAATGTTTTTGGCAGTATGAAAACAACAAACTTCGTGGCATACTTCCTTGGCGCGCCCCTTGCCCTTGTAGGTGCATTTGCATTTCTTTCATGGATTGCCGGGAAGCATAGGAGAAGGAGCGAGTTTGGAGTATTCGCTGCATTCATCTTCATCCTCTCCCTGCCGGTGGTGCCCTTCAATTACTTCCCAGCAGCATTTGGCATTGCACTGTTCTCAGCATTCGCCATAAATGAGTTGCTTGAGCTGAAGAATGAGTATCTTGCGCTAGCCCTATTCGCAGGCACTCTCTTCTTCGTTTCATTTCTGTTCTCCGTGAACTTTCTTGAAACGACCCAGTCGCTGATTGCTTCCGCAGGAGTTGCACTGACTTCTGTTTTCATAGCTTCGCTGTACCGCGAAAGGAGAGTTGTCGCGTACATTGCATTCTCGGTCATGGCGCTCTTCCTCTTCTCTTCTGTAAGCGCAGCCATGATAAGCGTGTCACAGCGGCAGGATATTACTGGAACGGGGGCTGACGAGCTGATGAACTGGACTGCGGACAACCTGCCGGAGAATGCAACCCTGTGGGCATTCGGGGTTTCACCCATGCTTGAGTTCACAACAGGTAGGAGGAGCTATTCAAATGACACCGAATTCGCGCGTTTCATTCTCTCTAATGAATCCACAGAATTTTTGAAGGAGAGGAATGTTACCCACCTGGTGGTTGACAGTTCGCTGTTTGACAATATTGAGGTTCTCAAGGCAGCGGCAAACAACACAAGGGTTAGGATTGAGTCCTTCAGATTCTACGGATCTGCCAAGGATAATAATGGGAATCTGTACGCCATATTCGTGGCAGGGGATGGCGCAGTTGCCTACATGCAGATTGACCCCCTCAGCGGTAACCCAGTTCAGGGGAACGTGAGAGTTGTGACAAGGGATGGGAGCGCCAGGCTGGTTTCGCTTAAGAATTTCCTGATGCTTGGGAGCGGTAGGCTCGTATACCCTCAGGACAACTACAAGGTGAACCTTTTCAAGCTGTTCTTCGAACAGGTAGACGGGCTGAAGCTGGTTTATAATTCAGACAGCGGTGAGATAAAGGTATACGAGGCAGTCAAATGAACATAGAACTCATTCCTGCATGCGCAATTGTCTTCCTTGTGAGCTTTATTGTTGTGTATTTCATAACGCCAAAGGTTGCAAGGAGGAGTAAGGAGCAGGGGATAACTGGGGCGGATGCGAACAAGGCGGACAGACCCCAAATACCTAAGATCGGTGGGGTTGCCATTCTGCTGGGCTTCTCTATAGCTGTCCTCCTCTCCCTGCAGCTCTACTCTAAGGGCATCAACCATGAATACATGCTTGCCGCCATATGCTCGATAACGCTAATAGCTGTGATGGGTCTTCTTGACGACATACTTGATGTGCCCGACAGGTACAGGGTTCTGCTTCCCCTCTTCGCGGCAATTCCCCTCATGGTTACCAAAGCAGGTATGTCAACCATGAACTTCATCTTCTTCACAGTGAACTTCAACCTCGGTGTTTACTATTTTCCATTGCTAGGGCCTATGGATATAAGCCTGTACTCCCTCTTGCTTATACCCATTGGAGTCATAGCATGCTCGAACCTCGTGAACCTGCTTGCGGGATTCAACGGGCTAGAGGCCGGTGCTGGCGCCATCATCTCCTTCTCCATATTCACAGCAAGCATTCTGCTTGGAAGCATGGGGCTGCACACTGCAGAGGCGAGCTTCCTCATGATTGCACTGTTTGGTGCATGCCTTGCATTCCTGTTCTTCAACTGGTATCCTGCAAGGGTATTCCCTGGGAATATTGCGACTTACATGATAGGCGCAACTGTAGTTGCTGCGGTCGTGACCGGGAATATGGAGAGGATTGGGGTGATAAGCCTGACTCCGCAGATAATTGAGTTCCTCCTAAAGGCGAGGAGCTCCGGCTTCTCGGCTGAGAACTTTGGGAGAGTTGGCAAAAACGGCAGGCTGCATTACAACGGAAAGGTATACTCCCTCACCCACGTGCTCATGAAGACGATTCACCCGACAGAGAAGCAGCTTGTTGTTATACTTTTGGCTTTCCAAGCATTATTCGGTGCCCTGGCTGTGTGGAGCGTATACTGGTAGACTACTTGCGAGTTACCAAATCCACTATGCTTATTATCCGGTTGAGCTGCTCGTAGTCCGGAACTCTCCCTATGTCTATCCAGTATTCGTCGAATATGTAGCCGTAAACCTTCTTCCTATCCTTAAGCAGTTTTGGGAAGACATCCCGAGCAAAGTCATAGCCATCCTTTATGTAGTGGAACACCTCTGGCTCGAAGCAGTACATGCCTGCATTTATGAGGTTCTGCACTATCGGCTTCTCCTCAAATTTCTCTATCTTGCTGTCCTCATCAATATGCGCTACGCCATACTCCAGAGGAACTCCTGTCTTCTTCAACGCTATAGTTGCCATAGCTCTTTTTTTCTTATGGAAACTGGCAAGCTTCTGCGGGTCTAGGGAGGTGAGGTGGTCTCCCATCACAACCAGGAAGGTGCTATCCAGGCATTCCATGCAGGGCAGTATTGAGCCTGCTGTGTTGCGCTCTGTATCATCCTCTATGAAGTATTTTATGTTAACACCGAACTTGCTCCCATCCCCGAAATACTGCATTATCTGGTGTTTGAGATAGCCAACTGTGAGGTAAATATCCCTGAAACCATGACTCCTGAGGTTGGTTATCACGAACTCCAGTATGGGCTTTGTGCCCAGGGGCAGCATTGGCTTCGGTATGGAGTACGTATACGGCCTCAGCCGTGTTCCCCTGCCGCCGCACAATACAATTGTCTTCATGTCATCACAAAGGATGATATGGTTGGATAGGTATAAATATTTGCCTGCTCTGCTCTGAAGGATGCAGTCATCCAGAATCTGCGGGATGTAAAAATATTTCACAATAAGTTACTAACAACTGTTGGGTTATATTCACTGGAAAGCCACCCTCTCTGAGAGAGTTGTGCTACAACGCATTTCTTTGGCTTATGTTTAAATACCGAAAATGAGCAATTTAGTTGGTGATACTATGGCTCCCTATGATGTTCATACTGATGTTCATTTGTATTATAATACGGTTGAATCCTTTTTTCATAGTGAAGATGCTGAAAAACTAGTTCAGGATGCGGATAAGATAACTAAACCATTCTCGGACTTTTTTAAGAGTGAGCAGGAGGATAGGTACAAGATTATTAGAATTTTTTATGCGATGGTAGAACAAGATGCCAAGGTTCCGGGGTCACTCTCAAAAAAATCAAAGGAAGCTATTTTTGATGCATTAATTGCCGGCATTAGCGAGAATGAAAGCAAGGAGGACAAGAGAATCCTAGACGGTCTCCATAGTCCGTTTGACTGGTTTGGTAATTATACTTATTTCAGCATTCCTGTAGGATGCCTCGACATTCTATCACACGAAAATATGATAAATGCAGTCGACCCGAAGCGAAAGGATAAGGCAGTGAAAGAGGCGCTGTCTGTTTATGACACAAGAGTGTTGGAAGGTACTAAAAAGTACATACTTGAGCTTTTTGCGAGTGTTGATTACTCCGATATGCCGAAGGAAGTGAAGAAGGCAGTGGCTGACAAGGCGCTTCAAGCAGCCTTCAGCGATAACTATGAGATTAGACGGCCAGCTGCCCAAGCGATTGAAAGGACAGGGGATGCAGAAGCAAAAAAGAAGGTGGGGGAGCACTACCTTTCCGTGATGGAAAACAGCCTGAAAGAGAGGGAAGTGGAGAATGCAATGGATACATTTGCGTACCTGAAATGGGAGCCTGCTGCCAAAAAAATCCTGGAATATCTGAAAGCCATTGACGATGCTGCGGAGTCTATTGAAAAAGCCAAGTTCAACTACGCAGCTGCCGAGTTCAAGAAATCCCTGGGTTTCGCACTAAACGAGAGGAACGTTCTCGAAGTTCTGGGCAACTGCGGGAACCCAGACAACAAGGAATACGAGGCTGCCGCAATCCGGCTGATGCATATAACGACTGACAGAAAGGGCTTCTCATTCGAAGCCCTGGGCAAGATTGGCGGGAAGGATTCCAAAAAGGAGATTGAGGCATTCATAGAAAAAAACAAAGGGGCAACTTCAGATGAGCTAAGATGGGACCTGGAGGATGCACATAAAGCACTGAAGGAGATAGACCGCAGGCTAGGAGTTCCAGTAAAGCCAGCAGAAGAAAGAATCAAAGAATCTATTGAAGGATCTATTGGAAAGAAGACACTAACGGTGAAATAATTCTCAAGCCAAAGCAGGAAGGCAGAAGGAACCAAACTGGGTTCTCTCCGACTTGCGAGTGATTGTTGATCAATTTATGTGCGGTGGTTAGATTAGGTGCAGACCCTAATTTATGTGCAAAGCCGCTGAAAACACAACGTTTAATTGCGTGAGGATACCACTTTCTCAACTATTCTTTTATACTTTCGCAGTATCTCATCAGCCTTCTTCTGGCTCCTGGCTTCTGCAAAGATTCTCATGAGGTCCTCCGTGCCCGATGCACGAAGGATGACCCACGAATCACCAAAGTCAATTCTCATCCCATCCATGTCGTTAATTTTGCCATCTTTCCTTACTTTCTCCTTGAACTTCTTCAGCACTGCCTGCTTCCTGTTTGCAGGGCATTCCAGCTTTGTTTTAGAGTTGTAGTAGCTGGGCATGTCCGCTATGAGTGATGAGAGTGGCCTGCCATCCTTGCACATCCTCTCAAGAATCTTCAATGCAGTTACAAACCCATCCTTCCCAAGATGCACCTCTGGCCAGATGACTCCTCCAGCTTCCTCCCCTGCTATGACCGCGTTGAGCTCCTTTGCCCTTCTCGAGAGGTAGGGGCCACCAACCTTTACATACTCTATTGAACCTCCCCTTTCATTTGCAATATCCGCAATTGCATTGCTTGTCGCGACGGTTGTGACAACAGCGCCTTTCCTCTGCCGCAGGGCAATATCCACGCACAGGGCAAAGCTCTTGTCACCGTAGATGTAACCGCCCTTCTCATCTATGAATATGACCCTGTCTGCATCCCCATCCCACGCGATTCCCACATCGGCTTTCAGCGCGACAACGGCTTTCATGAGTTCCTGGAGGTTCTGCTGCGTGGGCTCGGAGTTCCTGCCTGGGAAGGAGCCGTCAATCTGCGAGTTGAGCGTTGTGACTCTGCAGCCCAGCTCCTTGAAAATCTTAGGCGCAATGAGACTCGCAGTTCCATTCCCGCAGTCCAGCACAACCCTTGGCGATTCCTTAAGGATGTGCCTCCTCTCGATTATTTTCCTAAGAGCATCAGCATGCTCCCCCAGTGCAAGCGAGTAATCCTCCGCCCTGTTCAGCTGGTTCCACTCCGCTTTCTTGAATCCCCCTCTTTCAAAAACTCTCTCAATCTCTTCTCCCTCCTCCTTTGAAATACCTATGCCGTCACCATCGGCAAATTTAAGCCCGTTCCATTCCGGCGGGTTGTGGGATGCAGTTATCATCACACCTCCAGCTGCCGGGAGCTTCCTTATCTCAAACTCCAGAGTTGGGAGTGGCACAATACCAAGATTGAGAACCTTGCATCCTGAGCTGATGAGACCGGCAACGACTGCATGCTCCAGCATCTCGCCGCTGAGGCGCGCATCCCTTCCCACGAGCACCTTGCCTCCTTTTATATGGCTGCCGAATGCAGAGCTCATCCTCAGGGCAAACTCAGGTGTAAGCGTATCAAGCTTTCCCCGTATCCCATACGTCCCGAAGTATTTTGCCATATATACAACATTTATTGCTAACTCTTTTTAACGCTTACAGCGTTTTTCAGGCTGACGCCAAGATTAAGCCAGTAGCTATTGCCTTGGGCGGTATTATATCAAAGACTATTCTCAGGAGAATCAAGAGGGCGGTCATGAGTGATATAAGCACAGCACCAATCAGTATGAGAACTCTGTACAGGCTCTCGTTAATTGCGCCTAGGCCAGATGACTCTACCGGAGTTGTCAGCATGATGCCGAACACTGAGAACACCAGTGAGATGATTACCTGCACAAACAGGAAGAATACCGTCAGCGATATTATCATCTTGCCGTATTTCTGGGTATAGCCAAAGAAATACAGGAAAAGGCCTAGTGGGAAGAGGACGACACCGACAGATACGAACATAAAGCGCACCAGTAGGAAAAGCAGGAAAATCCAAAGCTCCAGTGTCATGAAAAGGAAGAGCATTATGGTTGCCGCACCAGCTGCCAAGGTAGGCTCTTTAAGAGGTATAGTGGTAAAGAATGAGGTGGCAAACTGCGCGAGGTTTACAATAATTTTGTATATTGGGAGTGAGAAGGCTACAAGCATCATGCTCAAGAGGGTATTCTGCAGTGTTAGGCGTGCATTCGCCTGATTGGATAGAACATCGCTTGTCATTATCTGTATGCCATTCCAGCTGACTATGAGGAGGTAGAAGGGGACGAGCAGCTTGAGGACTTGGGTGTGAAGCGGCACAAACTCGTCGCCTACCTGGGGGTTATAGGATAGGAAGAAGTTTATTGTATCTATCATGAATGAGAGAGTGGCGTTGACCATCTTTACAACCAGCTGGGAGATTCCATCTGCTATCACGCTGGGGTCTATCAAGAAAGAATGGCAGAAGGCTGATATGAGTAAAACTGATAGTATGAATGCGCACCATCTCATAGATTCCACCCCCCTATAAACTTCAGAGCAGTATAACTCAAAACCAGAATAAAAAACAATGCCGAAAAGGATATTAAGAAAGAGAGTGTGGAGGGTTCGTAAACCATGAGATTCCTCATGGAGTCTACCTCCGCATATTTGCCGTCATAGGGAGATTTTGCAATAACAAGGCTTTCATTGGCTTTTAGAGAGAACAGTGCCTTTCCCTCAGAGTCCGTAGTGCCAGCATATTCTCTTCCGGAGTAATGCAGTACGACATTCTTGCCTGCAATGCCATGTTCGCTTTCGTAGAGCTTTACAACAACCTGAAAATCGGACCCTTTCTCAGCCCAGTGAGGCATGGCGAGCTCCATCTGTGGATTCAGAGGGCAGACAATTGGTGTATAATTGCTGAGATTGTGAGTTATCCCAAACAGGTCTGTCAGCACAAGGTTGGCAGACTTGGCTCTCGCCTCTTGTTGGGGAACACCAGTGAAATTAAGCTGCACGAAACTCTTTGATATGCTAAATCCGCTCACGAACATCCCATAGGAGAATTGATAGCCATATTCTGCCGAACGCGCTTCGAGCACATTATGTGGCTTTAGGATGGGCATTATATCAAGCTTATTCATCTGCACTGAGACATTTGAGCTGCCAAATGAAAGGAGGAAGGATTGAATGGGAACGCTTGTGTTGAGTGAGAAGTTGCCTTCCGCCGCCCCAAAACCTCCAGCCGGGCACTGTAGCATTGTCAGGTTGGGCAGCACCTCAAGGTGGTATACTCTCCTCTCAAGGGAGCTGCTGGGGTTTGCCTTCTCACCATCCACATCGCTATGGGAGAACTTGCAGTAGCAGCATGTTTCCTCACACCCTTCCTTGCCTGACTTGCAACAGTAGCAGTATGGCTCGTAGTAATCTCTTCTCACGCTTGCCGAAACAGACAGTTTTGCACTAACCTCAAGGTTCGTGGAGTTTACCATGTAGCTGGTGAGGTCGGAGTCTCCAGTGTAACTGCCATCTGCGTATACAGAAAGCTGCGCGCTTGAGTTGAGAAGAGTGTAAGTTATGCCGCAGTCTGGGTAGAGGTTCGTTGCGCTTCTCGGCAGCCGTATGGAGTAGTTGTGCGCCACAAGCAACTCGCCTCTTGGGAGCGCCCAGTAGTTGCCCTCCTCATCCATCACTGAAGGCATCACTGTTATGGCACGCACCCAGATGTTATGTATGTATCTTCCTTCCATGACTTGCGTCCCATTCGGGGGACACGAGAATGACAGAAGGAGGTTGTAATTTCTTATGTTTGAGAGAAGAGGTATTTCAGGAAACGTGTTGTAAGCAAACAGGTAGAACTTTTCATCCGCAGAAACATTCATGTTGTATATTTCCTGGTTGACTGGGTCGCTCATGTTGAAGAAAGAAGGGTTTGCCCCAAGTGCAGGGTTTATGTTTTCCAAGCATGCGCAAGCTTGACGCGAGAGTATCAGGAATAGGACAAGGAGAAAGTTCAAGCTGGTATTTCTCAACACCACCCACCCCCGGGTGCTAGTATATTACCTTATCCAGCCTGTTCAACTTGGCGGCCCTCTTTATCTCGCGTGCTATTCTTCTGCCCGTGCTCATGGGCTCCTTGTAAGAATAGCAGGTGTAAGGCGAACCAAGGGGGTATAGGTTCGTCCCAGCAACTATTCTTGCAGAAATCTCAAACGAATAGAACTTCATATTCTCGGTGCATATCATCTCAATGCAGAAAGGGCCTGGGAGGCCATTGAAAAGCCTGTAGGATGACTCCACAACATTCGCGCCCATCTCCATAATCTCCCTGACGAGAGACTCCCTCAGTATAACTGGCTCATTGCCTATGACTGTGAAGCTGGGCTCCACCTTCACCCCGGCCAGGTTCGCTCTGTAGCTCTCATCAATGTTGCTCTCCAGCCTTCTGTCTATGCTCATCAGCTCAAGCGAGCCTCCCCTGACCCCATAGCCTCCTTTTGAAATCGGCGAGTAGAAGTAATGCGGGTATACCCTCACACCAGATATGTATTCCTGGATGATAAACTTCTCATCCCTCACCTTTCTTTTGAACTCTGACGGTGAACTGACAATTGTATATCCTTTGCCTCCCTTCGCACCGGGCAGCTTCACTATGCATGGCCTGTCAATTGTCTCTGGTGTGAAAAGCCGCGGTATCTGCAGGCCTGAGTCTCTCATCCACTTAAAGAGTCTGTCCCTGTCACCCTCCCACATGAGACTCAGTCTGTTCCCGAACATTGGAACTGAGAGCTCCTTAAGGTTCTCCCCAGTGTATTCAACGAAGGAGCCGTGGGGCACCACTATTGCATTCTTCTCAACAAGCTCCCTAGCAGGTATATCCCTGTAGTTGTCCACAATGATGTACTCATCCGGCTTGCCATAAGGGAATGAATCATAGGTTTTCTTGTACTTCTCCAGGCATATGCCAATCGTCTTCATGCCCTCCTGCCTTGCTCCGTGGAAGAGCTGCAGCGAAGTGTGAGAGCATATTGTTGCTATCCGTATCTTCCTCTTGTCATAGCCTTTGAGTATTGAGTGGATTTTCTCCTTGGAAATCATGTTACTACCTCTGAAAGTTTCTTGCTCCTGAAAGCATTCTTCAGCTCAATGGCAGTTCTTCTCCCCATGCTGAGGCTCTCTCCGTATAAATATTCGGTGTATGGGGTGAACCTCACTCCTGGCGAGCCTGGCAGCCTGAAGCTCACATCAAATATGACTATCTCCTCGCCTTTCTCCTCCGGAATGATTGCACCCTGCAGCGCGAACGGCCCTATCAAACCCGGCGGGTATTCCTTCCTGCATGTCTCAACAAACCTCTCCCCGATTTCAAACACTTTCTCGAGCATGCTTTCGCGGAGTGTGCATGCCACATGCCCTATTTCTATATTGCTCATCCTGACATGCTTCAGGACTTCAAGCTGCTCTGCAGCAGGCAGCTTCAGCAGCCCATCAAGGTTGGTCTGCCTTCGGGTATCTGTCCCTATGAGTTCCAGCTCCTCATTCAAGGGAGAGTAGAAGAAGTTGAAGTTGTACTGAGCCCCCAAAACAAATTCCTCAATTGGAGCGGATTTCAACCCCCGTTCTGTGATTACTCCTTTCCTCAGCATCTCGCTGCTCCTCTGCTTGTATTCTTCCTCTGAGCTGGCGAAGAAGAATGCCCTCTCATAACTCCTCTTTGCCTCGCTCGCTTTCACCAGAACGAGCCTGTCTATACTGGAAGGCTTGCTGAAGCTCTTCGGCACCCGTATGCCTGCCTTCCTGAGCAGGTATAGCTGGTTTCTTTCAGCAGTCCTTTCTTCCGCCCGAAGCAGGAATCTGTTGCCGAAAATCGGAACTTCGAAATGCTTTTCAATTGCATCATAGCCAACATAAACAGAGAATGACCTGTGGGGCACGAAGATAACATTTCTCTTCTGAAGCTGCCTCACAATATTGGGAGTTGCCACTTCCGAGAACTTGTTGAGCAGCATTATCTCATCAATGCACCCTATCTTCTTGCCAAACCTCTTTCTCACGGAGTAGTATTTCTCGTATGTCTTCTCCCTTCCTCTTTGGCATACCACGAGAGTTTTCACTCCTTCCCTCTTGGCACCTTCGCATATATCCAAGGCAGAGTGGGAGCCAAGGGTAGCAATGCTGAAATTTCTGTAAGAATTAGCCAGTTTCTTTATATCCGACGTCTCCATTAATAGTATTTACGAGGTGAGATTTTTAATGTTTTGCTTGTCAATGGCTTTGCACATAAAGGTTGTTGTCAAGTAGATGACAACTTCGCCAGTGCTGTTATGTGAAGATATATCAAAATGTTTTTATTGAATAATTAGATGGTGATACGATGAGAGGGGAGGTCACGCATCGGGTGAAAAATGTAAAAACGTTTGGTGCGGTATGAACATGCGGTTTCACCTTGGGAACTCAATTTCCAGGTTAAAGGTATTTCTCCATTATATTCTTAAGGAATTTATCTTTACTAAAGCCGACTTCCTTAATCCACTCTCTCACAGCTGGGCTCCAATCATACCCATTCTCCATAAAAAGCTTGTATGAATCTTTGGTTGGCAAAGTTTCAACGTATAATATTCCATCCTCTTTAAGCTTATTGTCCATTGTTTTGATAAGGATTGTACCAATTCCTTTCCATTGAAACTCCGGCAGAATAACTAAGCCCCTTCCTCTTGCCTTTCTGTTTTCAGCGTCAATGTTCCTCTCCATCCCGCCAATAATTTTGTTCGTTTCCTTGTTAATCACCACCATGGTCAGGTTCTCACCTGGGGAGGGACTCCATCCCTTGGCTACGAATTTATTGAACATTTCGTGCAATTCGGCTATCTCGCTAGCGTTGGCTTCCGTTATATAATACTTCTCGGAATTGTAGAATATCTTTCCCTCAATTGTCTTGTAAGCCATGGTTAAATTATGCCTTTTGCTTTATTTAAACCAGCTGGCAGTAGGTTAGTTTTTTAATCTCCCTTTCGTATAATCATCATGCCATTCGAACCAAAACAATTCATAGAGGATGCAGTTGCACAGATAAAGAGGACTGTTGTAAACGGCAAAGCCATCATAGCCGTCTCCGGGGGGGTTGACAGCACAGTTACTGCAGTACTGGTGAATGAGGCTCTCGGGAAGAGGTGCGTTGCCGTTTTTGTTGACACTGGCTTCATGAGGAAAGGGGAGCCCGAAAGCATAAGGGAGCTGGCAGGAAGGATAAACATGAACCTGCGCTTCGTTGATGCTAAGAAAAAATTCTACTCTGCCCTGAAAGGGGTGAAGGAGCCCGAGAGGAAGAGGAAGATCATAGGAGAGCTTTTCATAAAGATTTTTGAGAAAGTAGCGAAGGAGGAGAAGGCAAAATTCCTAGGGCAGGGCACGCTTGCACCTGACTGGATTGAGTCTGGAACTGGCATGAGGGCCACCATCAAATCCCACCACAATGTAGGGGGGCTTCCAAGCGGCATGAAACTGAAGCTTGTTGAGCCTGTGAGGGAATTGTATAAGGATGAGGTGAGGAAGGTTGGGAGGGAGCTTGGTCTGCCTGAGAAAATATGCAACAGGCAGCCTTTCCCAGGACCTGGGCTTGCCATAAGGATTGTTGGTGAGGCAACTCCTGAGAAGGTTGAAGTGGTGAGGGAGGCCTGCGCCATTGTAGAAGAGGAGCTGGAGCAGGCAGCTGCAAGAGGGGAGATGGAGCTTCCCTGGCAGTACTTTGCAGTGCTGCTTCCCTCAAGAAGCGTGGGAGTGCTTGGGGATGAGAGAGCCTATGGTTACACTATGGCAGTGAGGGCTGTTTACAGTGTGGATGGAATGACTGCACAGTATGCAAGAATTCCTGACAGTATACTTGAGAGCATCTCCAACAGGATTACGAGGGAGCTGAAGGAGCACGTCAACAGGGTTGTTTATGACATAACCAGCAAGCCGCCTGCCTGCATAGAGTGGGAATGATGAGAATACTTGTTGTAGATTTGGGCTCACAGTGGACTCACAGAATCTGGAGGACTCTGAGTTATCTTAAGGTGGATACTGAGATAATTTCCTGCAAGACTCCTTTGAGCAAAATAGACGCCGATGGGCTTGTCCTTTCTGGAGGCGCCATACGGCTTGGCTTGGGTGAAGTGAAAGAGCTGAAGGAACTTTCCCGTTATATTGAAAAGTTTGGCAAGCCGATAATTGGGATATGCGCCGGGCACCAGTTCATAGGGATGCATTTCGGGGGGAAGGTACAGCCTGCAAAAAAGCCGGAGTATGGAAGGGTTGAACTGCTTGTTGACGAGGAGGATGATTTATTCAAGGGGCTTCCCAGAAAATTCAATGTGTGGGCTTCCCACAATGACGAGGTTATTGGTGTCCCACACTTCAAGATTCTCGCCCATTCAAAGGACTGCTCCAATGAGGCAATGAAGCATGAGAAAAGACCCATATATGGCTGCATATTCCACCCCGAAGTTGAGCACACGGAACACGGGGAAGAGATATACGCGAATTTTGTGAAGATGTGCAAGCGCTGAGTGGAAAACTTATAAGCAGTTGTTGTGTAATTTATACCCGCGCAGGGGTGGCGGAGCCTGGTCAAACGCGACAGACTCAAGATCTGTTGGCTTAGGCCTGCGAGAGTTCAAATCTCTCCCCCTGCACTCAGTTCAGGACTCAGTGCACTCCCTGCCCGTTTGAACTCAAACCTGACATCATTGCATCCACCGGCCTCGCCATAAAGAAAGATAAAGGTTAAGGCCTAAGCAGTCTCACCGTGGAGGACCCACCCCAACTCTTAGTGCAAAGCCTATTGCCTGGACGGTGCGCATCCAAGCGAGCCCGCCCAAAGTCTCGATGCCACCACCCAGTCGGCACAAGGTCACTTTTTACATGTTTTACATATTTTACATATTGACCAAGAAACCATAAGGCATTGTTATCATACCTGTCGTTACTTACTTCATTGGTTGTTTCGAGGTGGGTAAGAAATTTTGTAATAAAATCTTCAAGTGTTTTTCCTGTTTCTCCTTGATAAGCTTGCGTCTGTAATGTTCGTAAGTAATCACGAGGAGAAGAGCCTGTTTCTAATTGTCTTCTGCCTCCTAATGTCTTTCCTCGGCCTTGTTGAGGCATAATGGGTAAACTTTCAACTAATCCCAGAGACCAGCCTGGAACGGCACAAATACGTCCATTATTGACTACTTCTAATTTGGTCTGTCCCCGATGGTTGCTTGAATATTCTTGAGGAAAATATACAAGCTCGTCTGTATCTAGTGCCTGTCTTAAGGTATCCCATATCCAGACATGTTTTTCGGTATTGACACGAACAGGTATTAAAGAATCAGAAGGAGAACGTCTGGTTTGATAAATTTTTCCTTCTGCTGCGTGTTTAAGAATAGCTGCTTTCATTCGGTCAATAAGAAGGGGTGTTGGCATTGCCATAGGTGTTAGCTCTAAACGATCAAACCCTTGTGGAACTTTTCTACCTACAAGCTCTCTATTATGATCAAATAGTTCTACAACCTGTTCTTGGGTTGGTATTGGATACTCTTTTCCATCTATTCCAATCACTCCAATGCTTTCTGATTTCGGAAGAAGTGTGAGAATGCCAGTGTGGTTTAAAGCGGTAACGCAACGGGCGTATTCCCTTTCAACAGGAAATAACCGTTCTGATTGAGGAGCTCCTTCCATGTGCGCTGATGCGTCTATAGATTGTTTTGACATACCTATTATAACGTGGGTTCGATATAAAACATTAGTCCTCGGTTAAGCACACCACCCGTCCTTTAGTCGTTGCCTGTTCACATGCGTGTCCAATGCCAGATACTCCCATATTCTGGCAAGATCCCCTGCACCAACTTTATCCTGAGCGCATCGCTATATGCAATTTACTGCACAAGCTCATAAACTACGGTAACGGAGTTGCTCATTGTCGTGGTTGTCGGGAAGATTTCTGTAGGCGGGGCTGTTTTCGTTCCGATTCCGCTGTTTTGGTAAGCGTAGACAGGATAGACTGGGTAATAGTTTGGATTCACTGAAACAACCTTCCCAAGCGTCAGCCCGAGCCCTCTTGCTATGTCGCCTGCCTTGCTTTTGGCGCTTGCTGCGGCTTCGACCTGCAGCTCAGACTCGATGTTAATTCTTGTCTGGTCTTTCAGCGAGAAGTAGACATAGCCTACAGTTGTGAGGTTGGAAGAATTGAGAGCAGCATCTATGTATTTCCCTCCTCCAGCGGTGTTGCCACTCTTTATCAGTATGGAGTGTGTCGTCTGGTAACCTACTATTGTGCAGTTTTTGCTATAACTACAAGGATATGGAGGCATGGCAGGTGCGGAAGCAGAGCCTTGAGCAGCTCCATCCGCAACTTGGGGGACAACTACACCTGAATAACCGTAGCAGTCATAGCATGACTGGTTATAAGTAGGATATGTGGAGTATGACTCAGTCTGAATTTCAGATTCGTTCAAGCCGGCTGCCACCAGCGCTGCTTTGACTTTTGCAGTTTCTGCGGCATTCAATGTCTCCGAATCAGATGCGGTTGAGCCAGAAGTTTGTATGGTAAGCCCGATTGAAAGCACATCCGGGGTTACTGTTCTCATGGCCTCACCGCTTACTGTGATTGTGGGCGTTTGCCCGGTCAGGTTTGTCTGGTTGGATACGGAGATGCCAGAAGTGCTGGTCTTTGTTATATAGTAGGTTAGACCCGCAGTGATAAGCACCAGTATCATTATCCCTACAATAAGTATTGAGTTTTCAGTTTTTTCAGCCATTTGATCACCTTGAATTACTTAGAATTCATGCATTTAAAATTGTTAAGTTTTTGTTAGGTTGGTACCGAACTAAGCTTCTGGTAGTCCCAAGCGTCATGTTGCAGCAACTCAGTAGTACATTCACATTTAATTTCAAACCACTACAAGCCGTCTCTTTGCTTCCTGCACACCAATAGCTGCAGTTCCTCCGCAGAGGGCAGTTGCAAGCTGCAGTATGCCGAATGCTGCTATGAACTGCACAGGTACCAACCCAAACAAGAAGAGCGCGAACGCTGAAGCAGAGAGAAGCGCAGTCTTTGCAGATGCACCTGCTACAAGCGCTGCCAAGCGGTTCTTTCCCCTAGACAGTACCAGCTCCTTCACTGCAAATATAAGGATTGAGTTGCCCAGCCAGATGAATGGCAGCATATAGACAAGGTATGCTGACAGCGGGCCAAATATCATGCCGGCCAGCAGCGCACCTATGCTGGGGAGAAGTATGACTGGCAAGAGGCGAGCCCCACGCAGGTTAAGCGCGGCGAGCACTAGGGCGCAGTTCACCACTGAGCCCACAAGAAGCTGCTCGTGCCCCAGAATGAAGGGAAGGGAGAACGCCACAAGCGCATACAAAATCATCTCAGCATATTCCTGCGCCAGAGAAAGTGTGTACTCCTGCTTGAAAAATGAACCCGAAGTATAGAAGTATTTCATCTCCATATAAACGCCTCACTAATTATAGATAGGTTAAATATATAAGGATTTTTAGAGAATTATGAACTGATGAAAGGTAAAAACGCTCCTTTGCTTATGAACATCCTGCACGAGGCGCAGGACAAGCACGGCTATATTTCTGAGCAGATGCTCAAGAAGATTTCTGTAGAGCAGAATATACCCATCTCCAGGCTTTTCGGAGTGGTCAAATTCTACACAATGTTCCACACCGAGCCCCAGGGCAGGCATGTTATTGAGATCTGCGGCTCGCCGTCCTGCATTCTGAATAACGGAATGAAGCTCGAGAAGTTCCTTGAGAAAGAGATAGGCGTGAGGATAGGGGAAACCTCCAAGGACTGTATGTTTTCCCTCTACAAAACTTCCTGCATCGGGTGCTGCGACGAGGCTCCTGCGATGCTCATAAATGGAGAGCCGCACACCAAGATGACAGTGGAGAGAGTGCAGCTGCTCCTGAAGAAGCTGCGTGCCAATTCAAGAAGAAAGAAGATTAAAAAGAAGTGAGCTCATGCAGATATTCCACCAGACAAATTTGGAGGCGCTTGAGAAGGCGCGTATGCTCGGCTCAGAGGGAGTACTCTCCATTTTGGAGAAGAAGGGGCTTGTGGGAAGGGGAGGCGCGGCTTTCTCAACCGCCCAGAAGTGGCGAACCTGCAGAGATACACCTGCAGACGAACGGTTCGTTGTGTGCAATGCCGACGAGGGGGAGCCGGGCAGCTTCAAGGACAAACTTATCATCAGATGCAACCCACAGACGCTTATTGAGGGAATTCTGATTGCCTCCTATACAATTGGTGCGAAGAGGTGCTTCGTATACCTGCGAGGCGAGTATGATTACCTCCACCCCCAGCTGCAGGGACAGATTGAGGACATTCTTGCACGCGCGGATATGAAAGGCGTGAGCATAGAAATTGTTCGCGGAGCGGGCGCATACGTATGCGGCGAGTCCACAGCCCTTGTCCAGTCTATCATGGGTTTCAGAGGGACTGCGATGTATAAGCCGCCAAACCCGACAAGGCAGGGGCTGTGGGGCAAGCCGACGCTAATAAACAATGTGGAGACGCTCACCTGCGCTGCACAGGCTGTGCTGTTTGACTACTGGGATGCCAACCTGAGGCTGTTCTCCCTCTCAGGCAACATCAAGAATCCGGGGGTATACGAGTTTCCATTGGGCGTGAAGATGTCTTCTGTCATAGATGTTGCCCGCCCAGAGAAAAAGCTCAAGGCAATGTCTTTTGGCTGCGCTGGGGGAATAATGCCTGTTGACAAGAACATGAGCATCACTCCAGAAGCAATATGCAAGGAAGATTGCCAGCATGGGAACTACAGCATAATTTTCATAGATGAGACTCACAACATTGTGGATATTGTGTATTCAATTGCGAAATTCTACACGTATGAATCGTGCGGCAAGTGCACGCCATGCAGAGAGGGCACCATCCGCATGCTCAACCTGCTGAAGAAAATAAGGAGTGGTGAAGGCGAGAAGAAGGATTTGCAGATTCTGCGCGAGCTGGCCACGCATATCCAGGATACCTCGCTTTGCGGACTTGGGGAGACGTGCGGCACACACATACTCACAAGCCTAGAGCATTTCCCCGAAGACTATGAGGCGTACCTTGGGAAAAAGAAGTGAGGGTATGAAGATAAAGCTCAATGGAAAGGGAATTGAGGTGGACGGAAGCAAGTCGCTTCTTGACATCTGCCGAGAGAACGGCATCACTATTCCTACTCTTTGCTACCATGCCAGCCTCTTCCCAGAGGCGCGCTGCCGTGTATGCCTCGTGGAGATGGATGGCAAGCTGGTAACTGCATGCTCTACAAGGCCAAGGGAGGGCGCTTCCATTGTCACAAATTCCGAGCGAATTGTGAAGGCAAGGAAGCTGAACATGGAGCTCATGATGCCCGAGCCTTCCTGTGGACTTGTGGATGATTTGGAAGTGTGCGAAATCTACAATGAAGTGGGAATGAGGAAAGCCAGATTCCCACAGATAAAGGGATACAAACCTGACTTGGGAGCTGCAGTTGTAAGAGATGATAACAAGTGCATAAACTGTGGGAGATGCGTGCGCGTGTGCGCAGATGTGCAGGGAGTTTTTGCCATAGACTTTGCAAGCAGGGCGCACAACGAGCATATCACCCCCTACTGGGAGCATCCTCTTGCAGATGTTGCCTGCATACGCTGCGGCCAGTGCATACTCAACTGCCCTGTGGGAGCCATTTCGGAGTACTCTCATCTGGAGGGTGTGATGGCTGCGCTCAACGACAGTAAAAAGTATGTGGTTGCACAGGTTGCGCCATCCATCCGCGCTGCACTAGGCGAGCTTTTCGGAATGCCGGCTGGCACGCTCGTCACGGGAAAAACTGTTGCTGCACTCCGCAGGTGCGGGTTCGAAAAGGTGTTTGATGTTGATTTGGGAGCGGATATGACGATAATGGAGGAAGCATCTGAACTGCTGAGGAGGGTTGAGAAGGGCGGCAAGCTTCCAATGATAACAACATGCTGCCCGGGTTGGATACTCATGATGGAGTTCTTCTACCATGACTTGCTGAAGAACATGTCCACCTGCAAGTCTCCCCATGAGATGCTTGGAATGCTCATCAAGACTTATTATGCAAAAAAAGCAGGCATAGACCCCAAGAAGATAGTTGTTGTCTCTATTATGCCGTGCACTGCGAAGAAGTTTGAGTCCACCAGACCGGAGATGAAAAGCGGTGTTGATTATGTGCTCACCACCAGAGAGCTTGGCAAGCTCATAAAGATGAAGGATATTGATTTTGCTTCCCTGCATGACGAGGAGTTTGACCCTACTTTGGGTATTTCAACAGGTGCTGGCGTGATTTTCGGCGCGACAGGAGGGGTCATGGAAGCAGCTCTCAGAACTGCGTATAAATTTGCAACAGGCAAGGAGCTGGAGAACCTTGAGTTTTCAGAGATACGAGGAATGAAGGGGATAAAGGAGGGCAGCATAACACTGAAAGGAAAGAAAATCAAGTTTGCTTGTGCGCATGGAGGCGCAAACGCGCGCAAGCTCATCGCGCAGAAAGACAAATACCACTTCATAGAGATAATGACATGCCCTGGAGGATGCATCGGGGGGGGCGGGCAACCGGTCTACCGCGACCCTGAAATACTAAGGAAGAGGACTGAAGCAATTTACTCTGCTGACCGCAGCTCCAAGCTCCGCAGGTCTCATGAAAATCCGATTGTGAAGAAGATTTATGATGAGATGCTCGGAAAGCCACTCTCCAAAAAGGCTGAGGAGCTGCTACACACCCATTATGTGAAGAGGAGCAGGTTCTGAACTCTACCAGCCCAGCACGTATGCAAAAATGAGCGGAGCCACTATTGCTGCATCTGATTCAATTATGAATTTTGGCGTGTCTATGCCGAGCTTTCCCCACGTGATTTTCTCATTTGGCACTGCACCTGAATAGGAGCCGTAGCTTGTGGTTGAGTCTGATATCTGGCAGAAGTACGACCAGAACGGGACATTCTTTCTCAAATCCTGGTTGATGAGTGGCACAACACAAATTGGGAAGTCCCCTGCGATTCCTCCCCCTATCTGGAAGAAGCCTATTTTCTGCTTTGCTGACTCTTTCGTATACCAGCGGATGAGTTCGTCCATGTAATGCAGGCCGCTTTTCATTATTGATAAGTCTTTCAATCCTCCTTTCATCGTCTGTGAGACGAACATGTTACCCAGAGTGGAATCCTCCCAGCCAGGCACAAAAAGCGGCAAGTTTTTCTCAGAAGCTGCAATGAGCCAGCTGTCTTTCGGGTCAATCTCATAATGCTTCTCAAGTACTCCTGAGTGGAGTAGCTCATACATATACTCATGGGGCAGCATAGGCTTACCCTCCTTCTCATGCTTTTGCCAGAGGGTAAGCAGTTGCTTCTCAACCCGGCGCATCGCTTCATCTTCAGGTATGCATGTGTCTGTAACTCTGTTGAGCCCTGCATCAGCAAGCTCCTTTTCCTGCTTGGGAGTGAGCTGCCTATAGTAAGGAACACGCTTGTAGTGCTTGTTTGCAACCAGGTTGAATATATCCTCCTCAAGGTTGGCGCCTGTGCATGAAATGGCATGCACCTTGTCCTTTCTTATCATCTCCGCAAGGCTTATGCCAAGCTCGGCGGTGCTCATGGCACCTGCTATAACCAAGAACATCTTTCCTCCAGAGTCTATAAGCTGTTTATAAGCCTCAGCCGCATCCACCAAAGCTGCGGCGTTGAAATGCTTGAAATTACGCATTATGAACTCAGTTACCTTGCCCTCCATTAAACTGCACCTCTCATCATATGAATTGCATGTTGATGTTTTTATTATTTCCCATCAAAATATGAATATTCCAAGGCGGATATGATGGCATTTGTTGATTTACTTCTAGGTGCATTGACTGTATTCCTAGCCACTTCTCTTGGTTCGGCCGTTGTGCTTCTTTTTAGGAACAGAAAATCTGAGCATATGGACTATTCGAATATCATCTCATTCTCCGCAGGCGTCATGGCATTCTCAGCAGTGGAGATGTTCATTCAATCTAGGGGAGATGTCGGCGATGTAACCGCCAGCATTGCCCTTCTGGCAGGAGTACTGGTCTTCCTCGCAATTGAAAGATCGTTGCCTCATCTGCATTTCTTAGTAAGGAAAACGAGGATAAGCGATTCGAAGAAGAAATCAGCCATGATTGCAGGAACTATAACAATACATAACTTGCCTGAAGGATTTGCTGTTGCATCCTCATTCGCGCATTCAACTCCTCTGGGGTGGTTGGTAACTTCGACTATAGCCATCCAAGATGTGCCAGAGGGCACTCTTGTCTCAACTCCACTTGCATGCTATGGAATAGACTGCGTAAATTCATTTGAGTTCGGGGTTCTTTCAGGCCTCATTGAGGGAGTTGCTGCAGTGTTCGGTTACCTATTCCTCAGCATTGTTAAGACAGCAATTCCCCCTGCGCTGGGGTTTGCCGCAGGAGCCATGTCATACGTGGTTCTTGCAGAACTTCTTCCAGATGCTTTTAAAGGCAGATCATGGAAGGTTGCTCTTTCCTTCATTCTGGGAGTGGTGGCAGCACTCGGCATTGCCTCATTCCTGAGATTTTAATATGCGTCGACAGAAACGCTTTAAAGCATGCTATGAGCTAATTTAGATGCTCGGGAGAAGCAGAGCATTGTAGAAAGCACTGGAGGTTGCGAAGAATTAATGAAAGAAGCCCAGAATTCTGAGCCGAAAGCCACAGCTGAGAAAAGAGAAAACCTACTTGATAAGATAATCACTGCTATAGAAGCCCCTGTTTTTAGATTGTTTGGTGGTGATGGGAAGTTAGAAGCTGCCAGTGATACTCAGAAGAAGTTTGAACCCGAGCTTGCTGAGCTTTCCAAGGATACTCTTCTTAAGAATTTTAAAACCTCAATGAAGGGCCTCTCGGGAAGAGAGGCGAAGAGAAGGCTTGACGAGTACGGTTTTAATGAGCCTACAAGAACCAAGGAGGTTCCTTTACCGCTGCAGATTCTTGAGAGGTTCAAAAATCCGCTCATCATAGTTCTTCTCATAGTTGCAACCGTCTCGCTTCTCACGAACCAGCTGGTAAGCGCAGTTCTGGTGTACCTCATGACGATTATCAGCGTATCGCTCTCCTTCTACCAGGAGTACAAGGCAAAGAGGGAGGCGCAGAAGCTCATAGAGATGGTTTCTGTAAATGCGACTGCTGTGAGGGAGGGCAGGCACCATGAATTGAACACGGGCCAGCTTGTGCCAGGTGATATTGTTCTGCTCTCAGCAGGGAATATAATTCCTGCGGACTTGAGGATTATTGACGCCAAGGATCTTTTCATAAACCAAGCAACACTTACCGGGGAGTCTTTCCCTGTTGAAAAAACAGGGGAGTCAATCATCGTGAAGGGGAGTTCCATAACTGAGCTGACAAACATCGCTTTTATGGGCTCAAACGTCATGAGCGGCACTGGAGTCGGACTGGTTGTAAAGACAGGGCCTTCAACCCAGTTCGGGGAACTTGCAACAATGATTGCGGGCAGGGACACGGTTACAAGCTTTGATACTGGTGTGAACAGTTTCGTGCGCCTTATGATTTGGTTCATAGTCATTCTGACCGTCCCCATATTCATCATTAACACACTACTAAAGGGGGATGCCATGGGGGCGTTGCTTTTCGCCCTTGCAGTCACTGTGGGGATTACTCCTGAGATGCTCCCCATGCTTATCACAGTGAACCTTTCAAGTGGGGCAATGAAGATGTCAAAGAAGAAAGTCATTGTAAAGAGGCTCAGCTCAATCCAGAACCTCGGGGCGATGGATGTGCTCTGCAGCGACAAGACAGGAACTATCACCCTTGGAGAAGTTGTACTGGAAAGGCATTTCGATTTGCAGAGAAGGGAGAGTGAGGAGGTGCTTAAATATGCATACATGAACAGCTACTTCCAGACAGGGCTTAAGAACCTGCTTGACAAGGCGATAATAAAGCATGAACAGGTTTTAATGCACAGGAGAAAAAAAGTCGACGAGATACCTTTTGATTTCACCAGAAGGCTCATGTCGGTGGTTATGGAGGAGGATGGAGGCCACATTCTTATAACAAAGGGAGCCCCGGAGGAAGTGCTTAAACGTTGCAATATGTATGAGCTTGACGGGGACGTTTATAATATCAGTGGAAAAATTCCCCAACATCTTATGAGTGAATCCGACAAGTACGCAAGACAGGGCTTTAGGGTTCTCGCGCTGGCTTACAGAAAATTCAAGCACAAGAAAAAGTCATATTCAAAGGATGATGAGAGCGAGCTTGTTCTGAAAGGATTTATAATATTCCTAGACCCGCCAAAGCCCGATGCAAAAAAGATTCTTGATTCACTCAGGAAATTGGGTATACAGCTCAAGATTTTGACAGGTGACAACGAGCTGGTTTCAAAGAAAATATGCGGGGATGTTGGAATCGATGTCAGCAGCATTGTAACAGGTGACGGAATTGACAATCTAAGCGATGAGGAGCTGCTCGCGGTTGTGAATAAAACATCTGTTTTCGCCAGGCTGAACCCTATTCAGAAGGAGAGGGTTATACGAATACTGAAAAAAGCAGGGCATACGGTGGGTTTCCTAGGCGATGGGATAAATGATGCTCCTTCGATAAAGACTGCCGATGTCGGAATCTCTGTTGACAATGCAGCGGATATTGCGAAGGAAACTGCGGACATAATACTCCTTGAGAAGAGCCTTCTTGTACTGGAAGACGGAGTCATAGAAGGAAGAAAGGTATACGGAAACGTGCTCAAGTACATAAAAATGGGTGCAAGTTCCAATGTCGGGAATATGATAAGCGTCAGCGTTGGTAGTGTCTTCCTGCCGTTCCTGCCCATGACATCGCTGCAGATACTTGTGAACAACTTCCTCTATGACATGTCGCAGCTGACCATACCCACAGATAATATTGATGCAGAATACTTGCTCAAGCCCACTCCCTGGAGGATAAATTACATCAAGAATTTCATAATATGTTTTGGACCCATAAGCTCGCTCTATGATTTGATAACCTACGCCATAGGTTTATATTTTTATTACTACATTAATGGATCAATTGCTCTCTTCCAGACATTCTGGTTCCTGGAGTCCCTTGGCACTCAGACATTTGTAATTTATATCATACGCACTTCGAAAGTGCCATTCCTAGAGAGCAGCCCCAGCAAGTGGCTCGTTTTAACAACTGCAGGTATTGTGCTCACTGCGCTGATTCTTACACTGTCGCCGGTTGCGGGCGTGCTGGGTTTCGCACATCCTACAATTCAGTACCTCATGCTGATTGCCATAATAATTCTTGTCTACCTGGTGCATGTGCAGGTTCTGAAGGGATGGTTCATGAGAAGATACGGCTGGCAGTGATTGATTTTTGAGATATGAACTGCAGCAGATAATGATTATAAATATCATATTTTATATTTAGTTTATGGGTGATTGATTGGCTGAGAAAAACGTAGACAACCGTATTGAGGGGCTTAGCGGGTTTGTCGAAAATATAATTAAAAAAATCCCGTATGAGAGGCTGCCCGTCTGGAAGGATATGCTGTTTGAGCCAAGCAAGACAATTAAAAGTGAGATGAAGAATGCCTCCCTTTCCAGAGGTGCGAAGGATATTGCGGTGTCTAGTTTCTTCTATTCGATAGTATTGGTTTTGTTACTCGGCACCTTTATGGGCTTCTTCCTTGGAATAACGCTCATACCCTTGACGCTCGCTGGTGGTATAAATGCCTGCGTATGGACTATTGTTGTAGCCGTGCTCATAGTCATAGCGATAATTGTATTTATGGTCCTGTTCTCCATAGTTAGCTGGCTTGGATACTCGGGCATTGAGTTCTTGCTTGCTAGGTTATTAGGGGGGACCGGGAGATATACCGCGAATGCCTATCTGGAAGCATTGCAGACTGCTACGCTTTTAGTCATGATGACACCTTTCGTGGCAGTATCAATGATTCCGTGCTTGGGCCTGTTCACCCAACCGGTAATGATGGCCTTTGCCGTGTACAACCTCTATATTAGATATCTGATTATCAAATATGTCCACAACTTAACAAGGAACAAGGCAATAGCCGTTGTATTAATCCCAGTCCTTGTTGCCATAGCGCTGGTAATTATTTTTTACGTTTTGTACTTCGGTTTGATTATTGCTGCGGGTTTGGCAAAAGGCAAATGAGGTGACATGGTCCCAGCCCCTGAAGGGCGTGAATTTTCGTCGCTTCTGCTAAGCAAGGAGAGTTCTTATAACAAAATTCGGAGAGAACTCCTGAATATCATCCAGCTCTTGTCCTACGCCCAGGTATAGGATGGGCTTGCCAGTTGAGTGAAAGACTGAGAGAGCAGCTCCTCCCTTCTCATCCACATCCGCCTTTGTGAGTATCACTCCATCCACACCTATGAGCTTGTCAAACTCCTTCACCTGTTCCACAATGGCGTTGCCAGTAAGAGCCTCCCCAATGTACACTTTCAAATCCGGCTTCAGCACTCGGTTCATCTTCTCAAGCTCCTTCATCAGATTCTTACTTGTCTCCTGCCTTCCTGCAGTGTCTATGAGCACGATGTTTATTCCTTTGGCCTTGGCATGGGCGAGCGCATTCCATGCTATGGAAGTTGGGTCTGAGCCGTACTGCCCCCCAACCGCCTTTATGCCCAGCCTCCCAGCCCACACTTCGGCCTGCTCCTGGGAAGCTGCCCTCCATGTATCTGCAGCTGCAATCACACAGGAGAGGCTGTTCTTCTTGAAGAGATTCGCCATCTTTGCAATTGTTGTCGTCTTGCCAGAGCCGTTGGGCCCAAGGAAAAGTATCACAAACACCCCGCCAGAGGAGACCTTCTTACGGGCCAGCTCAACGACATCGGGCTTCTCCTTCTCCATGACCTCTAGGAGAGTCGCCCTCACAACGTCATGGGCGGCCCTGCCGACCTCGTTTTTGTTTACATGCATCCCAATAAGCTTGTTCCTCATATCAGAGGTGATGCTCCTTGCAGCATCATAGGCTACATCTGCCTCCAGCAATGAGAGCTCAAGTTCTTCAAGCAGTCCAGAAACATCTTTCTCTCTTATCTCAACTTCAGGTGATAGTATGCTTCTGACCCTCGTCTCAAGGCTGAGCTTCAGCTCTCTCTTCTCCTCACTAGGCTTTTCAGCATGCACCTTCTGAGGCTTCTCCTCTGCTCTGGGCTTTTTCTCCTTCTGCTTCGGGGCAGGCTCCTCAGGTTTTTCCTCAACCTTCCTAGAGAGAGAGTTTACAAAAGAGGAGAGTTTGTTCTTCAGAAGGTTGAACATCCCTATGCGCCCGACTTTTACCTATACTCCTGATGCTCCACATCCTCGTCCTTGTAGGGTTTTATTTCCTTGTCCGCCCTCATCTTCTCCATGAGTCTGTTCGCGGACTCCTCCAGAGATTTCATTTTATTGGAGATTTCCACGAAGTTCTTCTGCAGCTTGTCCTTTATTGAATCCATCTCCCCCATCTTTGACTTCAGGAATGTCACTGCCTCTGGGACTGGCTTCTCAACAATAACCCCGGCTCCAACATCTATAAGAGCAACGTCATTGCTCCCAACCTTTGACTTTATGTATGCTCCGGAGCCTATCGGGAGCAGCATGTCCTCATCCTTCTGGAGCTTGCTGAGGTTCTCAAGAGTCTGAACTGCGGCCTCTGCTGAGGAGTAGTTTATCTGCAGGTTTGCAAGCTGCTGCTGAATCACCTGCGCCTCCTCCCTGTAGAGCTGCATCTCGTATGCAATCTTCGCCATATCATCTTTGCCTGCCATCATTTCACCTCCTGCACTGATGCTATGGTTATATTCTTCCTGCTCAGCCCGTGGTTGCTCCCGAGAGACATGTAGACCCTCTCAATTGCCCTTTTCTTGTTGTCTACTTCCACCTCCTTGTGGAATTTCCTCTTCTCTCCCTTCAGGAGCATCTCACCGTCTATTGAGTACTTCATAATCACACCACTCTTGTTCCAACCGGAACATCATCACCAACGAAAATGACCACCGTGCCGCCCTCCCAGTCAGCTGCGAGTATCATCGCCTCGGATTCAAGACCCTTGAATTTCTTGTGCTCAAGGTTAGCCAGAATCACCAGCTTTCTACTCACAAGCTGGTCAGGTTCATAGCTGTTGCCTATACCCGCTATTACTTGTCTTTTCTCCGCCCCTATATTTATAATCATCTTTATGAGTCTGTCAGTGTTCGGAACCTTCTCCGCGCTCTCAACTTCCCCTACGCGGAAATCCATATTCCTGAACTCATCAAAAGTCACAATACTCACGCAATCACCTGCCGATGAAGCCAAGCGCTTCATCAATTCTGTTCAGCTCAAACCCGCTTGTCAATTCACCTGCAACAAACCCATTCCTGTTTGCAAGCATGCACAGCCCAATGAAAGGCACCCCCATGTTTGCAGTGCCCACAGCACCCTTCACCTTGAAGAGGCCCTCCAGGAAGGCGAGCTCCTCATCAGTTACACTCGTCTTTGTAAGCAGCCCGTTGTTTGTAACAACTGCAGAGACTCCCGCTGTTTTATACCCACCGACTCTCCCTTTCACAACCTCCACACCAAGGCAGTCCGCAATGTTCCTCATGCTCCTGTTGCTCATGGAGGGGTTGATAAGGCATGCCGAGTCATTCGTCAGTATATTGTTGCCAAATGCCGAGTTCCTGTCATCAATCACCGACACGTTGAGACCTGCCTCCCTGAGCTCATTCAGCTCATAATCATAAACTGCAGCTGGAAGCACCATGCCGTTTGAATTCATCGCGGAGAATATGCCTATGAGGTTTGAGTTGGAGATTGTTGCCGTGACAACCTGCGTTTTCAGGACTTCTGAGCAGACTTTTTTGAGCTTCTCTGATGAGTTCTTTGGGAGCAGCGTGATGGAGTCGTTGGTTTTTGCAAAGATTCCAAGGAATGAGTTTCCCTCAATGGCTGCCTTTGCAAAATGCATCAACTTACCCCTTCTTCTCCTCCTGCTTTGGCTCTGCAGGTTTCTCAGATGGCTTCTCGGCTTTTGGCTCCTCCACAAGGCTTACAGAAACCTCTCCCTTGGCGTCCCTTTTCACCTTCACCTTGACCCTTCTGGGTGGCCTCTGCATCCCTCTCTGCCAAAGGAATGAGTTCACCTCAGCGCTAACCTTCACCCTCTCCTCCTGGGTTTTCATGTGCCTCGCGAGGAAGGATTTCAGCAGCTTGACTGCTCTTGAGGTCCTTTTCCTTCTCACTGTTTTGTATGCGCCCACGAGCGACACTGTGTATACTCTCTCCAGCTCTTCAACCATCGGCTCACCTATTTCATATGAAGCTTAAGCTTCCTTCTCCTCCAGTTCCTGGCATGCGGGTTGGTTCTGATTCTCCTGTTCGTCTTCGCAACAACGAATACGGGTATTCTCTTACTCCTTCTCATGGCTGCCCCAAGGGCAGTTTTCTTCCTGCTTGTTTTCACACTTCCCATAGCATCACTTCTTTTTGAATATTATCTCAGGCTCCTTTCTTGCTGTTATCCTTGCAAGGATTGTCTTGAGCTGCTCATCTGTTACCTTGCCCTTCACCTGTTTATTTTGGTATAAGTATACGAGCATTGTGACGAGCTGGTCATAGAGCGCGGGGTTTGCTATTCTCACGTTCATGAGCCTCTCATACGCCTGGGCGTCAACAATATACTTCAATGCGAACTTCTTCTGCATCTCAAGCTCCCTAGCCTGCTGGTATTTCATGAGCCTTTCCCTCAGCTCCTTCTGCCCTTCTGCTTCATTCTCTCCCAAGCTAGCTCACCTTTGATGCCTCCTTTGCGGCGGAGTCAAGAAATGCTTTACCCTTTCCTGTTATGTGCCTTCCCTTCTTGGTGTGCCCTACGAAGCCTGCCTTCTCAAGCTGCTGCAAAGCTTCTCGCGCCACAGAGCCGCTCCCCTTCCTGAATCTCTCTGGTTTAACTCCTCTGTGCTTCCTCCCTCCATACTCCCTTCTCATCCTGCTCACTCCCATGGGTGACTCCATGTAGAGCTTCCTCAGTATGGAAGCGCAGCGGGTATACCAGAAGTCCTCCTGCTCTGGAGGTCTCTCTCGGTGAGCTCCTGACTTTGCAAACTCCATCCAGTCAGGTGCCTTCACCTCTGAAACATCCTTGAGCTTCTCTGCAGCTTTCTTTAGGAGCCTGTCTGCCGGCACATCGTAAACACTTTTCATCTCTTCACCTCAGAGAGTATAAGTTTAATCAACTAAAGTATATTAATTTACTCACTTACCTTCGAATGCAGCGAAAAATTCCTCACTGCTCCGCACTCGCATCGGTATTCCATCATCTTTTTCCTTGAGTTCACTCTCACCTTCAGGTTATAGCCTGGAACCCAGAGAATTCCGCATTGCTTGCAGAACCTCCTCTTGAGCTTTGGAGAGAACCTCACATTATACTTCATGCCGAGCTTTCTTGCAAGGGAGACATACCTCCTCGCTCTCTCAGGATGCGTCTTGAGCTCCTTCTCTGCGAGCTGGAAAAGTATGTTTATTCTCTCCCTCACAACCTGCAGGAGAAAACCTGGCTTGTTTCCTCTTCTCATCCAAAAACCTGTATGGGCCCGGAGAGATTTGAACTCTCGACCTACAGCTTTCCTAGACTTGTGTAAGAGCGCGTCGTATAAGACTGCCGCTCTGACCAACTGAGCTACGGGCCCATTGTAGGTATATTTCGTCTATTAACATTTAAAATATTGATGCTGCCACTCCTAAATACGGTTTCAGCTGGAACGTGTTCTGATGCATATTCTGTAAAATTTCCAGTAACGAATTAAATAGGCTACGTACAAAGTATATTCTGAGATTTCTATGGATTTGGGAGCAGGGTTACGGAAGGCGCTTGCTAGGATAACTGGCGCAGCAATAGTGGATGAGAAAGCAGTAGCCGAGCTAGTGAAGGAATTGCAGAGGGTGCTCATAAGCAATGACGTGAACGTGAAGCTTGTCTTTGAGCTCTCCAAAAAGATTCAGGAGAGAGCCTTGAAGGAGAAGCCTGCAGGAGGGATAGGTGCAAGGGAGCATGTTGTGAAGGTTGTCTATGATGAGCTTGTTGCACTGATGGGTGAGAAGCACGAGCCGAAGCTGGGGAAGCAGAAGGTGCTGCTGCTTGGACTTTTCGGAAGCGGAAAAACAACAAGCACCGCAAAGCTTGCCAAGTTCTACAGGGACAGAGGTTTGAGTGTGGGGCTTGTCTGCTGCGATACATACAGGCCAGCCGCATATGAGCAGGTGGAGCAGCTTGCAGCAAAAACAAGCGTTCCTTTCTATGGAATTAAGGGAGAAAGAGACGTTAAAAAAATAGTGAGGGGGGGGCTTGAGCATTTCAGAGATAAGGATGTTGTGATTGTTGATTCATCGGGCAGGGATGCTTTTGATGAGGAGCTGCAGAAGGAGCTTAAAGAGATAAATGATGTATTGAAGCCTGATGAGAAGCTCCTTGTGGTTAGTGCAGATATAGGTCAGATTGCAAGGAAGCAAGCTGAGGAGTTCAACAAGGCAGTTGGCATCACCGGGGTGCTTGTCACAAAGATGGATGGAAGCGGTAAAGGGGGAGGAGCACTCAGCTCGGTTGCAGCATCTGGAGCAAAGGTTGCCTTTATAGGAACAGGGGAGAAGCTTGAGGATTTTGAGGTTTTCGATGCCAAGAAGTTCGTTGGGAGGCTGCTGGGCTTTCCTGACTTGGAAGCGCTGCTTGAGAAGGTTAAGCAGGCAGGAATTGAAGAAACTGGGGCAGAGAAGCTGCTTGAAGAGGAGCTGACCATAGAGAGCTTCTACGAGCAGCTCAAGGCAACGAAGAAGATGGGGCCACTCAAAAGTGTCTTCCAGATGATGGGGATGGTTGACCTGCCAAAGGAGCTCATGGAGCAGAGTGAGGAGAAGCTGAAAAAGTATGAAGTTATAATAGGCTCCATGACAAAGGCTGAGAGGAAGGATGTTGAGCTTGTTAGAAAGAACAAGAGCAGAATTGAGAGGATAGCGAAAGGCTCTGGCACGAAGGCTGAGGACGTCAGAGATTTGTTAAGCCAGTTTGAGAAGATGAAGAAGTTCATGAACGCATTCAAAAAGAACAGAGGATTGAGGAGGCAGGTTGAACGGTTTATGAAAGGCGGTGGGGGCAAGCTGGGGATGGTCCCATGACAGTGGCAGGGCCGTATTCACCATATGTCAAAAAAGGTGGTTTCATATTCGTATCAGGACAGCTTGGTACGGATGAGGAGGGAAGGATAGCTGGAGATATTGAGAAGCAGACAAGGAACGCAATAGAAAATCTCATAGCTGTTGTTGAGGAAGCAGGCGGGAAGGTTGAGGGTATTGTTAAGGTTACTGTGTATTTAAAAGATATTGCGGATTTCAATATTATGAATAAAGTTTATTCGGAGTACTTTGGAAAAAATCCCCCTGCAAGAACGACTGTTGGGGTTTCGGCACTTCCTAAGGAAGCTTCGATTGAACTGGATGCAATTGTGAAGGTGTGAGAATGGATACGCCATCTTTCCTTGTCTACCTGGCAGTAATACTTGTTATGGTGTACACCCTTCCTATTCTCGAGGCTAGACTCCAAATCACCCAGGAGCTGATGGTGGTCATTGACAAGATTTTGAGGACTGTTCTAGTTGTATTGATTGTATTCGGCCTGCTGAAGTTTACCGAGACATGGATGACAAGACACTTTAAGCTTTCTGAGGATGAGAGAAGGTATGTCACTGGTATTCAGAAGTATCTCGCAGCAGGGCTTGTCCTGCTCCTGCTGGGCTTCATATATCTCGGGGATATTTCCTCCCTGACGCTTTTCTCAGGACTTGTTGGTGCCGGTGTTGCAATAGCAGTGCAGCCTGCACTGCTGAACCTAGTAGGCTGGGTGGCCATAGTTGCCTCAAGGCTGTACAAAACAGGCGACAGAGTTTTCATAGGCGACAGCATGTGGGGCGCGCTGGGTGACGTATCTGACATAAGCCTCTTCTTCACAAGGATAAATGAACTTGACAGGGTGAGCTGGCAGGAAACCGGGGGTTTTGTGAGCGTGCCAAACAGTATTGTTCTCAGTAAGAATGTTGTGAACTACACTGCAGAGAGCCCTTTCATCTGGGATGAGGTATCATTTAGGGTTGTCTACAGCAGCGACTATGAGCTTGCAAAGAAGCTTGCAGAGAACGCAGTGAAAGATGTTGTGGGAGAAAAGATGAAGGACGCAGCCAAGTTTCTTAGTTTGAGGAAGTACAAACTCAAAATAAGGGACATCAAGGAGGAGCCTATAGCCTACGTCTCTTTGGAAGGGGGGGCTGTGAGGGTTGCTGTGCGCTACCTTGTGGCAGCAAGGAAGAAGAGGCAGGCTGAGGCGCAGATAACAGAGAATCTTCTGAGAGAGCTGCGGAAGAACAGGATAAAGGTTGCGGGGTGAGTGGATGGAGTTTGAAGTTGTGAGGCTCGCAATATGCCTTGCAGGGTGCGCAGGCGCGACATACTACGATCTTTTCAACAGGAGGAATGTCCCTTCATGGCTCACCTACACGCTCGTAGCGTTGGGAGCACTGTTCGCACTCGCAAGCTTCAACATAGACTTGATAATGAGCAATGGTTTTACTGCTCTTTTAGACATGACAGTCAGCAGCGGCATTCTTGCGGCTCTTTTCATCTTTGCGATTGGCTATGCACTCTACAGAGTCGGCCAGATAGGCGGAGCAGATGTTCTCGTTTTTGTTTCCATAGCTCTGCTGCTTCCAGAAGCGCCACAGTCAATATACCTGACAGCAAAACCGCAGTTGGGCTTCCCATTTGTTGTCTCGATATTTGTGCTCTCGGGCATCCTTGCCGTGTTCGGCATATTCCTCAGGTATATACCCTTAACACTCTACAATATGCTGAAAGGCGAGGTTAGTGTCAACCCATCGCAGGTTTTGCTTGCAGCTGCCACGCTTACGTTCTACGCTGCATTCCTTTACTATCTGAACAGCCTGGTGGAGCTCCCGCAGACGCAGCTTGCAGTTTTTGGAGCAGTGATTGTTTGCGCCACGAGCCTCTTCGCATTCAAGGACTATATAAGCGACAAGTACATGATAAGAATGGTTGTGGTTGGCGAGATAGATGAGGAGGACATACTTGCAGTTGAGAAGATGGATCCGAAGCTGGTGAGCGAGTACAAGCTTGACAGGCTGCTCACTCCTAAAGAGATAGAGAAGCTCAAAAAAATTGGCAGGAAGAAGAAGTTCCCTGTGTACAAGGAGATGCCAGTCTTCATGCCATATGTGCTCATAGCCCTCTTGGCAGCTCTGCTTTTCGGTGACCCGTTGGCTTACTTATTCCCTCTTGGACTGTTCAGCTGAGCGCAGCTGGCTTCTCTCCAACCCTATTCCCTTCACGGCTATTCTTGCCGCGCGGTTCGCAAGCTCCTCAACCCTGAAGCGCGCATCTACGAACTGCTCCAGCACCCATATGTTCGTCTTTATGTGCGGGGTGAGTTCGCTTACTGTTACTGAGGATTCGCCTTTTGCCAATGCCATGTAGATGAGGAGCTGGTCCCCTGCATGTCTGTCCAGCGCAGCACCGCTTCCCATTTCTGCAAGAAGCCCTTTTGCGGCTTCCTCCCCCACCTTCTCGGATTTTTTCCCCAAAGCACCTAGGGAGGATGCGCCGAGCACGCTGTTTTCGTATACTGCGTAGAACGTCAGGGCAGAGCCCCTCGACGGGGAGGGGAGAACCTGCTTTTCTATTTCCGCCTCATAGCCGCTTTCCCTGAGCAGCTGCTTGGCTGACTCCGCCTGCCTCTCAACAACAACCTCAGGCAGGTTGGAGCAACAGGAAACACCTCCTATTTTGAGGAGTTTGCCTGGCGATTCCAGGTTGAGAGGTTGCAAGGAATCAATGGGTTTTGACAAGAACTTCACTGCGCCACCTCCCTTCGGATACCAGCCGGCCCTCTCAAGCTCAAGTGAGGATGGCGAGAAGCCTGTTTTTCCCAGGAGGGGGAGGAAAACCTCCTTTACAAAATGGAAGTTGGGCGACCACGCAACGTGGGTCCCGCCAATTATCCTGAAGCTCACATCAGAAGTAGCGAATGCTGCAAGAGGCATTATTGTTTGAAGCACGAGCATTGAGGAGCCGGCAGTTCCTACATTGAACCTGAAGTCGCCCCCGTGTATTGAGGATGGCGAATAGAGAAGCTCTGTTGATCCTTTTGCAAGCCCCGGAGTCTGGGCATCTGCCATTATTGAGGCAGCCTGAACGCCCATGAGATGCTGCGCCTGCATCCCGGGCTTTGTCCTCTTGGCACGTATATTGAAGAGCTTCACAGGCACATGCAGCACAGAGGAGAGGGAGAGGGAGGAGCGCAGGATCTGCCCTCCGCCTTCCATCTCATCCGCCTTTATCTCAATCATAAGAACAGTATTTAAATATAGGGATAAATATAAATAAGGGGAGAATCTTTTTGGCAGTTATATTCATACGCATTGCTGAAAACTGGTGAACGCTTGATAAGTGAGAGTTTATTAAAAAGAGGCCAGCGCGTTATGCGCTGGCAAGGCGACCAGTTTTGCTGCCTTTCGGCAGTATTAGAGAAGACGCAAAAAACGAAGTAAGTTTATTATATTATGACCCTAATATAAAGCTTTCGCTTGAGAGGAGCTGCATGGAAGAACAGAGACCTGCCGGGGATGTGGAAGTGCTTGAAAGGGAGAAAGCTAGCCTACTTGAGAGGCTGAAGGAGGCCGACAGGAGGTACCGGTACAAGGTTTATGAGGCAAAGGCTTTGAGCGAGATGGTGGAGAAAAGGAAAAAAGAGAGCCCACTTCCACCGGCGAGAGAGATACGAAAAAATATCCATAGACTGGAGTTCATAATTTCAACAGAAGCAAGAACATTGAAGCAGGAGAGGGAGCTTGTCAAGGAAGTCAGGAATTGGGAGAAGAAGCTTAAAGGTGCAATAGAAGTTGAAAGGATGGAGAGAAGGCTTATTCTCATAAGCGAGGACATAAAGAGGGCGGAGCAGCAGGTTAAGGAGTTTGAGACAAGGATGAACGAGCTGAGGGCAAAGGTTCACGAGAAGCACAGCACAGAAAAGGATTCAAGGAAGGAGAAGAAGCTGCTTGAGCTGAAAAGGAAGGTGGAAGAAGAGAAAATGAAGGAGCTGGAGCCCTTTATGAAGAAGAGTGAGGATGGAAGAGTTAACTTGGGGGAAATCTGCGTCATAAAGAAGAAGGAGAAGTAGCTATTTATTTCATGCATGCTTTCAGGAATCCCACAAAGAGCGGGTTCGGCCTTTCAAATCTTGATGTGAACTCTGGATGGAACTGCGTCCCAAGGAAGAATTTGTGGTTGGGCAGCTCAGCAATCTGCATCACATCCTCCCCAACGGCCTTGCCCGAGAAAACCAGTCCTTTCTCCTCAAGAATTTTGATGTACTTCTCGTTTATCTCATACCTGTGCCTGAAGCGCTCCCTTGCCTTTGTGCCTCCGTACAATTTGCAGGCAAGCGTTCCATCCTTTATCTGAACATCATGCCCTCCCAGACGCATTGTTGCCCCCTTGTAGACTATTCTCCTCTGCTCGGGCAGCAAGTCTACAACTGGGTGTTTCGTATTCGAGTCGCTCTCAGTTGTATTCGCCCCTTCCAAACCGCAGACATTCCTTGCATACTCAACTACCGCAAGCTGCATCCCCAAGCATAACCCAAGGAAAGGCATTCCCTTTTCCCGTGCATACCTTATGCACTGAATCTTACCCTCCATGCCCCTCTCCCCGAAGCCGCCAGGCACTATCATTCCATCACAATCCTTCAGCACATCCACTGTTTGCTTTCCATCCTCTATGTCTGTCGTCTCAATCCACTTTATATTTACCCTACAGTCGTTATGCGCTCCTGCATGAGTCAAGGCTTCCTTTATGCTTACATAAGCGTCCTTCAGTGCGGTGTACTTGCCGGTTATCCCAATTGTAACTTCCTTCTTCGGGCTCTTTATCTTCTCAACAAGCCCCTCCCAGTTCTTCAAATCCTTCTTGCTCGGCTTTATAGAGAGCTTCTGCATTATCAATTCAACAAGATTCTGCTTCTCAAAGAGGAGAGGAACTTCGTATATCGTCTCGCTATCCGGGTCGTCTATGACTGCCTCCTCAGGGACATTGCAGAACAGAGCTATCTTCTTCTTCGCATTTGCAGAGAGCTTCTCCGCACCTCTGCATATTATCACATCCGGCTGGACACCCATGCTCTGAAGCAGTCTTGTCGCATGCTGGGTCGGCTTTGTCTTCTGCTCACCCACAGTTTCAAGAACAGGCACGTAAGTAACTTGTATGAACATTGCACTGTTCTTGTTCTCAAGGGCAAGCTGCCTCATGGCTTCAATGAAGTACGAGTTCTCCAAATCTCCAACAGTCCCACCGACTTCTACGAGCACAATATCCGCATCAAAATCGCTGCCTACCTTCTTCACCCACTTAGTAATTTCATTTGTCAGATGAGGCACTATCTGCACGTCATACCCCAGGTAACCTCCTTTCCTCTCCTTGTCAATGATAAGCCTGAAGATTTTCCCTCCAGTTATGTTGTTGTCCCATTTCAAATCTATGTTGAGGAATCTCTCATAAGTGCCCAAATCCATGTCGCACTCCGCGCCATCGTCAAGCACGAATACCTCACCATGCCTGTAGGGGTTCATTGTTCCGCAGTCCACATTAAGATAGCCGTCGAACTTCACAGGCACAATATTGAAGCCCTTTGACTGGAGCTCCTTGCCAACAGAGGCTGTGACAATCCCCTTCCCCAGACCGCTCATCAACGAACCTACTACGATGATATATTTTCTTTCCTTTTCCGCAGGCGAATTAGAAGTTTGCATACTATTTTTTATTGGTAAACCTTTTTAATAGTTATCAATGGACGCAAAAGAGAAGCTTTTCAAACTGTGGAGCGGAGAGAAGGAAACGAAGAATCTGGAGAAGATGAGCAACAGCTTCTACGGCGAGATGGAGGAACATCTGAGGGAAGAAGTTCGTGAGGTTCTTGAGGATGCTGAGAAGTTACTTCTAAAGGGAGCCAGTATTGAGCCAAACAATGTCAGAGACATGCTTGAGGAGAAGTCCGAGCCTGATTTGAAGAAAATCAATGAAGTGTACAAGCTCAGGGATGAGAAGAACCTTGAGGCTGTGAGGCTCAACTCCCTTAACTTTGACAGGCTGAGCCTTGATGAGAGAATATTATACGAGTCCTTCATCAAAGCAAGAGACAGATACAGAGAACAGACGCTTGAAAAAATTGATAGAGTTATTGAAGGAGGATACAAGAGAGTCTTGAGGCTTTCTGAATGCTATTCCTCTGGGAGGAGCAGGAGCGAAATCCTAGAGCCTGAGAAGATAAAGAAGAACATAATGGATATGCTGGAGTTCGCGGAGGTGGGCGTTTCTCTTGTCTCCCCGTGGATATGGGGGGTTGACGTTATACTTGAAAGGTTGGAGGCGCTTAAGAAGAAGAATCTTGACCTACGAATAGTCTGCAGGCCTGCGCTTGAGGGTGATGCATCCCACGGAGCCATGGTTGAACGGCTGCAGAAGGCAGGCATACCCATATGCTTGAACTCCGTAGTGCATGCAAAGTTCCTCATTGTTGACGATGTTGAGGTGCTGTTCACTTCAGCAAATTTAACAAAAACGAGCCTGGAGAGGAACATTGAGTTCGGGATGAGAACCTATGAATTAAAGGTTGTTGACAGGTATATTGAAGAGTTCAGAAAGATGTGGGAGCAGACTGATAAGGTTTGAGGTGCTGGGATGGCAGTGCTTGTTATATGCGAGAAACCACGCGTTGCACAGAGAGTTGCAATGGCATTGGATAGCAATGCAAGGAGGAAGGCATTCAACGGAGTTGCTTACTATGAAGTTAACAGGAAGGGGGAGCAGGTGTATGTAGCTCCGGCTGTTGGGCATATCTACAGCCTGAGAGAGAAAAACGGGGGTGGTTACCCAGTCTTTGATGTTGAGTGGGTTCCTTTATACCAGGTTGAGAAAGGCGCGTATTACACGAAAAAATATCTCGATGTTATAAAATTCCTTGCCGGGAGAACTCAGGAGTACGTGAACTCATGCGATTTTGATACAGAGGGCAGTATAATTGGCTTCAACATCATAAGGTTTGCATGCGGCAAGACTTCCGGCAAAAGGATGAGGTTCTCAACGCTCACTGAGGAGGAGCTTGCCGAGGCATACGACAAGAGGGAGGAGCTGGATTATAACAATGCCTATGCAGGGGAGGCGCGCAGCATACTGGACTGGATGTGGGGCATAAACCTGTCGAGAGGGTTGATGAGTGCAGTAAGGCAGAGCGGTGAGTATAGGGTGATGAGCATAGGTAGGGTGCAGGGTCCGACCCTGAAGATACTCAGCACGAGGGAGAGGGAGATAGCTGCCTTTATACCTGTTCCATTCTGGCAGCTGTTCGCGCACTGTAGGGGAGTGAAGTTCACCCATGAGAAAGGCAGATTCCTTGAGAAGAAGGAGGCGGAGGAAGCGAAGAAGAGAACAGAAAGAAGTGGGATTGTTGACAAGGTGGAGAGGAAAATTTTTGAGCATCCCCCCAACCCTCCTTTCGATTTGACCTCATTGCAAATTGAAGCATATAGATGGTTTGGCTTATCGCCCTCGCAGACTCAGGATATTGCACAGGCTCTATATGAGGCGGGTTTGATATCCTACCCGCGCACTGCATCCCAGAAGCTGCCTGCAAAGCTCAATTTGCCGAGGATAATCAACATACTCTCAAAGAACCCGAACTACGAGAAATTCGCTAAGGAGCTTATTGCCAAGAATAGGTTCTACCCAAGGGAGGGAAGCAGGAGCGACTCGGCGCACCCGGCAATATTTGCAACAGGCGCCATGCCAAAGAAAGGCACAAGTGAAGCAGAGCTGAAAGTTTATGATTTGATTGCAAAGAGATTCCTCTCCTGCTTTGCTGAGAATGCAGTGAGGGAGAAGATGCATGTTGAGCTTCTTCTTGGAGATCAGAGGTATACTGCGGAAGGGGCAAGGGTGGTCAAGGAAGGCTGGATAAACTTCTACAAACCCTATGTGAGATTCGAGGAGGTGGACCTTTCAGGTTTCAAGGAGAAGGAGCATGTCGAGGTTGACAAGCTGGAGATGAGAAAGGACAAGACAAAGCCTCCCGCGAGATACACGCCCGCCTCCATTGTCCAAACGCTTGAGGAGAAGGAGTTGGGGACGAAGGGAACACGCTCATCAATCCTTGACACGTTGTACAAGAGGGGTTACATTGCGGACAGGAGTATAAGAGTCACTGAATTCGGGCTTGCCGTGTGTGAGGCGCTGGAGCATCACTCCCCTGAGATTCTGGATGAGGAGATGACAAGGAAGCTGGAAACAGAGATGGAGTGGATACAGGAGGGAAAAATAGAGGAGAGTAAAGTGATTGAAAGCGGGAAAGCTGCGCTCTCAGAGATTCTGATAGATTTCAAGAAGAAGGAGAAGGAAATTGGCAGGGAGCTTGCGGATGCTTTGAAGAAAACGACTTTTGAGCAGAACTTCATTGGGAAGTGCCCAAAATGCGGCGGGAATTTGAAGATAATTGTCTCAAAGGCAACCAGAAAGAGGTTTGTGGGATGCTCCAACTACCCGAAATGCTCCCAGGGCTACCCCATACCGCAGTTCGGGAGCATAAAGCCGCTGAAGAAATCCTGCAAGGTATGCGGGCTGCCGATGATATTTGTGAGAAGCGGGAAGAAGGTATTCCAGATGTGCATAGACCCGAAATGCAAGAGCAAGGAGGGATGGGGTAAAAATGAGGCCAACAACAGTGGACGCACTGATAATCCAAAAGGGGAAAGTTCTCCTGGTCAAAAGAAAATTTGAGCCCTACAAGGGATTCTGGGCGGTTCCCGGAGGGTTTGTTGAGGAGGGGGAGACTGTAGAGGAAGCCTGCAGGAGGGAGGCGCTTGAGGAGACTGGGGTAAAGGTGAAGCTTGTGAAATTTGTCGGGGTCTACTCCGACCCAAAGAGGGACCCAAGAGGCACCATCACAGTTGCATTTATTGCAAAGCCTCTCTCAAAAAAAGGGAAGGGTGATGTTGAGGTGGAGAGTGTGAAGTGGTTCGGGCTGGATGAACTCCCGGAAATCGGGTTCGACCACGCAAAAATGATTCGGGATGCGAGGAGGATGCTGTGAAAGTTAGGCTGGATTTGAACAGCAGCGTGCAGGAGAATGCCGCCAGATACTATGAGGAAGGGAAGAGGATGAAGGGGAAGGTTGAGGGAAGTGAAAAGGCAATTGAAGAAACAAAAAAAGAGCTGGATAGGTTTGAACCTGCCGTCGAGAAGAAGCCGAAGATGAGGAGGAAGGCGCAGTGGTATGAGAAGTTCCACTGGTTCATCAGCAGCGATGGGTTCCTTGTGATTGGAGGGAGGGATGCTGAGCAGAATGAGCTCCTCTACTCAAAATACTTTGAGGATGCAGATATGTTCATGCACGCAGACATACATGGAGCTCCTTTTGTTGTTGTGAAGAACGGCTCATGCGCACCTGAGAAGACACTGGAGGAGGCTGCGCAGTTCGCAGCAAGCTACTCCAGCGCCTGGAAGGAGGGGATGGGCGCAGTGGATGTGTATGCGGCAAGGAAGGAGCAGGTGGGCAAGCATTCCCACGGGGAGTATGTTCCCAAAGGAGGATTTGTGATAAAGGGGGACCGAAAGTGGTTTAAAAACATCGAGCTAAAAATGTATATTGGAGTGACCGAGAGCGGTATTGAGTGCATACCCGCGAGATGCGGGAAGGGGCGCTTCATATCGTATTTCGAGATAAAACCTGGTGGAGTTGGAAAAGGCGACCTTTCCAAGAAGCTGTTTCAACTCTTATCAGAGAAACTCAGTAATGATAAGGGAATAAGTGAGGAGGATATAACTAGGGCTCTCCCGCCAGGAAAGGGGGAGCTGGTGGAAGGGTGATTTGAATGGCGTTGAAAGGTACCGAGCTTAAGGTTGTTGAAGCATACCAGAATGATGTTGGCAGAGGTATTGTAAGGATGGATTCCCGAGCAAGAAAGACGCTCGAGGTTACTACGGGAGACATTGTTGAGATTAAAGGCAAGAGGATAACTGCTGCAGTGGTGTGGCAGGCGCACCCCCAGGATGAGGGTTTGAACATCGTAAGGATGGATGGATACCTGAGGCAGAACGCAGGGGTGGGCTTACAGGATAAGGTCTTCGTGATGAAAGCTGAGCCCAAGGAGGCGAAGAAGGTAATACTCTCTCCGAGTGAACCAATAAGGTATTCGCCAGGCTTTGATGAGTTTGTCAAGAAAAGGCTGGTAGGCAGGGCTGTTTCAAAAGGAGATACGATATTTGTAGGCGTGTTCGGCACATCGCTGCCGCTTGCAGTTGCTCTGGTGCAGCCCCAAGGCATAGTTGTGATAAATGAGGCAACCGAACTTGTTCTGAAGGAGGAGCCGGTAAAGGATGCTGGAAGGATAGCGCAGATAACCTATGAGGATATTGGTGGTTTGAAGGAAGAAATTCAAAAAGTAAGGGAGATGGTGGAACTTCCCTTAAGGCATCCTGAGCTGTTTGAAAGATTGGGCATAGAGCCGCCAAAGGGAGTGCTCATACATGGGCCTCCGGGGTGCGGTAAAACACTGCTCGCAAAAGCAGTTGCAAATGAGAGCGAGGCGCACTTCATATACATAGCGGGTCCTGAATTGGTGAGCAAATTTGTAGGAGAAAGTGAAGAGAGAATGAGGCAGGTTTTCAAAGAAGCAGAGGATAACGCGCCTGCAATAATATTCATGGATGAGATTGATGCAATTGCACCAAAGAGGGAGGAGGTTACAGGTGAGGTTGAGAAGAGGATGGTCTCCCAGCTTCTTGCCCTGATGGATGGGTTGAAGGCAAGAGGCCAGGTCATTGTCATAGGAGCAACCAATAGACCCAATGCAATAGACCATGCGCTGAGAAGGCCTGGTAGGTTTGACCGAGAAATAGAGATAGGCGTGCCTGACAGGAACTCAAGGAAGGAGGTGCTGCAGATTCACACGAGGAATATGCCACTTGACACTGATGTGAATCTTGACGAGCTGGCAAACGTCACCCATGGATTCACTGGGGCGGACATATCATCGCTTTCCAAGGAAGCCGCAATGAAATCACTGAGAAGGATACTGCCCAAGATAAACCTGGAGGAGGAGTTTGTGCCGCCCCAGATTCTTGAGGAGATGAAGGTTACGAGGGATGATTTCTTCAATGCGATGAGGGACATACAGCCGTCTGCTTTGAGAGAGGTATTCGTTGAAATTCCCAACGTGAAATGGGAGGATGTGGGGGGGCTTGAGGATGTGAAGATAGAGCTGAAAGAGGCTGTTGAAATGCCCCTCAAGAGCCCTGAGAAGTTCACCAAGATGGGCATAAGACCTGTAAGAGGTATACTGCTTGTAGGGCTGCCGGGGACGGGAAAGACGATGCTTGCAAAAGCAGTTGCAACTGAGAGCGAGGCGAACTTCATTTCAGTGAAGGGACCTGAGTTCCTCTCAAAATGGGTTGGGGAGAGCGAGAAGGCCGTGAGGGAGCTCTTCAGAAAAGCAAGGATGGCTGCACCCTGCATAGTGTTTATAGATGAAATAGACGCAGTTGCAGGCTTCAGGGGCAGTTTCGACGAGGGAACACGAGTTGCAGAGAGGATAGTCAACTCTCTGCTTACGGAAATGGACGGGTTGCAGAATCTGAAGAATGTCGTCGTTCTGGCAGCAACAAACAGGCCGGACATGCTGGACCCTGCACTGCTGAGACCTGGAAGATTTGACAAAGTGATACAGCTTCCTGCACCTGATGAGAAGATGAGGCTTGAAATATTCAAGATACACACCAAGGGGATGCCCCTTGCAAAGGATGTTGATTTGAAGGAGCTTGCAAAGAAGAGTGAGGGTTACACAGGAGCAGACATAGAGGGCCTGTGCAGGGAGGCAGGCATGTTTGCCATAAGGAGCAACTCTGAGGATGTGAACGCAAGCCACTTCGCAGAAGCTCTGAACCAGGTTAGGCCGAGCATAACAAAGCATCAGCTTGAGAAAATAAAGAAGTTTGTTGGCAGAGAGGACACAATGTATAGGTAGTTGAATGCTAGATGTGAGGATATTCTTCAAATCAGTTGCGCTCTTCACGGCAGCTGCACTGATAATCTACGCAGTGACACCAACAGGCATAGATTTCCTGCTGAAGCTGCTCGCTCTTGACATTGGCCTAGCAATGCTCATGCCTTTTACATACCCGACAATGAGAGGGGTTAAGAAAGGAGACCAGATAACCGTGGTGCTCTCGGAGAAGGAGCTTCCGTTCAGCATGTTCTCCGCACGCTCTAACGCAATTGCCAACAGCAGTGCAAGGATAGGAGGGAGAATACGGGTGAGATTCAGGAATGGAAGCGAGGAGGAGTGCGTCGTTGTTTCCTACGCAGGCATGTTCACACCTGCAAAAGTCAAAATTCTTGAGAAGGAGATAAGGGTGATGTAAGTGCAGTCCAACGAGCTTTTCGACATTGTTGTTTCTGTCATCGCTCTTGCGGTTGCATTCTCAATAGGTAGGCTGGGTTACTTCCCCATAATACTGCTCACAGTTGGGGTGGGGTTTGTTGCACACGAGCTGGCACACAGGTTCGTTGCAAACCATTACGGCGCAAAGGCTTTCTTCAAGGCATGGCCGGAGGGGCTTCTGCTCATGTTTGTCATGGCAGCTATAAGCGGGGGGCAGTTTCTTTTTGCAGCACCTGGTGCTGTGTACATATACTCCAATTACCTCACGAGGAGAGAGAACGGTATTATATCAATTTCAGGTGCACTTATGAACTGCTTCCTAGCAATGCTTTTCCTCTTCGTTGCATTGGCTATAGGGGTGGGGTTTGGGGAGAGCCCGAGAGCAATGTCATTGGCAGAAGCGTTTATAGCTTTTGGGACATACACGAACCTCTACCTGGCCTTCTTCAACATGATTCCGATACCACCTTTGGATGGCAGCAAGGTGATTGCCTGGAATTTCCCTGTATGGGCTGCATTCATGCTTATACTTGTAATCCTTGTATTCTTTGTCTTCTGAGGGATTGAATGCGCTGGGGGCCTGCGGGCATACCAATGGAGTTTGAGGGCAATACTGCCGAGGCTATTGGCTATACTGCAAAGGAGGGGCTGAATGCTTTTGAGTGCGAGTTTGTGAGAGGAGTGAAGATGAGGAATGATATGGCTCTGGAGGTTAGGAAAAATGCCGAGAGGTATAAAGTTTCACTGAGTGCCCATGCGCCATACTGGATAAACTGCGCCGCACAGGAGAAAATGAAAATTGATGCAACTTTGAGGAACATACTTGACACTGTAAGAATTGCAAAAGTTCTCGGTGCTGGAGTCATAGTGTTCCACCCGGGCTTCTACATGGGGAGGAGCCCTGAGGAGACAATGAAGCTTGTGAAAAAAACTCTTGAGGAAGCACTGGCAAAAATGAAGCAGGAAAGGATAAGCAATGTCTGGCTGGGCTTGGAGACTACTGGAAAGGGAACCCAGTTCGGCACTCTTTCTGAGAACATTGAGCTTTCTGCTTCACTGGAGATGACAAAACCTGTTGTGGATTTCGCCCATATACATGCAAGGTATGGAGGCATATTGAAGAAGAAGGAGGATTACCTAAAAATTTTCACGGAAATTGAGAACAGACTCGGAAAAGACGCTGTGAAGGACTTCCACTCACATTTCAGCGAGGTTGCGTGGGGGGACAAAGGGGAGAAGCATCACATGATTTTGGGTGAGGCGTACTCACCACCATTCAAACCACTGGCTCAAGTGATTGTTGAGAATGGGTTTGAGGGGACAATAATTTCCGAGAGCCCTTTGCTTGATATTGATGCGTTGAAGATGAAAAGGATGTACGAGGAAGTTGCTTCGAAAAAAGTATGAGTATTTATATTTTTCGTGTATAAGATTAGGTGCTGGAGGTGTTTCTTATGGAGATGAGAAAACTTGCTTTTCTTGCGTTGTTCACAATAATTTCGTTGGCTGCATACCAGCTTAAGTTTTCAACCATACTCGGAGTTCCATCGCAGAACTTCAATTTCTTCCAGTTCATAGGTCCCATAGGAGCTGGCCTGTTCAGCACAACTCTGGGAGTTGTTTCAGTTTTGTTCGTAGAAATATTGAATTTCCTCATCTCCGGAAATGCTCTTGACCCGATAACGCTGGTGAGGTTCACTCCAATGATGTTTGCAGCATTCTACTTTGGCTCACGGAGCAAGAGCAGAGTCATTGTTCCACTTGTATGCATGGGGCTGTTTGTGCTCAACCCCCTTGGCAGGCAGGCATGGTACTACTCATTATTCTGGCTGATACCGGTTGCAGCAGCCCTCTGGAAGGACAACTTATTTCTGAGAAGCCTTGGTGCGACATTCACCGCGCATGCAATAGGTGCTGTTGCCTTCCTCTATGCATTCAGCATACCCGCGGAAGTATGGACGACGCTTCTGCCAGTAACTGCATTTGAGAGGCTGTCATTTGCAATTGGGATAAGCATTTCCTACATTGCAGTGAACACAATACTGAGCAGCATTTCAAGCAGGGTTGATTTGGGGGCTTTGAGGATAGACCGCAGATATGTACTGTCAGTAAACCAGAAAGAAGCCTAGACTGCGAATTCTGGAAGCAGTAGTCTTCCCTATATTTAAATAGAGGAAAGCATATTTTGAATATGCAGATTTTTGCAAAAAAAACTGACAAAGTAGAAAGCATCATGGAAACGCAATTGGGGACTTTGCAGCTTAGGGAGACTCCTTATGATATGTATCACATCATCCTTAAACCGGCTGGCTCTGATGGAAGGGTGCTGGGCTCCGTATCCTTTGCACGGGAAAATGTTAAGGATTTAAGGCAGGGAGCGAGGGAGACGTACGCACTGTTGAAAGAGCGCCTAAAGTTGAGCGATGGAAACCGCATTGTACAGGTTGATGGGTGTTTTCCTTTCAAAGATGTTTCTGCTGAAGAAATGGAACATCTGGGTTTGGGACGGAAGGGTATAGGAACTGCGATTTTAACTAATCTTATTGATAAGTGGAGGCTGAAAGGTTTCGCCGCTGTTTATTGCTATACTGAAGATTCTGCAATGCAAGGATTGCTTGAAAAGCTAAACTTTGAAAAGGAGGGAGTCCGTTATTTTAAAGACCTGCGGAGCAAAGCGGACTAGCACAACAGTTCTTAAAAACATCTATGGGTTAGGCACATACCTGACTCTCCTGCCCTCTATGATATACCTGCCTTTTGAGAAAGAGTCAATAACCATAGGCAAACCGACATGCTCCCTCTCCAGTATCTTTGCTGCAACCTCATCCTCAGTTTTGCAGTTGCTTATGTCTACTGCCTCTTGATATATTATTGGCCCGCCGTCTGGAGAGGCATCGACAAAATGAATGGTATAGCCAGATACTTTCACTCCATAGTTGAAGGTATCCTTCTGCGCATGAGTTCCTGGGAAGCACGGCAGCAAGGCAGGGTGTATGTTTATTATTCTTCCCTTGTAATCCTCAAGGAACTTCTTCTCGGTTATTAGCCTCATGTAACCTGCGAGCACAACAAGCTCAACGTTGAAATCCTCAAGCTTCTTCCTTATTGCATTGTCATGCTCCTCCCTGTAGAGGTATTTGCCACGCTCTATGCAGAAAGCAGGTATGCCGTTGTCTCTGGCTCTCTGCAGTGCCTGAGCGTCTGGGCTGTCAGAAATAAGCAGACGTATATCCGCATTGACCTTCCCGCTCTTCACTCCGTCAATTATGGACTGGAAGTCGCTCCCTCTCCCGCTTGCAAGCACGCCAATGCGTACCTTTCCCATAGATAGCTTATATTCACACAGCTTAAAAAATCTTCATCACTGCGCCAGTCTTTCCTTTCTTCTTTTTGCCCTAGCCTCTGAGAGCATATAAATTGAGCCTGTTACCAGCACCATATCCCTCTTTCCAGCTATAGACTTCGCATATTTAACAGAAGCTTTAACATCTTCAACAATTTTGATTAGTTTTCCGTATTTCTTCGCCTCTTTCATTATTACTTCAGGCTGCGCTGTCCTCTCTAGGTTCGGCTTGTTTATTATTATGTAATCCGCAGCAGGAGCTATCTCTTCAAGCATGTCACCTATTGCCTTGTCTTTCATAACCCCAATGACCAGAATGAGTTTGTCATAATTGAAAAGCTTTAGGGAATTCCTCAGAACTCTCATTGCAGGCGGGTTGTGCGCGGAATCCATGACAAGGAGTGGTTTTCTCTGCAATATTTCAAGTCTTCCAGGCCATTTTACTTTCTGCAAACCTGAGCGTATATGCCTCTCATCAATTCTCAGCTGCTCTGCAGCAAGCACACTAAGAGCGGCATTCTCTATCTGGTGCTCCCCAAGCAGCGGCACCTCCAATCTACTATAGCTTCTCTCCTGCGTTTTCAAATTGAACACGCAACCGCTCAAATCGCACTTCAGTTTCTTGATGCTTGCATCTTTTTTCAGGGGAATGAGCTTCGAACTCTTCTCTCTGCATATTCCCTCAAGAACATCCAACGCCTCTCTTTTTCTTTCTGCAGTCACAACAGGAATGCCTTGTTTTATTATGCCTCCCTTCTCCTTTGCAATTGAGCCTATTGTTTTCCCAAGAATGTCGGTATGCTCCAGTCCTATGTTTGTTATAACTGAAACTTCTGGCAGGATGACATTCGTTGCATCAAGCCTGCCGCCCAAGCCAACCTCCACAACTGCGTAATCAACCTTCCTCTGTGAGAAATACTTGAATGCAATGGCAGTTGTCACCTCAAAAAATGTAGGATGAGAGGCTTTCCTCTCAACCGCAGGTATGAAAGGCTTAACTCTCTCAACAAGGGAGGTTAGTGCCTCCTTAGAGATGGGGATTCCATTCACTTCAATTCTCTCACGAAAATCATCAAGATGAGGCGAGGTGTACATGCCTGTCCGGAAGCCTGCCTCATGCAGTATGCTGCTTATCATTGCAGTTACCGAACCTTTCCCATTCGTCCCTGCTATGTGAACCGATTTGAAATCATAATGGGGGTTGCCAAGAAGCCTAAGGAGTTCCTCTGTCCTTTCCAAGCCAAATTTGCTCTCAAACCTCCCGAAGCTATTGAGGTATTTCATAGACCCTGTATAATTCATAAAAATCAGCCGCGCTGAGCAAGGGCGAGCAGGAAGACATTTTTCATAAGGCATGCAACAGTCATTGGTCCAACTCCCCCCGGAACTGGCGTTATTGCATATGCCTTCTCCTTAACTTTCTCAAAATCAACATCGCCAACAGTGTTGCCCCCCACTTTGTTTATGCCAACATCAATAACAACTGCCCCTTCCTTCACCATATCCGATGTTATGAAATGCGGTTTCCCCACAGCAACTGTAAGTATGTCTGCCTCCCTTGTTATCTTTGCCAAATTCCTTGTTCTGCTGTGGCATATGGTGACCGTTGCATCTCTGTTCAGAAGCATTGCCGCGAGAGGCTTTCCAACGACATTGCTTCTTCCTACAATTATTGCATGCTTCCCGGAAATTTCAATACTGCTTCTATTGAGGAGTTCTATTATTCCAGAAGGTGTAGCTGGAGCTATAGCCTCATCGCCTAGAACAAGCCTCCCTATGTTTACTGGGTGGAATCCATCCGCATCCTTCGATGGGTCTATGGCTTCTAGAGCAGTCTCCTCGTCCATCCTGCTGGGGATTGGCAGCTGCAGCAGTATGCCATTGACATCGCTTTCGTTGAGCTCCTTTATCAGGTTCAGAAGCTCAGCTTGAGAAGTGGAGCTGGGAAGCAGGTACTTCTCGTAAGTTATCCCAACATGGGAGCATGCTGCCTCCTTGCTTTTCAAGTATGTTTTTGATGCCGGGTCGTCGCCAACAAGTATCACGGCAAGCTTCGGAGAAAGATCCGCCTTCTCTATCTCCAGCTTCAGCTCGTCAAGCATCGCCTTCGCAATTGCAGTGCCGTCAATTATTTTCATTCACGCACCCAGTGACTTGTAGAGCGGGAATCTCTCGCAAAGCGCCTTTACTTCTTCTCTCACCTTCTCAAGCACCGAGGAATCCCCCCTATTTCCAAGCACCTTTGCAATCATCCGCCCCACTTCCTTCATTTCGCTTTCCCTCATACCTCTTGTTGTGAGAGCCGGGGTGCCAAGTCTCAAGCCGCTTGTTATGAATGGCTTCTGCGTATCATAGGGAATTGTGTTCTTATTGGCAGTTATTCCCACGCTGTCAAGCACCTCCTGGGCCTCCTTTCCAGTAATTCCCCTGCTTGTCAAATCCATCAGCATAAGATGGGTGTCTGTTCCACCTGAAACGAGCTTGAAGCCCTGCCCCATGAGCTCCTCTGCAAGTGCCTTTGCGTTCTTCACTATCTGTTTCGCGTATTCCTTAAAGCTTGGCTGCATAGCCTCTCTGAAGCATACTGCCTTTGCAGCTATAACGTGCTCGAGAGGCCCGCCCTGCAGACCAGGGAAGACAGCCTTATCAACCTTCTCTGCATACTGCTTTTTGCATAGAATTATTGCGCCTCTGGGCCCTCTCAATGTTTTATGGGTGGTTGTTGTGACGACATCCGCATAAGGAACCGGGCTGGGATGGACACCGCCAACAATAAGCCCTGCGATATGCGCAATGTCGGCCATTAGGTAAGCACCAGATGCATCACATATCTCCCTGAACGCCTTGAAGTCAATAATGCGGGGGTATGCAGTATAGCCGCACTGAATCAGCTTTGGCTTCTCCGCAAGTGCCTGCTTCTTAATTTCATCATAGTCCAAAAGCTGGGTTTCCTTGTCTACATTATAAGCAACTATTTTGTACCATTTGCCTGAGAAGTTGACAGGGCTCCCATGAGTCAAATGCCCGCCCATGCTCAGGTTCAAGCCCATCATCTTGTCCCCAATTTCAAGGAAGGCAAAGTACGCAGCCATGTTTGCCTGCGCTCCTGCATGAGGTTGCACATTCGCATGCTCCGCCCCGAAAAGCTTCTTTGCCCTCTCAATTGCCAATGTTTCTGTAATATCTATGAATTGGTTCCCGCCGTAGTACCTCTTCCCTGGGTATCCCTCGGAGTATTTGTTGGTAAGAACACTGCCCTGCGCCTCAAGAACTGCCTGGCTTGTGAAGTTCTCAGAAGGTATAAGCTCTAAGCTGTATCTTTGCCTGCCAAGCTCTTTTCCTATTGTTTCGTACACCTCAGGGTCTATCTCCTTCAAACCGCTCATTCAACCCCCTCCAAAGATGAACAGTTACTCTATACCAGCTGCAGGAACTTTCTCAAGCTCGCTCACGAATGACTTCTCTTCCTCAACCTTTATCTTCTTCTTGGAAAGCGCCTCGAATGTCTTCACTATTCTCTCGCTCTCCTGGTTGAGCTTTGCGAGCTCCTTCCTCTCACCCTCTATCCTCTGCTGGAACTCCTTCTCCCTCATCTTTACTTTATCTATCTCCTCAAGGTGCATCTCCTGCATTCTCTTGAGCTCCCTCTCGTATCTCTTTAGGAAGCCCGTGCGCATTATGTCTCTCAGCTCGTCAATTTCTGAGAGGCTCTGCTTCCTCATCTGGGCGTAGTCCTTCATGTTCTTTTCAAGCATATCCTGCTGGAGGTATATCCAATCCTCCATTTTCTTCAGTCTTGCAAGCTCTTTCTGGACATTTCTCAAGCCTGATGTCTGGTCCTCTATCCTCCTGTTCATCTCAGATGTGTACTTCTCGACAAGGGAGCGTATCTCTTCTATCCTGTCCACCTCTTTCTCTATCCTACTCCTAGATTTGTCAAGGCTGAAGCGTATGTAGGACTCAATCTTCTCAAGCTTTGCTGCCTGAGATTCTATGGAGGTTATCCTCTTGGGAACTTCCTTTATCCTGCTCTCAAGCTCTTTTATCATCCCTTCCTTGTCCGCGAGCTGTTCATTAATGAGGTGTAGCTCGACTTCAAATCTCCTCTCAAGTGGCACGTAATCTTTGTAGAGTATATTCGACCTCTCTCTCTCCATGCTGGCCAGCTCGGCGCTCTTCTTCTTCATCTCGTCAATCTTATGTGTATAATCCTCAATGAGCTTGCTGAGCTGCTTGGGGGATATTGCCTCCTCCGGTTCAGCAGGAAGCAGCCTCTTCTCAGGCTCTTTCAGAATCTGGGGCAATCCCGTAGAGAGCAATACAAAGTATGTCCTGCCATCCTCATGCACTATATCAAGTATGTTATCCTGCTTAAGCGTCCTCGCCCAGAGCAGGGCTGATGCTTCCGACAGGTTGAGTATCTTTGCAACTTCCCCAAGCTCAAGCTTCCTCTTGCTCTTGAACATCTGGAGAAGTTCGGTTACGCGTTTCATCTTATCAACATTAAATTCGATTACAAAACTTAAATATGTTTTGTGTTGTTCACTATGTTTATGCTAGCACCGCAGTTGGGGCATCGGTTATCCTTTGTTATGTTATACTCCTCAACGTCAAAGCCCCATCTCTTTATGAGAAGGTGCTTGCAGTTGTAGCAGTAGGTGTTCTCACCGTCATGCCCTGGCACGTTCCCTGTGTAGACATACCTCAGCCCCTCCTCCAGCGCTATTTTCCTGGCCCTCTCAAGAGTTTCAAGTGGAGTTGGAGGTATCTCCAGCATCTTGTAGGAGGGGTGGAAGCCTGTGAAATGCAGAGGTATGTCCTTGTCGAGAGCAGCAACCCATTTAGCAAGCTCCCTCAGTTCCTCGTCAGAGTCATTCTTCGTGGGTATGACCAGGTTGATTATCTCAATGTGCCCCTTCTTGTGAAGCAGCTTTATTGAGTTGAGAACATACTCAACGGAAGCGCTGCAGATTCTCTTGTAGAACTTGTCATTCATAGACTTCAAATCTATCCTGCTTGCATCTATGTTGCCCATCTCCTTTACTGCTTCAGGAGTCATATAGCCGTTGGTTACAAAAACATTGTAGAGGCCCTCCTTCTTCGCCAGTGCCGCAGTATCATGGGCATATTCAAAAAAAACTGTTGGTTCATTGTAGGTATACGCCATGCCTGCGCACTTGTGCTTCTTAGCAAGCTTCACCAGCTGTTCCGGGGAGAGGTTTTCACCGATTATCTCCTTCGCCTGGCTCAGCTCAAAGTTCTGGCAGTGCAAGCACCTGAAGTTGCATCCCACTGTTGCAAAGGAGAATACATCCGTCCCTGGGAAGAAGTGGAAGAAAGGCTTCTTCTCAATCCTGTCAACAGCCCAGGACGCGCATTTGCCGTAGACAAGTGAGTAAAGGGTGCCTCCCTGGTTTTCCCTCACCCCGCAGAAACCTCTCTTGCCGTCAAGAATTAGGCATCTGTGGGAGCATAGGGCGCACTTCACCCTTTTCTCCTCTAACTTATTGTATAACATTGCCTCCTTCATGTAAGATATTTAGAATCAGGATATTAATAAATTATATGGGGGAGTTGACTTTGAATAACTAGAAAATTGGGGCTTTATTGGAAAGTTACCCCTTCCAAACATTTAAATACTCTCCTTTAGAACATGATAATACTACGCTGGGGCACAGCGGAAGTAACGCCTGCAATTCCTTCGGGAGTGAGATGGGGCAGAAGCGCCGTCAATGAAGCAGGAACTACACGCCATGAAACAGGGGCTGAAAAAACACGTAAATCGTGTAGGACGCCACTAAAGATTTCTTAGAGAAACTTGGAGAGGCTGCTCTGCCCAGCCTCTGCATCTCTGAGTTCTATCTCTCCATAAACACCATCATAGCCGGGGAGTATTTTCACCTTTCCTTCGCGCACCCTTAGAATTGCATCTGCTATGTCTTCAGATGCCCTGCTTCTGAGCTCATCTGGCTCTGCGGTTAGCAATGCATTGAACTCTGTTCCAAATGATGAGATAAGAGAGGAGTATTCCTCTTGCACAGAGGCCGTGCCAACTCCTTTGCCACGAACGTTTGCTATAAGCTCGTCAAGAGGTATGGCATGCACAAAAGGAATGGCATCTGGTGGGGTATAGCAGTATTTCCTATCCGCCAGCTCCATCACCCTGTGCATCACTCCTATTGTGAGTTTCCTCTTGCAAACAGGACAAATATTGTTGTTTTTGATGCTCTCTTCCGGTGAGAAACGCACATTGTGCAGCCTGTGCCCGTCATAGTGGTACTTGCCCTCCTCTGGGAAGAACTCTATGGTCAGCTTGAATTTGTTTTTATCCTTCTTCCTCACTGCATTGAGTATTTCTGAGTAGCTGGGATGCTCCATTGAGAAGACATTCGCCTCCCTCCCGATTTTCTGCGGTGAATGGCTGTCTGAGTTTGAAACAAGAGTGTACTTGTCAAGCGAGCTCAGCATCCAGTTCATCTTGGGGTCGCTGCTCAAACCCGTTTCAAGCGCAAATATATGCTTGCTCTGCTCCCCAAAGCACTCCTCAACCGAGTTGAAGCCCGATGCAGAGCCGAAAATGGATCTCCAAGGTGTCCAGGCATGCGCTGGGACTATGGCGCATTCTTTCGAGATGCCGAGCATAACTTCAACGAGCTCGCTTGCAGGCATATCCAAGGAAGGCCTTCCATCGGAATGCAAATCCCCCTTCTTGGCAAGCTGCTCGTTTATCTGCTCGACGACCTCAAAGGAAGGGGCAAAGAGTATATTGTGAATCTGCTTGATCTTGCCTCCCTTGCTGAATACATTGTTCACTTCGCTCGTGAGCATGAAAAGGGTGTCATCATAATCGAAGAGCCCATTGCCGAGTGGTTTTAGCTTTTCCTTGAGCTCCTTTAGCCAGAGAGGGTGGGTGAAATCTCCCGTCCCAACCAGCGAGATGCCCTTCATCTTTGCGTACTTTGCTATGCTCTCCAAATCCATGTTTGGGCTGGTTGCACGCGAGTATTTGGAGTGGATGTGGAAGTCTGCTATGAACTGCATTTCTAACACTCCTTGTGAAGAGAATGCTCTTCCTGGAATTTTCCGTTCACCTTCTGCGGTATATTACGTAGATTATGATAAGAAGTAATATTATTCCTATTATTGCCCCTGGCAGGCACAGGTCTGGCTGAGCTTGCGGAATTGGTTTTTCTGGCTGCGGAGCAGGTTTGGCCACAGCATTTACTGTGACGTTGGCTGCCGCGCGTTCTTTGATTAGTGATACAGAATATAGCCCGGCATTTTCAAGTGCGAATGTTGCATGACCGCTCGCATCGGTATATACCGTCTTATTCCCTCCAGTAGGTGCAACAATACTGAGCTGGTAGCTGCCCTGCGGGAGAACCCAAACTTCATGCTGGGCGCCAACATACCCGCTCGGGTTTGCGACTATTCTGTAGAGCACGCAGCTGTTGTTTATGCATGCCCTCCCTTGCTGGCAGGCCGAATCATTGCAGCATTCATAGGCATGCCAAGCGTGGTTTGTAACATAGCCGCATTCTCCAAGCTGAACTGGTAGACATTTCCCATTGCTGCAGTACTGGTCACTCCTGCAGTTGCCATCCACGCTGCATTCTGTCTGAACGGCAGGAGCTTGACATAAGTGGTTTATGCATGTGTAACTTGCATTGCAGTCTGCATCCACACAGCAGGCATAAGGATGGCAGGAATGTGCGGATATCTGACCGCAGGGACATCCAACAGGCTTGCATACGCTAGCATCGCAGTACTGGTCATCGCTGCAAGCATCATCGGAAGCGCATCCTGCTTTGCACATTTCATAGTTGAATGAGTGGTCACATGCTACTCCGCCAATTGTGTAAGTGCCGCTATGGGAGAGCGAGAAGCTGACTTCCCCGCTGCTGTTTGTATGGTCAATAAGCATTGTGTTTAAGCCATTGAGCGTCACCAGATCGCCCGCACCCCGTGGCGTTCCGTACAGATCAGTAAGAAGGATTACCACCTTGTTGTCTGGGCAGAGCGTCTCTGCAACTGATGTCTTCAGGCTGCCGGAGCAGCCTCCTCCGCCTCCTCCGGTATGTGGGGGAGGTGACCACTGTTTGAACACCCCGAAAACTCCGAAGCTGAAGAGGTTTGAGACTGAAATGTAATTCTGAGCAGGTTCTAGCAGACTCTGCCCGGGTACACCCATCCAATCTGAATTGCTATATTGCATGACGATTAAACTGTTTTCATCGATTCCTGCTGCTTCATCATCTGTCCAGTGCCAAACTATATAATCTATCACTGCTCCAGGGCTTGTTTGAATGTTGATGAACTTGCCCCAAAATGATAGTTCAAGAGGCGGGTCTCCTGATGCCGGCTTGGTACTCCAGGTTATTGAATAGAACTCGTCAGGTTGGACAATATCATTTAAGGACAGGTTGGTGTATTGCTCGTAGTTTCCCAGTGGGTTGTCAAAGATGACCTCTGAGAGATTGAGAGGCGCCACCAAGATACTGGTGTTCACCGCGAAATCCACACTATTATTGTAGTAATGGTCCCCCGTTATCAGCGCGAAATCAGAGCTATCAACCGCCGTGCCGACTTGTAAGTTGTTGTACGCTGTGTTGTTTGTAAGGTGGGTATTGTTGCTGCCCTCAACAATTGCGAAGCCCGCCATATAGTTGTCATGCGCCGTGTTGTTTGTGTAGGCTGAGTCATTGCTGAGAAATGCAATGAAGCCGCCCTCAATGCTGCCTGACTGCATATTGTTTGTGAATCTATTCCCCGAACCAACAAACTCTGCGAATCCAACAGCTAAGTCATTGTCAGCTATGTTGTTTGTGAAGTTGTTGTTGCTTGAGAACAGCGCAGCGAAGCCGATAAGGTTGAGAGATGAGTTGGAACCATCCACAACCGTATTGCTTGTGCTGCTTATCAGAAGGCCGTTATTGTGTATGGAATCTGAACCGCGTATTGTCACATTGGTGAGGCTTGAACCATCAGCATGACAGAGCACAATTTCCGATGCAGTTATGCCATTCCAATTCACTGAAGTATTGGAGTAGTTTATGGGCCTGCCTCCAGAGCCATTGAGGTTTTGTATGATGTTGTTGCAGTAGATGGGGTCGAGTTGTGTGGCATTTAGGAAAAAGTTCCAAGAAAGAGCATCAATGTAGAGATCAAAATTTCCACTTTCCTGCGCTGTGTTGTTTGTGAGGTTGTTCCCGTAGCTCATATATATTTCGAAACCGAATTGCGGGTTGGCGTACGCGAGGTTATTGATGAATGAGTTATTGAATGATGTCTCTATGATGAATCCCTCCCAGGAGTTGTTTATTGCTGTATTGTTGATGAAAGAATTGGAGTTGGAATTGCTGTAAAGGTAGAATCCCGCTTCGTAGCTGTTGAGTGCAGTGTTATTCACTATGTTGTTATTTGAGGCATTTTGTAAGTAGAAGCCGTCTCCATAGCGGAACAGTTCGGAGTTATAAGGAGATTGGGTGTACAGATTGCCTGTCAAATTGTTATAGTTCGAGTTGTCGAGTTCGAAGCCACTATATCTGTTGCTGTAAGCCGTGTTGTTTGTCAGCACAGTGTAAGCTGAGCCGTTTCCAACAAGGAAGCCATCTTCATTGTTGTTGTATGCAGTATTGTTTATGAGAGTGTTATAGTTTGAACCGGCCATGTAGAACCCTTCATACTGATTGCCGTATGAGGTATCATTCACAAAATTGTTGCCGTCGGAGCCAGTCTCCGCAAGGAAGCCGTGCCAGAAGCTGCCATAGGCAATGCAGTTTGTGAAGTTGTTGCCGCTGGAGCCTGCGGCTATGAAGCTCCAAGTATTGTTTCCTGCGGTATCGTTATTGAATATGTTGTTATTGGAGTAATACGCATAGAAACCAACTGAGACATTGTAAGCATTGTCATTTGTGAAAGTGTTATACGCAGAAGAATCCTTGGACACGAAGCCATTAGAACTGTTGTAAGCTGTATTGTTGTCCAGTATGTTGTGGAAGGAATTGAACGATGTGAATCCTTCACCTGGATTGTTGTAGGCAATATTTTTCGTGAAGTTGATGGAGGAGCTATTGTGCACTGTAAAGCCAACCTCACTAGAAAGATTGGCAGTGTTGTTCTGCACTAGACTATCACTTGAATTGTATATGTATATATCCCATATGTAGTTTGATACTCTGCAGTTCTTTACTGTGATATTTGTGAGTGGGGTTGAATTGCGGCTGTTTGAGAGAATGCCTGTGGTGTTGCCAGCAACATTGTTTGTAATTGTATGGCCTGCGCAGTCAATTTCCACATCTGGCTCTGAGATAAGTATGCAAGCAGTCGTCAGAAGGTTGTTGGCAGTTATGTTGGCTCCTACGAGGTTACTACCAAGAGAATAGCTCCCTGACGCAGTGACATTCTGACAACCGTCAATCGATACTGGAAGGAGGACCGGAGCTCTCAGGAGACCAATACAAAAAAGCAACGCTGCTATTACGAACAATATTTTGGGCTTCATGAGGGTATATCACATAGGGTATTTATAAGTATATTCCGCTGGGAATAGTTCACCTAAACATTTTTAACCTTATGAAACGAATAGATGAGTTGCATGGCAGAAAACATATTCAAGAAAATCTCAACTGAGAATGAGATCTTCCAGGATGAGCGAGTTTTGATGTCTGACTACCTGCCGGAGGTCATGCCTCATAGGGAGAAGCAGATAGAGGAGATTGCCTACGGGCTGAAGGGTGCCGCAGGAGGTAAAAAGACTGAGAACATGCTCATCATTGGGCCTAGCGGCACAGGGAAGACTTCAACAGTGAGGTATGTGCTCAAGCAGCTTCAGGAATACTCGCAGCGGGTTGTTCCCATTTACATAAACTGCTGGGAGTCCAGCACAAGGCACTCCATACTGAACAACATTGTAGCGGCGCTTGGCGAGTTCATTCCAAGGAGGGGCATCTCCACTGACGAGATAACCGACAGGATAGCTGAAGTTCTGAGGAAGGAGAAGAAAACCCCCATCATTGCATTGGATGAGGTTGACAGGCTCTTCGCAGGCCTCTATGAGGAGGAGAAAGTCCTCTATGACTTGGCAAGGGCGAAGGAACTCTTCTCAACAGACTTTGGAGTTGTTGCCATAACGAACAGCAACGAATTCCTTGTGAAGCTGGACCAGAGGATAAGGAGCTCCCTTGTGCAGAAACAGATTGTTTTCAAGCAGTACTCCCCAGCTGAACTCAAGGACATACTGAAGAGCAGGGCGAAGCTCGCCTTCTGCCCAGAGAGCCTGTCTGAGGAGGTCATACCGCTCTGCGCCGCGAGGGCAGCAAAGAACAATGGTGACGCGAGGCTCGCCATAAGCCTGCTGTGGAAGGCAGGGAAAACAGCTGAGAGGGAGAATTCTGAGAAAGTTTCTGAGGGGCATGTGAGAAAGGCTTTTGAGGAAGTTGGGGAGGGCGAAAGGGTGGAGGAGAAGCTGCAGGGCAGGGAGAAGGAAATATATGAGTTTGTGAAAGAGAAAGGAGAGGTGACAAGCACCGAAATCTATGAGAAATTCAAGGATGAAAGCGAAAGGAGCATGAGGAACTCTATAAGCATGCTCGTCTCACTGAACCTCTTCATTGCAGAGACGAGGGGCGGAGTAGGGAAAAGAGGAAAAACAAGAATAATAAGAATAAAAAAATAAATCAGACGTATTTGTCCGCGTATTCGGCCAGGTATGGGACTCTGACTGTTTCTCCCTGGTATTGCTTGAAGCCGATATACAGACCGTATATCCACAGCAGCACACTCACAATGCCCAGTATGAGCGTGAAGCTGAGCACCACCATGATGATTCCCAGGAATATCGCCTGGAGCGCGTGGAACCTAACCTTTTTGTTATCCTTCTCAATAACGAAGAAGATTATCCCGGTCAGCCATGTGAAGAAATATATCAGCACATAGACAAGACCCGTGTCATTCGCCTGTTTGGTATCCTTTTCTGGCATAATACCACCTCTGTAAAGAGTTGTAAAACAGCTTATTTAAACCTATCTGGTAGAAGAGATGATTTTGAGCACATCCCCGTTCTTCAGCACATACTCCTTCCCAACCTTCATCTTCGTCCTTGCATTCACACCGCATATGAAGCCCTGCGCCAAATCAGTGTGTATCTTCGCAGCCAAGTCCAAGGCAGTTGAGCCTTTCTTCAGGAGTATTGCATCCGGCAGAGCATTTCCGAAGTGGTCCGCGTACTTGCCCTCGTCTTCCACAGGATACACGGCTATGAGGTTCAGCAGGTCAAAAGCTGCCCTGTTGATGAGCTCCTGCACTCCAGTGCCACCGTATTTCTCCAGAACTTTCTCCTTTATGAAGTTCAGTGCGGATAGCTGCTTCTCTGGCATGCTTGAAATGATTTTGAAACCACTGTCGCCTGGCACGTAGTGTATGCTCCCCTGCCTGTCTGCCTTTCTTAGGGCGAGCTCTGCCTCGGCGCATGTAGGAACGATTATCCTGTCCTTGAATTTCTCCCTCAGGCTTTCATAGTTCTTCTCCCCCGAGGGAATGTCTATTTTGTTTGCGGCAATGACAATTGGCTTCGAAACCTTCCTCACCTCTCTTGAGAAAGCCAGTATATCCCCCTCACCCCAGTTGATTTCCTCTGTTGGAAGGAAGAGCCGGGCTGCTGCTTTCTTTACATCCTCCTCACTCATCTTCAAGCCTGAGAGTAAACCAGAAACTGAGTCTACATTTTTTCCCTTTATCTTGCTCCAGCTCCTCTTTATTATGCCGGCTATCCAGTGGCTCATCTCCTCTTCAAGGAAGAGTATCTCATTCGCCGGGTCGTAGAAGTCTGTGGGGTTGCCCTCGGAGTCTGTTGTGCCGGAAACATCCACCACCTGTATCAGCGCGTCTGCAGCGCGCAGGTCATCCAGAAACTTCAAACCAAGCCCTTTTCCAAGGTGCGCATCGGGCACCAGTCCTGCAACGTCTATGAGGTCTATGGGTATGAGTCTTGTGCCATTCTCGCAGAGGGAGTTCCTGGGTGCGCATTTCACCCCAAGCTCCTTGCAGGGGCAGGGGGCTCTCACGTATGCCTTCCCCAGGTTTGGTTCTATTGTAGTGAATGGAAACGGCGCTATCTTTGCATCCACTAGCGTTGCAGCTGCGAAGAAAGTTGACTTGCCCGTATTGGTTTTTCCAACAACTCCTATGAGCATATACGAATTTAATATCATTCAGACTTAAGTATATTATGCTCTGGAGTGACAAATACCGCCCAAAGAACCTCGAGCAGTTCGTAGGAAATGGTGATGTTGTTGAGGAGGTGAAGAGATGGGCGATGGATTGGGATAGGAACAAGGCAGGGAAGCCCATACTGCTCAGCGGCTCTCCGGGAGTTGGCAAGAGCACGCTGGTGTATGCTCTGGCGGGCTCCATGTGCTGGCCTGTTGTAGAGATGAACGCGAGCAATTTAAGGGATGAGGAGAGCGTGAGAAGAATTGTTGGGGAGGCATCAGCCTCAAACACGCTGTTTGGCGGCAGGAGGCTTGTTCTAATTGACGAAGTTGACGGCTTGCAGAGGGCAGATAGGGGGGGAAGCAAGGCTATTATTGAGCTGCTGAAGAATCCCGCACAGCCTGTCATACTCACAGCAAACGATGTTTGGAAGCCGTCCCTAGCCACGCTGAGAAGCTACTGCAATATGCAGCCAATGAGGAAGGTCAACTCCAGAACTATTGCTTCTCTGCTGAGAAAAATTGCCGAGAAGGAGGGGCTTAAGGTTCCGGATGAAACTTTGACAAGCATTGCAAACAACAGCGCCGGTGATTTGAGGTCTGCTATAAACGATTTGCAGGCTCTTGGCGAAGGCGGAGTTGGTGCTGCTAGTATCATAGGATACAGGGACAGGGAGAAAGGCATATTCGACTCTGTGAGGGCAGTTCTGAAAGCCACCAGCTATGAGGAGGCAAGGGATGTTATGCGAGGTGTTGACGACAGGGACATGTTTGTAAAGTGGATTGAGGAGAACATCCCGCTGGAGTACGAGAAGCCCGAGGATATTGAGAGGGCATTCGAGAGGCTCTCGAGGGCAGATGTTTTTGAGGGCAGGATAATAAGGCGCCAGTACTGGGGGTTCATGCGCTATTCAAACGACTTGGCAACTGCAGGAGTTGCACTTGCGAAGGAGGAGCCATACCATAAATTTGTGAAATACCAGTTCCCGAGGATAATAAGCGCTCTCGGGAGGAGCAGGGGGGAGAGGGCCATGAACCGCGAGATTGGTCGTAAGATAGGCAGAAGATGCCATGTTTCTTCAAAGGATGCTGTTGAACTTTACCTACCGCTCATCAAGCTTTTCTCTAAGGAGAGCAGCAATATTGAAAAGGTGCAGGATTATTTTGAGTTTGAGGATGAGGAGATGGAGTACATCGTTGGAAAGAAGGCTGAGAAGGCCACACCCAGAAAAAGGGGAAGGTGAGCGGATGCAAGATTTATTCCTCATTCTGTTTCTCATTCTGCTCCTGATTCCGATTGCTTTCATGATTGCAATGATTCTCTTCTTCGTAACTTATTTTTTGGGTGCCCCGTGGACTCCTACAGACAAGCAGGTTGTCAGAAAAATGCTTGAGATGGCTGGCGCTGATGGGAAAAGCAAGGTTTATGACCTTGGGAGTGGGGATGGAAGGATTGCCATTATGGCTGCAAAGGAGTTTGGCGCTAGCAGTGTTGGAGTTGAGATAAACCCGCTGCTGTTTCTCCTCAGCGTTTTTCATGCAATGCTTCAAGGAGTCGGCAGTAGGGCAAAATTCATCCTAAACAGTTTTTTTAATGTGAACCTGAATGACGCAGACATAGTGACCCTGTTTCTGCTCCAGCCGACAAACATAAAGCTCAAAGACAAGCTTGAGAGGGAGCTGAGGCACGGCACAAGGGTGGTCTCGTATAAATTCACCTTCCCTGGGTGGAAGTTGAAGAAGAAGGATGCCAAGGATAAAATCTATCTATACCTCAGATGACTTCCGTTTCAAGCAGGGCCACTGGCTGCTCAAGTTGGAAGTTTCTCAGCACCTGGGGGTGTATCTCCCCAAGGATGCCAATTCTCTTTTTTCCATGAACAAGCTCCACAACTCTTCCTTTTATGAAAGCGGGGTGCTCCACAGCCTTTATTTCAACGCCCCAGCCCATCTCCCTCAGCAGAGCTTCTGCCACAGATTTGATTTCACTGAATGTTGCTTTCGAGTCGTACAGGGCACATGCGACATGCCTGGATTCTTCAACATGGTTGCCATCCAACGAGACCGCATCCCCGATCTCGAATATCTTTATGGGCAGCTCTGCCTGCCTGCTCTCTGAAATAACCCTGAGCAAAGAGGGGGTAAGCCATGTTCTCAGCATTGTGAACTCCTCAACCTTGGGGTTCTTTATCCTCACATGCGGCTTCTCCTTCAGAAGCATCTTCCCAAAGCACTCCTGCTCATTGGTCAGGTTCTGGCAGATAACCTCCAGGAAATCCAGCCCAACCATGAGCTCTCTGATTTTTCCCTCGGCAACCTCGGAGGGCTTCTCCCGCCCCATGCTGAAGAAGTTGGGCAGAGACGGCTCAAAGTTGTTGTAGCCATACGCAATTGCAACATCCTCGGCTAAATCCACCCAGCCCATCACGTCAACCCTGTAGCAGGGAAGTTCAACCTTCCTGCCTACAGCAGCATAGCCCATTCTTGCAAGAAGCTTAAGCAGCTGCGCCTCGGTGAAATCCACGCCGAGCATCTTATCTATCTGCTCCACAGGCAGCTCCATCAATCGGCATTCCAAATCAGGTGTTTGGAGCTTCTTCCTTCCCACCACTTCAACCGTGAAGAGCGCCCCTCCCCTGTCAACAAGGGCCAAGGCAGTTATTCTCAGCGCATCCATCACTGCATTGGCATCTGTTCCAGTGACATCTATGAAAATGTTACTCGTTCTCTCACTCACCCTTGTGAGCTCTCCATTTATTATTGGCGGGAATGAGAGGACCTGATTTCTGCTATCCACGAGTAATGGATACTTCTTGCATCCCTCCAGTATAACGCTATACTCTACTCCCTTGGGGTGCAACTCGAGTATCTCTGAGAGCGTAATCTTCTTCTCCATATCCAGAGGGGCAAATGAGCAGCTCTCCGGCTCAACCGCTTTGTAGTAGAAAGGAGGCTGCACGGCATCGAAGTTGTGGACTCCTATGGATACTTTCCTCCTTTTCCGCCCGTATGTTTCATGGAGTTTCTCCTGAAGCTGCATGAGCGATTCAATAGAGCGCTCGTCAAGCTTTACGCCCTTAACAAGCGCTCCAACGATGAAAGGCCTTATAGGAAGAACGGAGTCGTCAATATGCAGCTTAATTCCAGAATCTTTTGCGCTGTAGTGCTTTGCCTTCCCTCCGGTGAATGCTGAGAGCGCTCTGGCAACTCCCTCAATGCTGAGCAGGTCTGGCCTGTTTGGAGTTACATCTACTGAGATAACACCTGCCTCAATGTTCTCAACAGGCATCCCCATGGAGTGGAGGGTGCTTTCAAGCTCATCCATCTTTATTTTTCTACTGAGAAGAGCTTCCAGTTCATCTTTTGAGAAAGAAACTGATGCCAAACTCACACCCTCGCTTCCCTCAGCCAGGAAACATCATTCCTGTAGAACTGTCTTATGTCATTCAAGCCCATCATGAGCATTGTGGGCCTTTCCAAACTCAGACCCCATGCCAGCACAGGATACTTGCCCCATGTTGGCAGGCACACTTCCGGCCTGAATACGCCTGCACCGCCAAGCTCCAGCCACTGCTTCCTTTTCCCATAGTAAACTTCAACCTCAAGGCTCGGCTCTGTGTAGGGGAAGTAGCTTGGGGAGAACCTCACCTTCTCAAACCCGAGCCTCCTGTAGAACTCCTTCAGCAGGCCAAGCAAATCTCGGAATGTAGCATCCTCATACAAAATTATCCCTCCAACTTGATAGAACTCGCTCAGGTGCTTGAAATCCGTTGCCTCATTCCTGTAGACTCTTCCAACAGTGAAGAATTTTGCTGGCGCCTTCCTCTCCCCTTTTCTGACTTTCAGCATGTACTGTGGTGATATGGACGTATCATGGGTTCTAAGCACAGCCTGCTCCGAAACTCGCCTGTCCCATTTATACTTCCAGTTCTCCTCATGTGTTTTCTTCACCCTCTCCACAACTTCATCCTTTGGAAGAGGGATTGTTTCAGGAGAGTAAAGGTAGAATGTATCCGCCAAATCCCTCGCCGGATGATCCTGAGGCTGGAAGAGTGCATCGAAATTCCAGAAAGAGGATTCCACAAGCCTGTCCTCCATCTCCTCAAAGCCAAGCTCTATGAATATCTTCCTTATTCTCTCTATAACTTTTCTCAAAGGATGCTTCTTTCCTGGGAAGAGTCTCTCGACTGGGGAATCAATGTTGTACTCCCTCAACCTGAGCTCCTTCCACTTTCCCGTTGTGAGGTCCTCCTTTGTCAGGACATTGACGTCCTTTTCAGTGCCTGCTTCGGCTGCAAGTTTCTCTCCTGCTTTTGTGAGAGAGAATGAAAGTTGTTTGCTCTCAATGCTCCTCAGCACATCCCCCCGGCCCAGCAGAAGCTTTATCATTTGCTCATTGCCATGAGTTTCGCCTCTTGAAATTCTTTCTAGCAACTTCTGCTCTTGATGACCTTCCCCGAGAACCTTCTCCCCATCGCTGCTGAGTATTGCACCACTGCGCGTCATGTCGACCCAGCCATTCCTCTTAGCCCAAGGCAAGCCTATCTTCCTTTCCTCTTCACTCAGCTCGGCAAGACTCTTCCCGTTTTTCAGCTTCTTTACTAGGTTGAATTCGGGAAAGCCGGACTCAAGAAATCTTTTGCCCTCCTTTCCAAGTTCGTAGCTGCGGGTTATGTCCTCATGAATTTCCACTGCGCCCTTCTCTTTCAGCCAGTAGCACGCCCTGCTGGCAGAATCCTTGTTGAGATTTGTATCGCGGGCAAGCTCCTCAAGAGTTTTGCTACCTCCTTTTAGCGAATGCAGAACGAGCTTCTCGTATTGATGGAGCATATGCTACCTCTTGATGAGAAACAGAAAAACCACTGCAAGGACTACGAGCAATGTCAACACAATTCCAGGCGCTGAGAGCAGGATGCCTATCGCAATGCCTTCCAGATTCTGGAAGAAATTCCTAACCTCAACATCCATTGGCTCTTCTCTTGTGAAGGCGAACTGGAACTCGTTTATGGGAACTGTTCCACTCCAGCTGAAATTGCTCACTCCTCTCACCTGGTCTAAGTAATCCTTCTGTATAGTTGGCTCCGTGGGGTCTGGCGAGATGCCTGTCACTATGGAGTCGGGTGGTATGATTATGGTGAGCTCGTTATTCCTGGGGAGCACCTGCCCGCTTGGGGAGGGCTGGAATGAAAGCGCGGAGCTGTCGAGCGTATAGAGCAGAGTCCTTGGGCCTGTTTGGTTTATGGTGACAAACCCGTCAATATCGTAGTCAAGCTTTATATCTGCCGTTGAGAGGCTTCCGTATGTATAGGGTCGCACATCCTCAGGCACGATTCTCAGATTCCTTGCAGCAACGCTTGTGATGATGTGCTGGCGCAGGTACTGGCTGTTGGTTATCTGCTGCCAGTCCATTATGGTGAGTTGTCTTGAGAAGATGCTGCTGTTGTACACGTCCTGTGAGGTTGGGTCCAGGGAGAGCGTCACCTTCTCGGAGACATGGGCAGAACCATTCAGGTTGATTTTCACAGTCACGACAAGCGAGACATCAGAGAAGGTAGCCCCGAGAAGGGGCATGAGGAGGGCCAATGCCAGCAGAATGCATAATTTTCGCATAAGAGGGTTATACAGTAGGTATATTTAAATTTTAGAGATGAGTTATACCATTGGGGAGAGAATGGGTTCCATATGGTACCTGGGGCATTCTGGGTTTGAGATAGAGCTTGGGGGCACGCTCATCTACATAGACCTGTTTCTTGACAACACCGGGAAGAGGATGCACCGTGACATTAAGTCTCCTCTGAAGGCTGAGGAGGTTGACAGAGCAGATTTGATATTCATAACACACGAGCATGCCGACCACTTCGAGAAGGAGACTGTAGAGAAGATTGTGGGGAAGACTGGCGCGCTTGTGATTGCGCCCAACTGCGTGCTGAGGGAGCTCAGCATTCCAAGCGGCAATAAGATGGAGGCAGTTGCTGGGGACGAGTTTGTAGTCAAGGGAGTTGAGGTGAAGGTTGTCAAGGCAGTCCACCCGCAGTCTGTCTGTCCAGTGGGTTACATCATAAAGAAGGGGGGGAAGAGCATATACCACGCTGGCGACACATACGAGTTCGGCGAGATGTTTGACATAAAGGCGGATTACGCCCTCCTGCCTGTTGGGGGTACTTATACAATGGATACTTACTCTGCCTACAAGGCATCCAAGGAGCTGAACTGCAGGTATATTATACCTATTCATTATAACACATTTGAAAAGGTGAGGCAGAACTTGAGCGAGTTTACTAGGGAGGTTGAGAGCAGCAAGGTCAAACCAATAATCATGAAAGTCGGGGACAGAATAGAAATATGAGGTGAGAGAAATGATAACTGGTGGAAAGATTGTCTATGTGGAAGCCAAGAGAGAAAAAGAAGGAACTGTTAACGGGCTGAGCATAAACATAGGAATTGATGATGTTGCTGTGAAGGGGGATGCTGTCACTGTCCAATATACTTTTGCTGCTGACTATGAGGACAAGATAGGGCATCTCAAGATGACCGGAGTGCTCTTTGCCAGCGAGGATAAGAACAAGGCAAAGGAAATTGAGGATATGTGGAAGAAGTCGAAGAAGCTTCCTGAGGAGTTTGCGGAGCTCGTGCTCAACACTGTGAATTACACGTGCGGTGTGAATGGCACATTTGTTGTGCAACCAGTGAGGCTCAGCCCTCCAATGCAGCTGCCCCTGGTGAGGGTTGAGAACCCTGAGGAAAAGAAAACTACTGATGACAAGAAAAAGAAGCCTGAGAAGGGAGCTGCTTAAACCCAGTCCGGGAAGACTTCCTTGAAGACTTTTTTTCCTTCTTCTATAAATTTCTCCAGTTGTTCCGCTGTAGGCCTGTCTGGGGATTCCCGCGCTTCTTTGATTTTTTTCGTATACCTTTCCTCTGTCTCTGGTGTTAGATTTCTCCTCGCTCTAAACCTCTCCAACTGACTTTCTAAATTTTCTGGGGAATTGAGAACTTTGGGCATATCGCCAGCTGATTTGTATAGAGTGTTAATTATAATTGGTTCAAGCAACTTCTTTGAAGTTTCTGGGAGAGAATCGAAAACCTGCTTCAATTCAGATAGCTTTTCTTCATAAACCTTCAGAGAGTATTCAAAAGGTATTGTTTTTATTACGCGTATCGTCCCCTTTATTGGGACTCTGTATTCTTGCTCTTTTTCGCTTATTCCATGAAAAGCGCCATTTCTTATTTCAGCAACATTGGAGAAGAGCTCATTGAAATGTAATATTTCTTCAAGCATGGGTTTATCCTCTGTTTTATGGTAGAGATGCATATTAAAAGAATCTATAGTGTAATTATAAAATTTTTTATCGAGTTTTATTTCCTCAAGACCCAGAAGGGGAAGCAGGTAATCCGGAAATTCTGAATCAGATATGTAATGGCCTCCAATTTTCAACCATCTTATAGGTGCCGCCATTACTTTAACCCCGGATAAGCTCTCTGATGCTTTCTCGAAGTAAACGTCATATCCGCCCTTTTCTATTGGAAGTTTATTAATAGTGTCATCAGTAATGTGAGCTCTGATTGAGGTTATTTTTCTCACTTTGCCTTCCAGTTCAAATTCTATTTCTTTCTTATTCCCAGAAGGGGAAGTTGTTATATGGTCTCCATTGATTCCTTTTATTTGTCCGACTATTTCAGTTGCCATTGGTCGCTTATCAATGAAGGTTGCCGTGGTGAATTTTGTGGCGACCCACGGGTGCGCAACATCGCTACCACATGAAAAGTAGAGGAGATTCAGCTCTTTGGCTTCTGGGTTTACAAATTTCAGCATTGCAGTGAACAGTTCAGCTCTATATTCTCCCAACTTATCAATGATTTTTCTGTCAGTTGCACTAGGGCCATAAGGTACTAGTTTTTCCCTCAGCCCTTCCTTTCCAGAGACTTCTGCGTGCATATTTATTTTTGCTCATCTGAGGTTAATATGCCTTCTCTAAATGGGATGTCATCCAAGCACTCTGTCAAAAAGTGAGTAAGCCTTGAGAGCATCCTTCTTGGCAAGCACAAAAACAGTGTCTGTGTAGCAGGAGTAATACTCCCGTATGTTTATTCCATTCCTTGCCAGTATCTCTGAGAAGAATGCCACAAAGCCCGGCGCAGTCTCAATTCCCTCAGGGCTCTGCAGGGTGAGTGTGAAGTGGTTCTTGAGGAATTTTACGATGTTCTGCCTTCCCACTAGCTTCAGCAGCGGTTCCAGATGTTCCTGCCCAGTTATCATTGTTATTGCATTGATTGAGCGCACTATGGAGAAGTCCTTCCCTATCTTCTTGGTTATTTTATCCAAGTCAAGATGAGTGTCCGGGTAGAGCAGCAGCACACATATATCGCTTTTCAGGACTATTCGAGTCCCATGCAGGACTTCCTTCAGATCCTTTATGTAGTCAAACGACTCCTCTTCTAGGGAGTATCTTCTCACTGCCGCCTTCACCGCCTCAAGACTGGCTTTCTGGAGGTGCTCCCTTCTGAGCTTCTTGGCTATTGCCGAGTAGTTTGCAACTCCGAGCTTCAGCGACTGCTTTATGTAGGGGTCTGCGTCAAGCAGCCTCGCAACCTGCTTTGCAATGGATTTCATATATGTCCCATTTGGTGCATTTATTGTCTTATTTGTTACATTTAGGACAGAGGGTATTTAAATTCATTTCTCATTACTCTTTGCCCGGTGAACAGAATGAACCTTGTAGAAAAAATAAAAAAAAGCATTGACATCTCGCAGTATAACGGCGTGGAGAAGGTGGTCCTTGCCTACTCCGGAGGGGTGGACACATCGGTAATGGTGAAACTCCTACAAGAAGTGTGCGATGCGGACGTGGTAACTCTCACCCTGGATTTGGGGCAGAAGGAGTACAGGAAGGAGGATTTGAAGGCGATGGAGAAGAAAGCACATATGCTGGGAGCCAAGAAGCACTTCTTCATAGATGCAAAGAAAGAGTTTGTTGAGGGTTACATAACAAAGGCCGTGAAGGCCAATTCTCTCTACCAAGGGCAGTACCCAAATTCCACTGCTCTTGGACGACCGCTTATAGTGAAACATCTTGTTGAGATTGCAGAGAAGGAGGGGGCTCAGGCAGTTGCACATGGGTGCACTGGAAAAGGCAATGACCAGGTGAGATTTGACATCTCGGCACTTTCACTGAAGCCTGACCTGAAGATAATTGCCCCCGTGAGGGACTGGGATTTGAAGAGGGATGAGGAGATGGAATACGCTAAGGAGGTTGGCATACCTCTTCCAGTCAGCAAGGGCTCTCCCTACTCTGTTGATGCAAACATGTGGGGAAGATCTGTTGAGTGCGGAGTGTTGGAGAAGCCCCATGAAGAGGCGCCTGAGGATGCTCTTGAATGGTGCGTTCCAGCAGAGAAGGCTCCGGACAAGGCAGAGAAGGTGAAGTTGCATTTCGAGCAGGGCGAGCTGAGCGCTGTTGAGAGTAATGGAAGCTCTGTGAGCGACAAGGTGGGCATGGTGGCGTTCCTCAACGAGCTTGCAGGGAAGAATGGCGTGGGTGTGATAGACCACATGGAGGACAGAACAATAGGTTTGAAGTCAAGGGAGCTTTACGAGTGCCCGGCAGCAACAGTGGTTCTGAAAGCACATGCGGATTTGGAGAAGTACGTCCACACCAAGGAGGAGAATGAATTCAAGCCAGTAGTGGACAAATTGTGGAGCGAGTGCGTATACAAGGGTCTTTGGTATTCTCCCCTTATGAACTCTTTGAATGCGTTTGTGGAGGAGAGCCAGAAGCATGTCACCGGCTGGGTGAAGCTGAAGCTATACAAAGGTAATGCACAGGTGATAGCAAGAGGCTCTGATTATGCCTTGTATGACTATGGGCTCGCAACATACAATACGGGGACAACCTTCAACCAGAAAGACTCTTTAGGATTCATAAAACTGTGGGGTCTCAACACAGTGATTGCAAACAAGGTGAGAAAGTGAAGGTGTGGGGAGGTGAGCTTTCCAAAGGGGTGGAGGAGTTCACAGCAGGCAAGGATATAGTGCTCGATGCCAAGTTGGTTTACTGGGATGCTGTTGCATCGCTAGCCCATGCACTCATGCTGAAGAAAATTGGGGTTCTTAGCAAGGAGGAATTCAGCTGCATAAAGAAGGGCCTGCTTGAAGTTGTAGAACTTGACAAGAAGAAGAAATTCCATTTGAAGCCAGAGCTGGAGGATGTGCATTCCAACATTGAGTTTTTTCTCAGTAAAAAATGCGGGAAGGCAGGCAAGAAAATCCATACGGCACGCTCGAGAAATGACCAAGCTGCAACAGATATGCTGTTGTATATGAAGAGCGAGCTACTGGAAGTAATTGAATGGGTTCTTGAGTTCTGCAAGGTTATTGGAGAGAAGGCTGCAGAAGCAAAATTTCCAATGCCCGGCTACACCCATTCAAGAAAAGCAATGCCCACAACAATGGCTCATTACCTCGCAGCATACTATGAGATGCTATTGGGCGATGCTGAAGCTTTGCTCAAGGTATATGGACTTATAGACAAATGCCCCTTGGGAGCTGGTGCAGGCTTCGGCGGAATAATTGAAGTTGATAGGAAGCTGGTGAGCAAGTTGCTCGGGTTTGAGGAGCCTTGCGTGAATACTCTCTGTGCAATAAACTCCAGAGGAAAGAGTGAGCACATTGTAGTAAACTCCCTTTCTGTGATGCTGGCGGATTTGAGCAGAATTGCAAGTGACCTCATAATGTTTTCATCTGAGGAGTTGGGCTTCGTAGAATTGCCTCAGGAGTTCTGCAGCGGAAGCAGCATAATGCCGCAGAAAAGCAATCCCGATGTTCTGGAGCTGATAAGGGCAAACTCCGCCCATCTGATTGGGCTGCAGTGCGAGCTTGCATGCCTCATGAAAGGACTTGTGAGCGGCTATAACAGGGATGCACAACTGAGCAAAGGGGATGTGATGGATGCTGTTGAAACCAGCAAGAGCTCTCTGAAGATTTTCACAGAATTAATTGGCAATTTGAAATTCAACAAGGAGAAGATGAAAGAAGTGTGTTCAGGAGAGATATTCACGGCGGATATTACATCCATGCTTGTGAAGAAAGGCATACCGCTTAGGGATGCATATATGCTTGTGAAGAATGGGGAATGGTTGAAGCACCTCGAAGTGGATGAGATTGAGGAGGTGACAGACCCTCAACTGAACATTAGCATGAAGAAGCACATGGGAGCTCCAGGGGATGGGCGCATGCTCAAAATGCTGGCTTCAAAGTGGAAGAGCATCAAGGAGGAGAATAACAGCAAGAAACTCAAATTTAAAGGTTGCATTGAAAGGCTTGTGGGTAAGGTTTAAAAAGAGTAGTCTACAAAGTTCTGGTGGGTTTTTTGCAGGCAAGGAAAAAGAGACTTCTGCTTCTGAAATGCGTATGCCATTTGACTTATAGCGGAGGGACTGCCTGAAAGGTGAGTTGATGCCCAAGAGGAATGAATTGAAAAAGGTGCTGGTGATAGGCAGTGGGCCCATTGTCATAGGTCAGGCAGCCGAATTTGATTACTCAGGCTCGCAGGCATGCACCTCCCTGAGAGAGGAGGGAGTCAGAGTTGTTCTAGTCAACTCCAACCCTGCAACTATACAGACAGACCACGAAATTGCAGATGTTGTTTACATTGAGCCCCTCAGGCCAGGCATCCTTGCAAAAATTGTTGAGAAGGAGAAGCCTGATGGTATTATAGGTACAATGGGTGGTCAGACTGGCTTGAACCTGACAATGCAGCTTTATGAGAGAGGCTTTCTGAAGCAGTTCGGGGTTGAGGTTCTTGGGACAGGGGTGGATGCCATTGAGACTGCCTCCGAAAGGGGGAAGTTTGCTGCCCTTATGCACAGAATAGATGAGCCTGTGCTTGACAGCATTGCGGCAAACAGTGTTGAGGAGGCTGTTGAATTTGCAAAAAACCACAGCTACCCCCTCATCCTAAGGCCTGCTTATACGCTTGGAGGAACCGGCGGGGGATTTGCGCATGATGAAAATGAACTGATTGAAAAAGTTGGGTTTGGGATGAGGGCGAGCAGGATTGGGCAGGTGCTCATTGAGGAGAGTGTAAGCGGATGGGGGGAATTTGAGTATGAGGTTATGCGGGATGGGAAGGGCAACTGCATAACGGTATGCAACATGGAGAATATTGACCCGATGGGCATTCACACTGGAGAGAGTATTGTGGTCGCCCCTTCACAGACGCTGTCAAATAACGACCACCAGATGCTCAGGAGCGCTTCCTTGAAAATAATCAGTGCATTGAACATTCAGGGAGGTTGCAACATACAGTTTGCATTGAATCAGGAGACTGGAGAATACTATGTCATTGAAGTCAACCCACGGCTCTCAAGGAGCTCTGCCCTTGCAAGCAAGGCTACAGGCTACCCAATTGCAAGGGTTGCTGCGAAAATTGCTTTGGGTTACTCCCTTGATGAGATTCCAAATGCAATAACAAGGAAGACTCCTGCAAGCTTTGAGCCTGCGCTGGATTACGTGGTTGTGAAAATACCCCGATGGCCTTTTGACAAGATGCCAGAGGCAGACAGGAGGATAGGGACGCAGATGAAGAGCACTGGAGAAGTTATGGCAATAGGGAGGAATTTTGAGGAGGCTTTGCAGAAGGCTGTGAGGAGCTGGGAGATAAGGAGGAAGAGCCTGTCGGACAGTAGTTTCAAAAACTTGGAGGAAATTATTGAGCACATAAGGAACCCCACGGATATGAGGCTGTTTGCAATATACGCGGCAATAAAGCAGAATGTAAAACCCGAGAAAATTGCCGAGCTGTCAAAAATTCATGTGTGGTTCATAGAGAAAATGAAGAATATTTTTGAGATTGAGAAGGAGATTAAGAGGGCGGGAAAGAGAATTTACGGGAATTCGGAGCTTCTTGCAAAGGCTAAGAAATTCGGGTTTTCCGACAGGCAGATTGGAGAGTTAACAGGCTCGCAGGAAGTGGAAGTGAGAAGGAGGAGAAAAGAAGCTGGAATAAAGCCTGTTTACAAGATTGTTGACACCTGCGCTGCGGAGTTTGAGGCTTCAACTCCATATTACTATTCAACATACGAGCAGGAGGATGAGGCGAACCCCAAGGGAATTAAGAAAGTCATTGTCCTGGGTGGTGGGCCAATAAGAATCGGGCAGGGAATTGAATTTGACTACTGTTGCTGCCACGCTTCATTTGCATTGAGGGAGGAGGGGGTGCAGTCAATAATCATAAACAACAACCCCGAAACTGTGAGCACAGACTTTGATGCGAGCGACAAGCTTTACTTTGAGCCTCTGGCTTTTGAGGATGTGATGAATGTAATTGAAAGGGAGGAGCCTGACGGAGTGATAGTTCAGTTCGGGGGGCAGACAAGCATCAACCTGGCAATGCCTCTTGCAGAGGAAGGTGCAAAAATTCTGGGGACTGGAATTGAGGGAATAGACATAGCAGAGGACAGGGAGAGGTTCAGGAAGCTCCTGAATGAACTCCGCATACCGCAGCCTGAGAATGGAAGTGCAATGAGCTTTGAGGATGCATTTGAAGTTGCTGAGAGAGTGGGCTACCCAGTTGTTGTCAGACCGAGCTATGTCATCGCAGGAAGGGGCATGCAGATAGTGTATAGCGCGGAGGAGCTGAACAGATATATTCATGAGGCGGTTGATGTATCTGAGAAGAGGCCTGTTCTCATTGATAGGTATGTTGAGGATGCTATAGAGTGCGAGGTTGATGGGGTTTCGGATAGGAAGAGGCTGTTCATTGGAGGGATAATGGAGCATATTGAAAAAGCAGGAGTTCACTCGGGGGATGCCAGCTGCGTGACTCCCCCGGTAAACCTCAGCAAAGAGATTCAGAAGAAGCTTGTTAGCTACTCAGGAAGGATTGCCTCTGCGCTGCATAACATTGGCGCCATAAACATACAGTTCGCAGTACAGAAAAACAAGGTGTTTGTCATCGAGGCAAATCCCAGAGCCAGCAGAACCATTCCCTACCTCAGCAAGGCAACAGGCATCCCTCTTGCCAAGATTGCAACAAAAATTGCCCTGGGGCATGAGCTTGACGAGTACGTGAAAGACACTCCAAAGCTGCCCTACTTTGCAGTCAAGAGCGTTGTTTTCCCCTTCCTGAAGCTGCACGGCACTGACTTCGTGCTAGGGCCTGAAATGAAGAGCACCGGGGAGAGCATGGGCATAGACAAGGATTTCGGGAGGGCATACTACAAAGCACTGCTTGGGGCAAACCTTGATGTCCATACAGGAGGGAGGGTTGCGATAAGCCTGAGGCCTGACGACAGAAAGCATGCCAGGAATTTGGCGAGAAAGTTCAGCATGCTCGGATTTGAGATACTCGCAACAGAGGGAACCTCAAAAGCAGTTGGGAGAGGCATCCCTGTTGGAGTGGTGAAGAAGGTCAGCGAGGGGGAGCCCAATATAAGGACGAAAATCCTCGGGGGGGAAGTGGACTTGGTAATAAACACCCCTAAGAAAGGGAAGGATTCGTTGAGCGATGGGTTCAAGATAAGGAGGTCTGCTCTTGAGGCGAATGTTCCCTGCATAACGAGCATAGAAGCGGCATTCGGTATAGCTGAGGCAATAAAATGCGTAAAAGAGAGCAACCTGACAATTGAGCCACTTGGTTATTATATGAAAATCCTGAAGGGTGGTGGGCATGCCTAAGGCATTGCTTGTGCTGCGCGATGGTTCGGTTTTCCCAGGGAAAGGCTTCGGGGCAGAAGCCACTTCTACAGGGGAGCTTGTTTTCAACACAAGCTTCTGTGGTTACCAAGAAACATTGACAGACCCCTCTTACGCAGGGCAGATTCTCACTGCCACATACCCATTGATTGGCAACTATGGGGTGAATTTGGAGGATTTTGAGTCTGACAAGGTTCAGGTAAGCGGCTTTGTTGTGAGGGAGGTTTGCAATAAGTCTTTCCACATGAAGTCAAAGGAAACTCTGGATGGGTTCCTGAAAAGGTTTGGCATTCCTGGTATTTATGATGTGGATACAAGGGCAATTGTCAGGAAAATCAGGGAGTTGGGGGTTATGCCCGCATGCCTTTCAGTCTATTCAAGAAAGAAGCCTGATGAGGAGGAGCTGCTGGGCAAGGCGAGGAAGCTTGATTACTCAAAAATCGACTTTGTTGATACTGTGACAACAAAAAAAGGGAAAAAGTATCTGGCAGACGGGAAGCATAAGGTGGTTTTGATTGATTGTGGGGTGAAGATGAGCATAGTGAGAGAGATTATAAAAAGAAACGTTTCGATTTTCAGCGTTCCTGCAAGAACAAGCGCAGAAAAGATTCTTTCAATAAAGCCTGACGGAGTTATAATCTCCAACGGGCCCGGAGACCCTGCGCTGCTTACTTATGTTGCGAAAACTGCAAGGGAGCTTATGCACAAGCTTCCCATTTTTGGAATCTGCCTGGGGCACCAGGTAATTGCGCATGCAGTTGGGGGAAGGACATTCAAGTTGAAGTTCGGTCATAGGGGAGGAAACCATCCTGTAAAGGATTTGGAGAGCGGCAGAATTTACATAACAAGCCAGAACCATGGGTATGCAGTTGATGAGAAAAGCCTGCCGAAGGAATTCATTGTGACACATAGGAACTGTAATGATTTAACAGTTGAAGGGATTAGGCACAAAGAGCTTCCTGTATTCTCAGTTCAGTATCATCCCGAAGCTGGCCCAGGGCCGCTTGATTCCAAGTACCTCTTTGATAAGTTTGCAAAAATAATAAAGAGCTAGAATTCCCTGTTTATGAAGAAGTCAGCAAGCTCCAGCAGCTTCTGCCTTGCCTCTGTCTGGGGCAGCTTCTCCAGCCCTTTTTTTGCCTTCACAATGAGCTTCTCAGCATGCTTCCTTGCATACTCATGGGAGCTGTATTTCTTCAATATCTCAATTGCCTCGCTGATTTTCTGCCTATCCTTAGTCTTCTCATCAAGAATGGAGGTGAGACTTTTCTTGTCTTCGGGTGAGGCTTTTTCCAGGGTGTGTATGACCATGAGGGTTCTCTTCCCCTCGCTTATGTCCCCTCCAATTTCTTTTCCGTACGTCTCCTCTTTCCCTATTATGTTCAGGATGTCATCCTGAATCTGGAATGCTATGCCAACTGCATTGCCGAACTCCTTCACCGCCTTCCTCTGCCTCTTCTTCCCTCCTCCTAGGAATGCGCCAACCTCGCAAGAAGCTGCAATGAGCGCCCCAGTCTTACCGGCAACCATATTAGCATAATCTTCCTCACTGATATCCCACCTGTTTGTCCTGTACCAGTCTATCTCCATTCCCTGTCCCTCAAGCACCCTCCTGAATGCATTCGCAAGAATCCTCTGTGCCTCAACTATCTTTTTCGGAGGCATCTCTAGAAGAAGGGAAGTTTCCCATACCATTGCAAAGAGACCGTCGCCTGCATTTATTGCAAGCGGTATTCCGTATATTTTATGAAGGCAGGGCTTGCCCCTCCTCATCTCAGAATCATCTTCAATGTCATCGTGAGAAAGGGTGAAGTTGTGGAACATTTCTATGGAAGCCTCAATGGGAAGGAGTTTCTTGGAATCCCCTCCAACAGCCTCGCAGGAGAGCATGCACATGACGGGCCTGAACCTCTTCCCCCCTCTTGCAAGCAAGTCCCATATCACCCCGTAGACTCCCTTTGGCTCCCTGTTTTTGGGGATGACTTTCTCAATCTCCCTGTCAACTTCAGAGCCGCGCAATGCAATGTATTCCATTATATTCACTCACATCGCCTCTAAAGTCTCCTTTACTTTACTTACTCCAATAGCCTCTATAAGCTTACCCATCCTGGGGCCTTTCTCCTTGTTCAATAAAGCTTTGTAGAGCTGGGTGAAGAGCTCCTCTGGCTTCATATTGTTGTCCCTGGCAAACTCAAAAACAAGGTTGTGTATTTCCAACGCACCCATTCCCTCCCGGAGTCTGCTTGCAAACCCCTTCAGCAGTTCCATGTCCTCCTGCCTTGTTGGCTGGAATGAGAAGCTGTACTCCTCAGGCGCAAACTCCTCTGCAATCCACTTCTCAACGTATGGCTTCAGGTATGTAACTCCCTCCGAGTCGCGGAGCATCTCTCCCACTTTCTCCCAGTTTCCGTAGAGCTGCTTGTACATGAGTATGTCGGCAAAGGATGCCTTCCACCTCATTCTGTCTGTTGAGAGCGAGAATGCAATTGCCTTCTTCCTGTCAGCCCTGCTGAGCTCCTTGCTTGAAAGGTCTACCGTTGAAGCATGTGCATAATCATCAAACAAACGCATCAGATTGTAGCCTGTCGGGTCAATATCCTTGTTCTCCTGTATGTCCGGCCTGAAAAGAGAATATTTTATCAGCTCCGGCGGAATGAGCTGGAGTATGTCTGTCACTCCTAGCCCTATGCCCTTTGACTTGGAGTATTTCTTCCCTTTCAGGAGGATGAAGCCGAACTTGTAGCCAATTGGCGGCTCCTTCTCAAAGAGCTGTTTGTATACGGCAAGCACAGTATCCCACGAACCTCCTCGTGTGTGGTGGTCCACTCCTGCCCCTTCAACAGAAGTGCGGAACACCTCCATCCACGAAGGCCAGTGCAGCCTCCATGTTAATTTGTAGTGGTGCTCTGAAAGCTTGTTCTCTCCTTCATACCCGCATCCTTTTGTGTATTTGACATCCTTCACATCCTTGTATGAGTATGAATTCTCATCAAACTCAGTTACAAGAGTCGTGGCAATCCTCCCGCAGTTCTGGCATACTGGCATCAGTGCATTCCATTCCGCAGGAAGCTCCTGCTTCAAAGAAGATTGCGAGACAACTCTCTTCGCCTCCTCATGATGCTGCAGGAAGAATTTCGCAATAGAATCAAACTTTCCTCCTGAGTACAGTGCATTTGCCCTCTCAAGCTTTGGGTGCACGTTAAGTGCATTCATCACTTCAATTGCCTCTGAGAAGAAATGCTCCCCGTAGGATTCATGGCATCCCTCAGGGTCTGGCACGTTGCAGAGAGGCTTCCCCAGGTGAGGGGTGAGCTCCTTCTCATATCTCATTAAATTGAGAGGCACTGAATCAAATGCATCGAATATGTCTGCAATGAAGTGGAACTCTGTCCTGTACCCCTTGCTCCGCAGGTATTTCTCTATTGCTGAGGAGAAGAGGAACTCGCATAGTGTCCCCACATGCAGGCTCCCACTGGTTGTTATTCCTGAAGTTATTACAAACGGCTCCTCCTTCTCTGCAATAATTAAATCGCTTAAGGTTTCAACCCAGTGCCTAGGCTCCTTTTCCATGCAATCACAGCTTCAGCTTCAGAAAATCTTTTGATGCGAAGGTGTTCTTAAAAACTTCCCTCGCGCTCTCCACCATGCCCGAGATTGTTGCCTCATCATACTCGGGGTTGAAGTGGAAGAGGAACAGTCCCTTTGCCCCGGCCTCACGAGCAATTCTCGCAGCTCCCTTGGGTGAGGAGTGGCCTGTGTTTATCTTCACTCCTTTCAAATCCTCATCTGAGAAGTATGTCTCATGCACAAGCACATCACAGTTCCTTGCAAGTTTCACTGTTGCCTTGCAGGGCAATGTGTCTGTCGCATAAACGAAGCTCCTCCAGTTGTTCTCAATTCTAATCCCAATCACCGGGTCGGCATGGGAGAGGTGCGCGGTTTTTACAACAGAGTCGAAGATTCTCTGCTCCCTCTTCAGCTCCTTGAACCCCACTTGCACATTGAAGAGCGGGGAATCGAAGTAGTATGGGTATATCGGCTTCCGCATTATCCTGTCCACCGCCTTCTTCACTCCCTTTTCCCCGTATATTGTGAGCTCTTTCCCCTTCATTATTTTTTGGAAGGCAGTTATGCCAAGAATGTGGTCAAGGTGGAAGTGGGAGAGCAGAACGCACATCGGTTTTCTGAAATCCGCAAAATCATCCACCCAGTACACGCCAGTTCCGGCATCAAGCAGGTAGTTTCCCCCTTTTGTTTCCACTAGTACGCAGGCAGTCTGACCTTTTTTAGGATACCAGCCTCTTGTCCCAAGAAAAGTAATCTCCACGGAACCACCTCCTGTAAATGAAAGCGGGCCCGGCGCGATTTGAACGCGCGACCTATTGGTTAAGAGCCAACCGCTCTGGCCAAGCTGAGCTACGGGCCCGTGAGGTAATATTTAAGAGCTAAGAGAATATAAAAGTTGTCTATGATTGCTGTTTTACGACTGGGGCACAGAGTAGGGAGGGATGTCAGAATAACGACGCACATCTGCCTGGCAGCCCGAGCGCTGGGTGCTGACAAGGTATTCCTCTCAGGAGAAAGGGATGAATCCATTATAAGAAGCATTGATGGTGTTGTGAAAAAGTGGGGTGGGAAGTTCGAGGCAGAGTACAGGAGGGACTGGCGTGCTGTTATGAAGAGCTGGAAGGGTAAAACTGCGCATCTCACCATGTATGGGGAACCTTTGAATGACAAGATAGATATTTTGAAGAAAGAGAAGGATTTGCTCATTATTGTGGGCGCTGAGAAGGTGCCTTCCGAGGTGTACAGGAACGCTGATTTCAACATATCTGTTTCCGGGCAGCCGCACTCAGAGGTTGCTGCACTGGCTGTCTTTCTTGACAGGCTGTTTGAGGGAAAAGAGCTTGAAAAGAGGTTTCCTGGAGCGGAAGTGAGGATAGTTCCCCAGGCGCATGGGAAGCTTACTGAAGAGAAAAAGGCTAATTTCAGCGAGTAATAGCGTTAAGGATATATATTCTTACTTCCATAATTATACCATGAAGATGAGGAAGCGCAAAGTGCGCTCCAGAGTCAGAAAGCCAGCTTTAAGGAAAAAGGTGGCGGTTGCAAGGAAACACACTATAAGAGTTACTAAGAGAATAGCAAGAAACGCTGTCAGAAAAGTAGTGAAAATGGTGAGACCGGTTAGAAAGAAAAGCAAGGCTAGGAGAAGCACTATTTCAGTGAAGCTGGCAGACGAGCATGTGAGGAACCTGATTATGGAGATTGCCGGGGAGAAGGCGCTTGCTGTTGCTGTAGCATTGGAGGAGCCCCTCAGCGATGAGGATTTGGCCGGCTCATGCAAGATAAAGGTCAGCGAGGTTAGGGCAGTCCTGAACAAGCTGCATTCCTATGGACTTACCTCGTATGAGCGAACAAGGGATAAGGAGAGCGGCTGGTATTCCTACATCTGGAGGCTTTCCCTTGGCGACATTAATAAAATTCTTGAGAGAAAGAAAGAAGTTGCTGTTGTCGGAGGGGGGAGGAGAGCTTTGATTTCTACACCTGCTCTTCCTGCAAGAAGGGTGAAGGCGTCATGATTCCTTTTGAGGTTGCGTTTGAGAACAGATTCAAGTGCCTGGACTGCGGCGCCCCTCTAATTTTTGTTGAGAAAAAAGTAATGCCTAAATAGGTTTTGTTGCATAATTACAACATGAATCTGCTTTTGAAGTACAAACTGCCTAAGAATGTTGTTGCTCATTCAAAAAAAGTTGCAAAAATTGCTCTTGAAATTGCATGCGAGCTGAGGAGGAATGGGTTTGAGGTTGATGTGGAGCTTGTTGAGAGGGCGGCATTGCTTCATGATGTTGGGAGAAGCGTCACCCATGGGCTGGAGCATGGGTATTTCGGTGGAAGGATATTAAGAAAAGAAGGTGAGCGTGAGAAGGTTGCAAGAGTTGTGGAGAGGCATGTCCTTGGGGGGATAAGTAGGGAAGAGGCAGAGTTGATGGGGTTGCCTGCAAGGGATTTCATCCCTGAAACGCTTGAGGAGAAGATTGTCTGTTATGCAGACAAGTTTTCAGATAATAATAAAATAGCGAGGATTGAAAAGCATCTTGGAAGCAAGAGTGCTGCTTTTAGGAGAATGATGAGACTCACACAAGAGGTTGATTCCATGAGGGGCAAAGTGCAGGAGCTTAATGTATACGCAGTTGTGAGGGATTCCAAAAGGAGAATTCTTGTAATGAAGAGAAGAGAGCCAAAAGTATGGGAGTTTCCAGGTGGAGGGGTGGAGTGGGGCGAATCTCCTGAAAAAGCTGTGAGGAGGGAGGTGCTGGAGGAGACTGGCCTGAAAATAAAGGGGTTGAAACTGCTCTGCACAAGCTCTAGGGTTTACAAGAAGGGGAAGATTACAAAACACTCTGTTTACATTGTATTTGAGGGAATGGGGGGGAGGAAGGTGAAGTTTGGAGTAGAGCACAGCATAGCAATGTGGGCTGATTTGAAGAAGATAAGGAAGCTGGAGCTGGGTTTGAACGTCGAGCCCATAGTTGAGTTTTTAAATGTTGAGAAGTAGAATATAGTCCGCAGCGGGGTAGGGTAGTATGGAGTGCCCGCTGGGCTCATATCTCCTTCGTGGGAAACCCAGAGATCCGTGGTTCAAATCCACGCCCCGCTATTTTTTCTCATCAATACAAAAAGTATAAATACTCACACACTCTAATCTCTCTCATTAATGAGGTGGGGAAATGGCGATCAAGAGGATTCCGACTGGCATTGAGGAATTGGATAAGATAATTGAGGGCGGTTTTCCTGAGGGTGCCGCAATACTTGTGAAAGGTTCTCCAGGTACTTTGAAAACCATTCTGGGCTTGCAGTATTTGTACAACGGGGCAAAGCAGTACAAGGACAAGGGGACGTACATCAGCTTCACACAGGGGGAGGAGAGCCTCACGCAGCAGGCCGAATTATTTGGTTGGGATTTCAAGAGTCTTCCTGTGGAATTCAAGAACTATGATATAACCCGAGAGCCTGACATGGAGGGGATGATTGTTTCTGATATAAAGACGTTCAAGCCCGCCAGAGTTGTGGTTGACTCCCTCACATCATTCCTGAGCAAGCTTCCACTGAGCAGGGAGGAGTTTGTGAATGACCAGATATTCGAGGCTCTGAAGAAGGTCGGCGGGATGCCCATATCCGAGGACATGCTGCTGAGGGCATTGACTACAAGATTCATAAGGAGGCTGAGGGAGGCGGATACAAGCACGGTGATGTATATCTACGAGGAGAGGACGTTTGAGAGCGCCAAGGAGACATGCGAATACCTGGTTGATGGAGTAGTGAAGATGGCGAAGATTGAAGCTTTGGGCAAGAGGACGATGGTTGTTGAGAAGATGAGGTTGACGAAGCATGATTTCCTCGCCAGGACGATGAGCATTGGGCCGAAGGGAATAGTGGTGGAGAAGTAGGCTCGTTCTTTCTGTTATTTTTATATACTTATTATTAGAGAATATTAGGTATGGAACTGAAGATGCTGAAGCACCCCCTTGCGAATGTGATTGTGAAAGGGAGCCCGAAGAGCCATAAGATACTAATTAACGTGCTGGGCTATCTGGGGAAGGGCGGGATAAACATATACGGTATAATGCTTGAGAAAGAGCAGCTGAAGTTTTATGTGAAGGAGACAGATTGCGATAGAGCTATAGCTATACTGGATAAAATTGCAACGGGGGATGTGAAGTTCTACATACAGAAGGGAATAGGCATGATTACAATTTCTGGCGGGGAAAGGGGGTATCGTGTTGATGTGGATGTGCTGCTCGCTCCTTTCAGAAGCAAGGTGAAGATATTTGACATAATTAGGAGCGACAATTCAGTGCAGCTGTTTCTTGAGCTGAAGTATAGGGGTTATGTTTTCCACAAGCTTGTGAAGAAGGTTACTAATGGTTTCAGGGTGACTGGAGGATAAGTATAAATAGCTCCTCCGAAGTTAATTTAAGCTGCGACCAGATGTGATGTAAATGGAGTATTGGTTTCTGCTTGCCAGCTTTGCTTTCCTCGGTGCGGGTTTGAAGTACATTGATTGTGTTTACGATGAGGGAGTGTTTGATAAGAGAGTTGCAGCGATACTGGGATTAATCTGCGGGCTACTCGGCGGGTACGTCATGGCAACTGATGCTACTTCATCCTCCATAGGAATCGCAGTTATTGTAGGAGTGGCAGTGACTAGGAAGATAGACACCTCTGTTTTCATGGTTGCCACGGTAGTTGCATTTGCAATTCCGATATTCTTGGCAAATTCCGTAGTGCTGAACTGGCTTCCCATAGCCGCATTGATTTTTGGCGGAGTGATTGATGAGATTGGGAACAACCAGTCCGATTTGGGGCTCATAAACTCCAGATTCTGGAAAACTTTCTTCCACTTCAGGTTCAGCATGCAGGCCGTGATGTTACTTCTTGTAGCCTTCGGAGTATTTGCACCTATATACTTCCTGGCATTCCTGATGTTTGACCTATTCTACCATCTGGTCGGGGGGTACGCCAACAGAATTATAAGAAGTATGTATGAGTTTATAGTGATGGACACTCCTGACGAAATAGTTGTGAGGCAGGTGAATACTGAAGAGTCAAATGGGATGTTTAATGGTGGCTCGAATGGACTGTGATGTGCTGGTTGTTGGGGAGATTGGAAAGATGTTTGTTAAAAAATTTATACTAACACTAAAAACTTTTTTGAAAATTTTACGGCGTATTATTTTAAATTAAGCGAGTCATGCACACTTAACATTGCTCCTTCTAGACTTGGCATACTCATAAAATCACCACATACATACAAACCACCAATTCCATGATTTTTTATTTTGTTTTGATTAATGAAAAATTGCGGTGATGGTACAGGCATACTGTAATGCCAACGTAGAACCATGCTTCCTGTGATGTGTTTTTCATTAAGAGGTAATTTATCTGAAAGTAGATCGATAGCTAGGTTAGTTATTTGGTCATTTGTCTTGTTGATAATTTTTCCACAATCTGGGAACAGAACGCCTAATGCACCCAAGTTGCTACCTTGAAATTTATGCATCTCATTTGCAGTTCCGCTTATAGGAAATTTCGGGTCAGTGAAGAAGAGGTCTAAGTCTCCTTGCATATATTTATCATAGAGGAGCAGAAGATATATAGTAGGGCTATATTCGATTTCACTTAGTGGTTTTATCTTTTGGTTTAATACTTTGTACAGAATTGGAGCAGGTATAGTTGAAATTAATTTGTTTGTCTTTGCATTAACTAAATTATCTTGAAATTCATAGGTGCAGTCAGATACATTGTCATTCTCTACATTTATTTGTTTTATATCCGCTTTCAAGATAAGATGTACGTTTTTTCTACTATTTAAAAAATTCTCGAGTTTTGTATTTATCTCGCCCAGTCCTCTATTGAAGGTATAAATTTTATCTGCTAACATGGCCTTGAGGATTCTAAATGCATAACCGGCTGATATTTTATTGGAGTGTGAGAAGCAAACACCATGTAGGAGGGTATCGCAAAGCCATAGCATTTCATTGCCAATGTGGTTATAGTACCACTCACTAAAGGTAATGTCATTGTCTATATTAAGATCGGAATTATAATCAAATCGATTTAACTTATAGAGTAGTTTTGATAGTTCTATCTTTTCTTTAAGTGAGGTGTTCAGCAGGATACTCTTTGGTGTTAACAGAAGTCTACGATTTTGATGATAGATATTTGGGATGAGACCTTTGATGATCTTCGGAGTTGAACAGCCAATTGCAGCTGCGAGATTCCAAAATTTATGATTTCCCTTGCAGTAGAACTGAGCACCTAAATCCATGAATCTACCGTGATAGGGTATGGTGAGTATCCTACCTCCGACTCTATTTTCGGCTTCTAATAATGAGATGTCATTCTTGCTATTCTGTATAGTATAAGCCGCAGCTAGACCCGCCAGTCCTCCTCCTGCAATTATGCAGTTAGTCACGCAAATCCCTGCCCGTAATAACTTATTTTACTGATGTTATAGGGGTATATATCTTTGTACCGCCAATTTAAATATTAGTTGAGTAAATAGGTGCTACATGACAATGAAGTGTGATGTGCTGGTTGTTGGAGCTGGACCTGCTGGATGCGCTGCTGCTTTTTTCTTGAAATATTTTGATAAAGATGATGAGTTGAATGTTACCCTTGTTGAGAGATTAACCAAAGATAAGTTTGATATTTATCATAGTATTTGCGGTGAGGTCATAAGTGAGGATTGTTTTAATGATATAAAACCGATAAAACCGACTGCTATTGTTGAGAGAATAAGATATCTCAAAGATCTTTGGCCCGGTAAAATCGAGAATACAATGAAGACAAACGGTTATGTACTCAATAGACCTCGGTTTTTAGAGAATATTATTAGCTGGTACGAGAAGATTGGTGGGGATTTTAAAGTAGAAAATATTTCGGATTTTTCGCAGAACAGGAATAAAGTTGTTGTTAAATTCTCTAAGGGTACTGTAAGAAGATTTGATTATGTTGTAGCTGCGGATGGTGCAAATTCGATGTTTAGAAAAACGCTTGGGATCTGGGGGGGCAGAATTACTCCAGTTATTCAGTATATAGTGGATGAAGAGCCCATACATGATACTTTATTTTTCTACTATGATGAAAAATATAAAGGTGATTATAGCTGGGTATTTCCAAATGGGTGTACGAAAAAAATTGGTTTTCCGTTACTTAAGAATTTGGCATATGCTGGTAAATTTCTAACCAAGCAGACTAGAGTAATAGGCTACGGCGGGGTAGATAGGTTTATTAATGGAAGAATACTTTTAGTTGGCGATGCGGCATGTCAAACAAATGCACTAACTAAAGGTGGTATTCGATCCGGTATGAATGCAGCCAAAATGGCGGCTGAAGCAGTTATTGAGAGAAATCTAGATAGGTATGAAAAACGGTGGGTTCTGTCTTATTATGCATCGCCACTATTTAATAAAGCGTTTGAGAGACTGAGTAGAATGAATAATCAAGAGTTAAATCGTCATATAAAACCATTTGCTGGTGGATATGGAATTCGTAGTTATTTTATCTCAAGATTATTTTATAGAGAATATGCTGATATTTACAAAGCCTATGAAATTTCGAATATCGGGTGGTAGTATGTTAGACTTAGCTGTTGGGGCTAGATTGGGGGAAGTAGATATGCCATCTTTAATATTTTGATTGTTACTAATCCGCCGGAGCCGCAGGCCGAACAAAAAGTCGCATTGACCAGCATGGTCATCAGAAATAAGACTAGAAGGGAGAGGTATAAAACAAATGTATTAAAGTTTGAAAGAGTACGGAAAAAATTGGATGCGGTTTGTATAAATAATTGATTATTAATCAGGGTTGGATATTGTTACGACATTAAAACTGCCATTAACGTGTCGTTTTCCTTTTTTTAGGCTATATGCATCTTCACCGGCGGTATATATTAAAATGAATGGAGTTTCTCCAAAAAAATTGAGGAGTTTGTCTCGCGTAATAAAAATGTTTGCACCTATCGCCTCTAACCTAATGCCACATTCAACAATTATTGCAATCTTATTATTTTTATTCTCAAATTCTTTTAGATTTTCATCTACTGCATTCACTAAGCTCTTTCCAGATGCAGACAGCAAATCAAGCTCATTAGATTCTATTTTATAACCGCATAGTATATCTTTGCCCAGAAATCCACCAATAACATTTGGGAATAAAATGTTGTCTTTTCTGTAACCTAGAGGAATAGAGAACGTTTTTCTATATATTCTTTCGTCTATGAAGTCATAAGGCCAGGAGATTAGTTTTAAGAAAGCGTCTAAAGCTGGTAGTCCATCTATTTCGTGAATAATATTCCATCTCTTCTTAGTTATTTTTATTTTTATACCTGTTTCTTTAAAACCATATGTTGTGTTTAGATTTATTTCCTGATCTGTACTTATTCCAACAGCCACTATTGAATTTTTATAAAAATCATTGCCAAAAAACTGATAGTTTTCTAACATAGTATTATTGTCCATTGAAGAACCACCGAGTATTGTATAATCGGGAAGCTGGTTGGACAAGGAACTTAGAACCTCTTCTTCTCTACCGACACCATATTGTAGCACATTTAAAGAAAAATCAGTCAAAGCAGTTGCTATTTTACTGACTAGACCGGATGTTACAACCCTTCTCCTCCCCATTCCGGGGAATGGAGGTATTCTACCCCCTGAAACAATCTCAAAGAGTAATTTATTTCGGTATCTGCTTGTAGCAAGTCCTTTTTTTATCATTCTCGCGCAAGTCTCTGCAGCTTTATTAGGATTTTTTTTGGTATCATGTCCAACTCCAATAGCGATATCCATTTCATTAGAATATACTGCTAAAGCAGTGGCTCCTCGTGTATAGGCTCCGTATTTATTAATGAATCCTGCGACTGTTCCTCCCAAAATTGGGGTACCTGAAGGTAGATTTGTATTAACAGCATCCAAAAATTTTTTGAAACCACCATATTTTTCATAATGGATAGTTGAGAATAGTAATACGAAGCTGGGCTTATCCTTAATTACTTCATTAATTTGTTTTCCTATTTCTTCACCTGCTTCGCTAGCATCCCATTTACGGCTCAGGACTACAGTCGCCTTGAAAACCATCTTATCGACCAATTAATTTTTTAATAGTTCTTCGAGTGTTCTCCATCTCTACTTCCAAAAGACCTTTATTAGCTAAAGCGGGAAGTATTGCTACTAGAGCAGTATCTCCTGATATCAAAAAGAACATAACTTCATAGTCCCCAAGTTCGAAATAGACTTTATCTAATCCCTGTCCAGCCAATTTTTCTATAACTGTAAAAAAATCGTTCATTGTTGATTGTAAAAGCCCAAAAATAGATGGATCGTGTAATTTGAATTTGTTGGGGGGAGGAGTAATTGAAACTTCATTTTTTCTAGCTAGCATTACAGCCAATATATCTTCTTCTCTTAATAGATCCTCTAAAACACTCAACATTGTTTCTTCAGGCATACTGGTCGTTTAAAGTATGGTAGGAGGGTATAAATAAATTTGCTTGTTTTCATTTTCTTTGTAGGTTTACTATGAACTCACAGTACGGATCGCCTTTCGCCATGCATTTGGTTTCTTTAGCTTCTGCTCCGGGGTGGAATATGGACATAGATCCTGCATAGACACCTGCAAAATAGTAGCATTGTGGCTCTTTACTTCCGCCATGCTCGACGTACTCTAATGCTATCGGGCTATATTGCAGTAGTACTATGCTGTCTTGTTTGAGGTTATATTCTACTTTTATTATGCCCTTTCCAATCTTGTTATATTGCTGTTCTAGGAAATATATGGCTTTTTTATTGTCAGTCAATAGATTTTTTAAAGTTTGATCTTCCGCGCATATGTGCAGATAACTCGTGTTAGCAACAAACGCATCGGTTTTTCCACTATCGTACAATATTTTTTTCCAAGAATCTCCAGTATGCTTTTTAAGTTCTTCTTGCATATAGTAAATTGATTTAGTGAGGAATATAGCAAATGGAACTGTGGATAGCGACATCCTTCCTTTGTTAAGAGCTAATGTATCAACAAGGTCCACCATTTAATCACCTCTTCGTTATTTCAAATTTGCAAGATGAATCACCCATACTAGCACATTTAACTTCTTTACATGCCATGGGCATCATAAAAATGGCTTCTGCAGCACCTGCAAATATTCCCGCAAGATGAAAACAAACCGGCGTATCTCTCTTCTCGTATTCTTCTGGAATGGGAGAGTTTTCTACAGCAACCTCAAATCGTAACCTCCTTTCATCAAATGTTTTAAGTTTTAGTAATCCCAAACCTGTTTGATTGAATATATCTATTAGGCTCTGAACCATCGCCTTCTTACTAAATTCAGAATTCTTAAGTAGTGTGTCAATTTTTTTAATACTTATAATCTGCGGGACGGCCTCTTGGATAGCTTTTCTCTCCGCTTCGTATATCACATAGCCCCACTTTTGTCCCACCACTCTTTCTATTTCTTTCTGTTGGTTGACAATGTTTTTGATGCTGAGAAGAAGTCCTCTTTGACCTGCAACGATACTTTTGCCATCATCGAAGATGATGTCATTCCCGAATTTCTTGACCAAAGAATCACCTATTTTGTTGGTATTTCGAATATAAACTCACAGTAAGGATCACCCGTCGCGAGGCATTTAGTCTCAACTACTTCTATGCCTGGGTAGACTATATTAGCGGCTCCAGAGAATACTCCGGCAAAATGGTAACAAATCGGTTCAGCAGCTCCGCCATGTTCTAGATAAGCTAATGCTATGGGACTGAAATAATACCGCAATATAAAGAGCGGTTTCTCCTTATTTGCAGTTACTATCTCTAACCGTCCTTTTCCAAGCCTGTTGAACTCATCAACGCAGAAACTAAAAGCACCAAATTTATCAGATGCAAGTTTTTGAAAATCTGGATCATTGTGAAAGATGCCTACGTAGTTCGAATTACAGCCTATGCCATCGATCTTGCCACATTCATAGAGTATTTTCTTCCATGATTCTCCTGCCACTTTTTCAAGCTCTTTTTGAATATAATACATTGATTTTGTAAAGGTGAATATTATCGGTAAATCGCATAGAGTAATTTTTCCTTCACTAAGTTTCATTAGTTCAACCATATGCTTCATACAATCACTTCTTTGGTATTTCAATCACAAATTCACAATACGGATCTCCTTTAGCCAGACACTTCGTCTCAACAGCCTCTATTCCAGGGTAAAATATATTTCCTGCTCCAACAAATATCCCAGCGATATGGTAACATACGGGTTCTGTTGTCTTCTCATGTTCCAGATACGCCAAGGCGATGGGACTAAAATACATTCTTAGAATAAAAGAGAATTTTTCTGTATCGGCCTTTACGGCCTCTAGTTTACCTTTACCCATTCTATTATATTCAGTCACACAGAAGTTAAAACCCTGCGATTTATCAGAGATTAGTTTTATCAAATCAGGATCATTATGAAACATTGCAGCAAAATTGGAATTACACACGGCCCCATCAATTTTTCCGCACTCATACGCTATCTTCTTCCATTTATCTCCTAATGTCTTCTCTAACTCTGTTTGCATATAATAGACTGACTTGGTAAAAGTGAATGTAAGTGGAAGGTTGCACATTGTCACCTTCCCTTCTTCGAGTTTCATCGTTTCTACCATATGTTTCATCTCATCACCTCTTCAGAATGCTAGCGACAAACTCGCAGTAAGGATCGCCCATGGCTATGCATTTAATTTCAGTCGCTTCAATGCCGGGGTAGAAAATTGAGACCGCGCCAGCGCATATGCCTGCAAAATGGTAGCAGACCGGCTCTTTTGATTTCTCATGCTCTATGTATGCGACTGCACCCGGGCTGAAGTAGTATCTGAAGACGAAGAGTGGTTTTTCAGGATCTGCCTTTATCATCTCTGCCCTTCCCAACCCCATCTTGTTGTATTCGTTCATGCTGAATCGCACGCCTTCTAGTCTATCTGCAAGCAATTTATTTATTTCTGGAGCATTATGGAACATTCCAAGGAAGCCGGCAACGGTAGCAACTGCATCAATTCTGCCACGCTCGTAAAAGAGCCTCTTCCATTTCTCCCCGATTATCTTTTCGAACTCTTTTTGTGTATAGTAAATAGACTTTGTCATGGTAAAGGTGAAGGGCACTCCGTTCATCAAAACTTTCCCTTCCTCAATTTTGAGAGTGTCTATCATGTGTTTCATATCATCGCCTCATTTTTACTTCAAACTCACAGTAGGGGTCTCCTCGTGACATGCACTTCTTTTCAAAAGCTTCTAGACCCGGATAGAAAGTTGAAGATGCCCCGGACCACAAACCCGAGAAATAGTGGCATACTGGTTCAGTGCTTTTCTCATGTTCCAGATAGGCTTGCGCAACTGGACTGAAATAGAATCTCAGGACAAAAGATAGTTTTTTGGTATCTGTTTCTGCCATCTCCACTCTCCCAAGACCCATTTTATTGAATTGGTCCGTAAAGAACTGCATAGATTCGGCTTTATTCAGGGGGTCTGGTTTGCCAACAAGCAACAGTTCTTTTATCTTATCCTCATTCTGGAACAATGTAAAAAAGCCCGATACAGTAATCATCGCATCATTCTTGCCACATTCATACATCATTCTCTTCCACTTCTCACCTAGCACTCCTTCCAATTCTTTCTGCATATAGTAGACGGATTTAGTGAAAACAAATAATATAGGCATATCGCACATGGTAACTTTCCCTTCTTCTAACTTTATGGTTTCTACCATGTCTCTCAAGCTATTCACCTTCTCATTATCTCAAACTCGCAGTGCGAATCTCCCATCGACATGCATTTCTTTTCCTTGCACTTCATAGGTACCATGAACACCGCCTCTGAACCTCCTGCAAGGATGCCTGCAACCCTGAAGCAGACCGGGGAATCCCTCTCCTCATACTCCTGTGGGATTGTCGACTTCTCCATTGTTACAAGGACGTATGGCTTAACCTCATCGAATTTCTTCAGCTTCAGCACCCCGTAGCCTGCGCAGTTGAATATGCTGATTAATGTTTCCACCATGCTTTTCTTGTCGAATGTTTTGCCCTTTGTGAAGGAGTCAAGCTGCTTCAGCCCGAAAATCTGCAGGGCTGCCTCCTGTATTGCTTTCCTCTCCGCTTCGTAGACAACAGCACCCCATTTCTCTCCAACAAGCCTTTCCAGCTCCTTCTGCTGCGTGGCTATTGTCTTCACAGAGAGCAGCATAGCTCTCTGACCGGCAATTGTCGTCTTCCCCTCTTCAATAATTACCTCATGCTTTATGTCCTTGTCTATCATCCACTCACCTCTTTTTAGCGTTTATAACACACTCACAAAGCTCATCCCCGAGCCAAATTGGCGGGATTTTTGTTTTTCCGGTGCTGACTATGAGCATCTTTTTGTTTCTTGGAAGATTATTTTTCATCTGCAGCATTAGAGCCAGGCCGCCCATACCGGAAGGCTCGAAATTTATTCCCTGCGATTTTGCTATATTTATGGCTTCATCCAAAAACTCCTCTTTTATCAGATGAACTCCTGAATGGGGGCCACAGAATCCTGCGCATCTGTAGAATCTAATCCACTGTTCATCGTAGTGGACAAATGGCAGGTGGGGAGAATAGAGCTTATCTGCTTTACTCTTTGGATTATTCGTGGTTGCACCAAGAAAATTGCAGTTTCTCAGTTTGTTTATATCACCCTTGAATCTGGGGTCATGGATTTTTGTCGAAGTTTCCTTTTTTGTGGTGTTCAGCACATTTTCATAGAGATTTCCAGTGCCAAATGGGATGAAAACGTAATCGGGTGAATTGTTTATTATTTCATAGCTCAGCCAGTCGTAGAACCTAGTCGTTGGGTCCAAAGCCTCATTGGATGTAATATCAAACCCGTTCTGATTGTGGGTCAAAATGAGAATTTCTCTAAAAGTAAGAGGTTTCTTGGATAAATCGGTTTCGTAAATCTCGCATTTCATCTTTTTGAGTGCCTTTAGGAGAATGGGGTCAATGAAATCAGTATCAATCAGAACCTTCAAATTAGGTAGATTGTATTTTCTCAGTTGGTTTTGAATTGCAATGGCTGCGGAACCGAAGCTAATAATGGAAAGGTGGGGCAAGGGACCTTTTATCTGCCCCCTCTTCTTGGCAAGAAGGAAATCCCTGTAGGTCACAACCATCTCCCAAGCCATCCTATCCTTGTGAGTCCCTGTCGGGTTCGTACTCTCGTCTTTAAGCCACACATTGGAAAAACCAGGCACATCAATTTTGTAGGTCGGTGTGGCCGGGAAACTCGGCTTGTCTGGCGGGAACTCAGGCTTACGCGGGTCATTCTCAGATGGCACTATTATTGACTTCAGTATTTTCTCCTCATTTTCTGAGAGAACCATGGATATCATCCTACATCCTCTTTTTTTCTCGCATTATTCTGAATGACAAATTCGCAAACCTCATCCCCGCAAGCAATGCATCTGGTCTCCTTGCATATAACAGGAGTCTGAAGTAGCTTCTCAGATACGGCAGCAAACATTCCCGCAAGCGCATAGCATGTGGGATGCCTGCTCATCTCCTTCCTGTTCATGTAATCCTGCGCCCCTGCGGAGTGCTTCACTGTAAACTTTATCTCAGGCTTGAATTCTAGAACAGATATCTCGCCAAGCCCCAAGTGGTTGAGTGCATCGACCAGCATGTCAAGGGCGCTTTCCCTGTCTGAGAGAATCGTTTCGGCAGCATCCCCCAAGGAAGCGACAAGGCTTTCGTGAATTTCCATAAGAGAAAGCCTGCCAGCCTCGTAAAGCATCTCATCCGGCTTCTCCACACCTTTCTCAAGCTCCTTTTTCATGTGGTAAAGCCCTCTGACATCTAGGACAACAATCTGCTTGCCGAATATGAACAGGTCCTTGCCCTTCTTTTTTATGTATTCCACTTCAAACACCCTCAACTTCAAACTCGCAGAATTCATCCCCATGCGCGATGCATTTGACTTCCCTGCATTTCAGCTTAACCCCCAGTAGGGAGCCGAAGCCGCCGGCTATCACTCCAGAAAAGTAATCACACATCATGTCCCCCCTCCCGATGTATGGTTTTGCAATAACGGAGTCGTAGAACCTACATGTGAATTTGTTTCTCTTGAAGTCCATTTTCGTGACTTCCGGCCTTCCGCAGCTCATCCAGGACCAGATTTCAACCACTCCATCAATCAGTTTTTTCTTTGATGTTTCAGAATTTCTTGGAATCATCAGAAGCATCTTGTAGGTTGGCGCTATTTCCTCTAGTGCCTTCTTTCCCGCTTCGTAGAATATCGCCCTCCATTTCTCTCCTTTCTCCTGCATCACCCGGTCCTGAAGCAGTGTTATGAAGCTGGGCGGTATGAGAACTGACCTCTGCCCAGCAACGACAACAAGGCCCTTTTCAATTGACACCATTGCTTTCAAATCCATCTACCTCATGGATATGTTCTCAGCCAGCTTATCTGCCTCATTCAGCATCCTCACCAGCTCAGAGACATCCTCATCCAATGTATAACCAAGTATCTCGGTAAGTGTCTTCCTCCTCTTCCCCTTATCCTCTATTATCTTCGGAATCAATATTTTCTTCATCACAAGCTCCCTCATCGCTATGTAAAGGGTTGCTTTCGGAAATGCTTTCAATTCACGGCATATCTCGACAGGCATGCGGGGCTTGCCATCGCTAAGCAAATGTATTATCGCCTGATTCTGGGGCTTCACTAGCACCCGGAGATGGCGCCATTTATGCTCACCCTGGTCGTTTGCCTGTCTCCCCATGTTCACCCTGAATAAGGTATGAATTCTGTATTTTAAATACTATTCTGTATATTGGGGTGTATTGTGTATAATGAACTGTAATCAGTCTAAAGAAAGCAAAGTTATATATATACCTTTCTATAAAATAAGTGCACCAGCCATGGAAAGGTGGCCTGAGGGGGTGGTGGAATGGGTCTTCTTGCCATGCTGAGAAGCAAGGTACAGGAGGACAAGGCTGTTGAAGCGAAGGAAGAAGCAGAAGACCCCATTTCACTTTTAAGAAGAAAAATTCTGTGCGCTTTGGAGTATACCGGCAATTACCAGGAGGTTTTGCTGGAAAATGGAAAGGTTGTAGAAGTAGAAAAGATGGAGAAGTTCGCAAGAGACAGGGTGAGGGATGCATTGATACATGCTGGTTTTGTCGTCCCCCCTTACGAGGTTGCCGGGAGCGCATGGGGTGACGCCTGCTTTGATGCGATCGGGCTGAATTCAAAATATCTTATTCTTGGAGAGGTGAAGTGGGGAGAAGAAGTTACTGAGGGGGATGTAGAGTCTCTGCTCAGCAGGGCGCAGGAGGCTGAGAGGAATGGGAAGGGCAGGGAGCTGGTGCTCTTCATCGCATCTCTAAGAAACCTCTGCGAGAAGGCGAGAGCGAAGGTTGAGGGATGCCCACGAAAGAAGTTTATTGTAAGCTTTGAAGAGGTACGGCCTTATAGTTTGTGAACCAGCATGAATTTTTATCTCCTAAATCAGCGGTAGATCTTGTCTCTTTTATCAAAATCAAGGAAATAGATTGTATCATCCTGTAGAGCGTAGATAATCCTGAAAGGGGGAAGCCACACGGATCTCTCTCCCTTCTTCTCAAATCTGAGTGGTTTTCCAATTTTCGGCCGCTCGATTATTTCCGCAATCTGTTTTTTTATGCGTTCCTTGACTGCAGCATCCTTGAGCTTTCTTATCGAGCGCTCAAAAGCCGAGGTGAAGACAA
>CAVXDX010000003.1:0-173914 GCA_963760615.1 uncultured Microcaldota archaeon | reverse complement strand
TCCCTGTGAAATTCAGCGATAAGGAAGTGGCTCTGCTCGCGAAGAACTCCGCAGTTAAAACCGCAATTGAGATGATTGATATAAAGCTGGGTGAAACCCTGAATCTTGGCGGCACACCAGAGTTCCAGCAGGTGGATATGTCTCAGTTGCCGTACCAGCCCAACACGAGGATATACGCCTCCTTTAACATAATTGGTGAACTGGGCTTCGTATCTCAGGACATGCTGGTCTACCTGGCGGTATTTGTGGTTATCCTTGTCATGCTCTACGTGCTTTACTCAATCCTAGTTGTCTAGCCGGCTTTCTCAGAATATTTTTTGAGGTTCTTTATTCTGCTATCCAGGTCTGCATGGCTCGAGAACAGCGTCACAAGCCTCGAGAGGGTGTTTGGGGTTAGGTTGTGCCTGCCTATTTTTTTTAGAGCGGATATGAGATCATCCCGGTAACCCATTTCCGCTGCAGCGGAATCAGCCTCAAACTCGAATCTTCTCATCATCCACATCGTTGCAAGGAATGCTACTGCAAGCGCGATGTAGGGTGACGAGCCTGCCATGACATCGCTCATCCCAGTGAGATTCGCTGCTTCAAGCAGCAAGCCAATGACCACGAAGAGGGCTATAACCCCACACGCTATCACCAGGTACCCAAAAACTGTCTTCAGGACGTGTTTTTTGTTGACGTGTGCCAACTCGTGCGCAACTATCGCCTCAAGCTCCCTCTGCTTGAATTTCCTTCTGTCAAGCATCGTTTCGAATATGAAGAGCTTGACATTCTTGCCAATCAGGCCGGACTGGAACGCATTTGCCAGGTTGGAGCCTGCTGCGGTTATCACCTTTATGCTGCTAACATTGCAGCCGAACTTTTCAGCAAGCGCTTTGAGCCTGCCCTGCATCCTGGTGCTCTCAATCTCGCAGCTTTGGCTTGTGAGTTCGATGAACCTGGGGAACAAGATGACAGAGAAGACTGAGAAAAACACGAGCAGGAGAAGCACGGCTAGGGCGGATACAACTCCAAAATTCATGTATGCGAATATCTTCTGTATGTTGATTATGGTGAATATTGATATCAGTGTTATCAGCGCTCCGGCAGTTGCTATGATTGCGGACTCCTTGTATCTTGTGATGAGGAACTTCCCCCGGTCCACCTTAACCAGACCATAATCCTTGAGGAGGTTTGTAGACGACCATATGTAGAAAAACGTTAGCATGAGAATGGGAAGGACGAAGATTATGTATACGACTGCGGGGAACAGCTGGAAGAGCAGTGAGAGCTGAATCATCAGCAGGAACATTATTACGGCAAGCAGGGCAGTCAGTATGACATTCTTGGAGTACTCCTTGTTGAAGGTCGCACTTTTCCCTGTGCCGCGAGAGGTGAAGTAGGATAGCACCGACATCCAGGAGATGATGGCAAGGGGCAGCGCATATATCACCATGACGCTCAGCATGGAGCCCTTTATTATGATTGCCGGATAGATAATTGAGTAGTAGTAGGAAAGCGAACAGATATCTTCTGCAAGTTTTTCTTCAGTGATATTCCCCTTCATCTCCCAGAGAATTCTTCCGGCAAAAAGCATCTGCGCAGAGCTCGGCCCTAATAGCTCCGAGTTCATGGGCTGCTCGAATATGAGGAGCATCAGCGAATCGGAATTGGAGAGATTCGTCCTGTTTATATTTTCGCTCCCCGGCTCAATCATCTGTATGGAGTATGCGTAGAGAAAGTCCTTTGTGCCGTTCTCAACAAGCCAACTCTGTATTTCGTTGAATTCGTTCTGCGATTTCTCATCCTTGTTGTGGTCTGCCCGGAATTTAAGCTCATTTGCTATGAGAATCAAATCATCTGAAGAAGTTGTGCCGAGCCGCACCTGTGATATCTGGTAGTCCAGCTGGTCACTGAATTTTTTTCGCATCTCTGCATCATCCTGGACAAGCAGGAACGCAAGGGCCTGCCTCACGCTGCCGTTCATAACCTCTCCCTTTGTCTTAGCGAGAAGCCCGCTGTCAGCCCACACTCCCATCTGGGCTTTTGATATCACGCAGATGGGCTCGCCGCAGTTCAGCTGCCACGCCCGCATCCTTAAATCGGTTACCTCAGCCGATTCCTTCACAGTAGTTGAGAAGATGAAGGCTATGAATGCAAGTACCACTATAAACTCAAGCCTGCCCATTCTACCCCCATATAGACTTGCGGAGACTGATTTAATATCCTTGCCGTTACCTCTTTCTGATACCAAAGAGTTTCCTGCCCCCCATATCAAAGAGAAGTTTTTCCTTTGGGGTGGATGCATGCGAGGCGGCAACCTCCCCTACGAAAAGCGTGTGGTCCCCAACATCAAGCTCTGCGACAACCCTGCACTCTATGTTTATGGGGCACTCCTTTATGAGGGGCGGTTTGACTTCTGTTGCCTGCAGAGGGGTGAGCTTGAACTCCGAGAATTTATCAACTTCCCTGCCGCTTTTGCTTCCGATGAGCAGCACTTTCTCCTTCATGCTCTCTGTTGGGATTGACAGCACGAATTCCCCGCCATCCTTTATGAGCGAGTGGGAGAAGCGCGTCTTGCCCACTGATATCCCTATGAGAGATGGTTTGATTGAGAGCGGGCAGTGCCACCCAAGTGTTATTATGTTTTTCTTCCCTCCTCCCTGGCTGGTTGCAAGGACAACCTGCCGGGGGTAGAGCAGCTGGTAGTCGTATTCCATATCAGCACACCGGTATCTCCCCCTCTATGAGGGATTTACAGAACAGTTGGATGTCATCCATCTCCTTCTCCACAACCTCATTAATCTCCATAGGAATTGATTTTGAATCCGCGCTGCCTTTTTTTATGAATTGCACTGCTATGACCTTCGGCTTGTCTATGGGTTTTCCAATCTGGCTGAGCAGCCATACATAAACCTCATCAATGCCGGAAACTTCCTTGTGGATTCTGCCTGCTATCCTGTGGGTGAGAAGGTTGTAGATTTTCCCCACATGGCTCACTGGGTTCTTTCCTGCTGCAGCCTCATTGCTTATGGGCCTGTTGAGAGGTATGATGCCATTCACTCTGTTGCCCCTGCCAACCTGCCCAGAATCGCCATCCTCGGCAGACGTGCCCAGCACTGTCAGGTATATGCCATTGATGCCTCTTCCGGGAGCATCCAGCGTGTTCAGGTCAACTTTGAATTTCTTCCCGACTCTTTCAGCCATGAAGGCTCGAATTTCTTCGCTTATCTCTTTCTTCCTGCTCAGATACTCGCTCTCTGAGTTGATGAACCTGTCAACAAATGCCATTGCAACAGTGAACTGGAACTCATCATTCGTCCTCAGCCCCATCACTTTTATATCCTCCCCGGATTCGGGATGCTGCTTCTTGAATTCCTTGGAGTTGAGGAATATCTCGGTGTCGAGCACAAGCCTCTCAAGCTTTGACATTGGGGCGTACCCCACAGCTGCGCTCGTATCGTTCGCCGGGAGAACCCCTTTCCCCCTGCTGAATATGTCGGTCAGCTCTGCTGAGCCCCTCCTGAGCTGGTTCTGGAAGCGCACATGCTTGTCAGGCTCAACAAACCTGAGGTTTTCCTTGAACCACTTCCTTGCAGCATTCTCTGCAATTTCCTGCACGGGTATTTCCACACCCTCAAACTTGTATGTTGCCCTATCTCCCATTACCATTAGCATTGGTTCGTCTATGCGGCCTCCTCCAAATGCGAGTGAAGCCCTTCCTGCCGCAAGCAGGCTCTTGTCTGCATTGTGGTGGAGCACGTGGCCGAACCTTTTTATGTATTCCTTGCTCAGCTCAACTGAAACCTGGTTCATGGCCCCGTCGCATATGGAATCCGGATGGCCTCTTCCCTTCCTCTCAACAACCTCCACCATCTTTCTCTCAACTGGCAGCTGTTGAAGCTCTTCAACTAGTACATTTCCCAAGTCATCACCCCATTAGTTTCAGAATGGAATTTGCTGCAGATGCAACATCTGGAGATTTTGTGATGTATCTTCCGACTATGACTATATCCGCTCCATTTTCTATAGATTTTTTCGCAAGCTCAAGTTCTATGCCGCCACCAACTCCAACAAGAGCCTTTCCCGCAAGTTTCTCCTTGACGTTTTTCAGGTAATCCCATGAATGCTTTGCGACTACTTCCGAATCTATGCCCCTGTGGAGCAGCACCACATCTGGAATTGCCCCGGCATCTTTCAATGCCTTGAGCGGGTCTGGGACATTCATCATGTCAACAAAGGAGTATATGCCTGCCCTCTTCGTCTCCTCTATGAACTCCTTTATCGTGAGAGGGAAAGCAAGACCGGAAACAACGGCGGCATCTGCACCCGCCTCCTGCGCCATTCTCGCCTCAAGTGCGCCGACATCGAGCGTCTTCAAATCTGCAACTATGAAGGAATCATTCCTAATCTTCCTCAGCTGGGAGACTACTCCACATCCATATTTTTTTATGAGTGGCGTTCCTGCCTCAATGATTATCCTGCTGCTCTGGGGGAGATTTCTGACAACTTTCTCCACGCTCTCGATATCTGGGGTGTCTAATGCGACCTGAAGATAAGGCGGATTCTTAAGAGTTCTCAAAATCTAAACCTCCATTCTAATTTCTCCACTACTATTTTATAATATTAGTGTTTTAAGATATATGTAGAATATCATCTTATTGGAAGGTGGTAGGATGGCCGTTTCACCGTTGGATCTGAGGTACAAAAGCGAGATGAACGCAGTATTTGATGAGGAGAACAAACTTGCGAAGTGGCTTGCTGTCGAGGGTGCTCTGGCAAAAGCTCAGTCGCGGGTTGGCAGGGTGCCAAGAGGCGCCGCCAAAGAGATTGAGAAGAAAGCCAACCTGAAATACGTGAAGCTTGAGAGGGTCAAGGAGATTGAGAGGGAGATAGACCATGATCTGATGGCAATGGTGAAGGCTCTCAGCGAGGCATGCAGCAGGGATGCCGGCAAATATGTACACTTAGGTGCTACGAGCTATGACATTGAAGACACCGCCAACGCGCTCATACTGAGGGATGCAATAAAGATTATTGATAGGAAGCTCGCGCATCTCAAGCAGATCCTGCTTGTTCTTGCGGAGGAGAACAAGGCAAGGGTGTGCATAGGAAGGACTCATGGGCAGCACGCAGTTCCAACAACCTATGGGATGAAGTTCGCACTCTATGCAAGCGAGATTGACAGGCACCAGCGGAGGCTCCTGCAGGCCAGGGAGAGGATGATGGTTGGCAAGATGAGCGGTGCTGTTGGGACAATGTCAACATTCGGGAAGGAGGGCTTCAGAATTCAGGAGTATGTCATGAGGGAATTAGGCGTAGAGCCCGACCTTGTCACAAACCAAGTTGTGCAAAGAGACAGGCATGCTGAAGTATTATTCGTGCTGGCGCTCGTCGGCTGCACGCTTGAGAAGATAGCCAAGGAGATAAGGAATCTGCAGAGAACCGAAATAATGGAAGTTGCAGAGCCATTCGGCAGGAAGCAGGTTGGGAGCTCAACAATGCCGCACAAGAGGAACCCCCACAGGTGCGAGAGGATATGCAGCCTTGTGAGGCTGCTCAGGTCAGATGTTTCTGTGGCGCTGGAGAACATTCCCCTTGAGCATGAGAGAGACTTGACAAACTCGGCAAATGAGCGCTTCATAATTCCGGAGTCTTTCATAGTTGCAAATTTCATGCTGAATGAGATGATAGACATACTTGTGGGGCTGGAGTTCTTCCCAGAGAACATAAGAAAGAACATAGAGCTCAGCAAGGGGCAGATAATGGCTGAGAGGCTTATGATACTGCTAGCGCAGAAAGGGATGAGTAGGCAGGAGGCGCATGAGCTTCTCAGAAATGCCAGCATAAAGGCATTCAAAGAGAGAAAGCACCTAAGGGAGGCGCTCAGCGAGAACAGGGAAGTCATGCGCTATCTCAGTGAGAAAGAGCTTGAGAATGCATTCGACCCGAATACGTATATTGGGGAGGCCACAACGATAGTTGAAAAGGCGCTGAAGGAGCTGAAGAGAGTTTAAACAGCGTCGAGGTTATTTCAGGTGTTTGTATGAGCATGGACTATGCTAAGGCAGGAGTTGATGTGAAGAGAGTCAGGGGCATCCATGCCTCAATCCACGAACTCATCTCCACAACCCATGGGAAGGATGTGCTGCCAGTACATGGCCATTATGCCGGCATTGTGAAAATTGGGAAAGAGACAATTGCAATGCATACAGACGGCGTGGGAAGCAAGGTGCTTGTTGCGCAGTTTCTAAGAAAGTATGACACAGTTGGGATAGACTGCGTTGCAATGAATGTGAATGACATAATATGCGTTGGTGCAAGACCAGTTGCACTTGTTGACTACATCGCCCTTGAGCATGAGGATGAGGAGCTTGTCTCCAGGCTCGTGCAGGGGCTTGTTGAGGGTGCAAAGGAAGCTGAGGTTGCAATAGTTGGAGGAGAAACTGCAGTGCTGCCAGACATGATAAAGCCTGGTCTGGATTTCAGCGGGTTCCGCACAAATGGTTTTGACCTTGCGGCAACATGTATAGGAGTTGTTGGGAGAGGGGGTCTGGTGACTGGGGAGAAGATGAAAACAAACGATGCGGTTGTTGGAGTTGAGAGTTCTGGCTTGCATTCCAATGGTTATACGCTTGCAAGAAAGGTTCTTGACATGAACGAATGGGCTAGGGAGCTGCTCACTCCAACAAGGATATATGTCAAGCCTGTTATGGAATGCTTGAAAAAGTTTAGAGTGCACGGCCTGGCGCATATAACTGGCGGGGCATTCTCGAAGCTCAGCAGGATTGGAGAGCTGGCAAAGAGGGGTTTCCTGCTTGACAGCATGCCTAAACCTAAGCCGATTTTTGAGGAGCTGAGGAGGAAGGCTGGTTTGAGCTACACTGAGATGTACTCCACATTTAACATGGGGATAGGATTATGCATGGTTGTGGGCAGGGGGGATGTAAAGAAGACGATTGGTATTTTTGAGAAGCACGGGCAAAAAGCTTATTTAATAGGAAACGTCATCAAAGAGAGAAAAGTGGAAGTTGTAAAGGATGGAGCCTATTTTTCACTATAGTGTGACATGCTCCCACCTCTGAAGAGCGTGGGGTTTCCTGCTCGCAAATGTTAAATAGTCCAGAAGACACAATTTAATGCATGGAAGCTACCAGGAAGATAGAGGGTGCTAGCGCCTATGTTGAGATAAGGGAGTTTCATGAAGAGGATAGAGTGAACGTAGACAGAATACTGAGAGAAAACGGCTTCAAAGATGGCGTTAGGGGAGGGAGCCTGTTTGAGCTCTATGGAAAGAAAAAAGGGAATATAGTTTTTGTTGCTGTTGATAGGGAAAGCAAGGAAGTGGTTGGCGCAAGGGAATGCTTTGTAGATATGGAATCCAAAACTGCCGATGGGCTTAAGCTCGCCGTTGCAACTCATAGGCAGGGAGAGGGGATTGGAATGCTTCTGCTTAAACATTCTGAGGCTACGCTGAAGGCGCTGGGAGTGACGTATATGACTACAAGTCCTCTAACACGCGAGTCCAAGGATTTTTTGAAAAAGCATGGTGGGTATGAATACGAAGAAAAGGAGAAAATAGGGGATAAGTTCGCGGAAGCACCTATGGGAAAACGGCTAGACTGACTCGTGTAAATCTAGACCCAAGGGCAGTCCCCGCCGCTGAGCACATTCACCCCGGCGAACATTCTTGCAACTATGTAGAAAGCCATTATGAGAATCAATATGCCTATTATGACATATTCGAGCCTCTTCTCTGCTTCCTTGTGCCTCATTGGATCGCTGCCGGATGTCATGAAGCTTATGCCGGCATAGGAGAGCATCACTATGGCAATGAAAACCCCAATCTGCCTCACGAGCGTTACAAGAGGACATAGCGTGGTTCTAACATCTGTGCTAGCCACCTGTGCTGAGACAATGCCTAGCACTAACAACAGCAGAAGTACCTTCGCTTTCATAATTCCACCCCCATTATCATTTGAAGCGTTATATTTAAAAATAATACGTTAAATTCTATTTGGTGATTTGGTGGTTTTTGGTATTGGTGAGGGCAGAATGGATGTAACCCTGGATAAGGTAAACTACTCGCCAGGTGACAAAATAAAGGGGACTGTAAAACTTCAGCTTAATTCTCCCAAGAAGGCCAGGGAACTCGGGGTGAGGTTTTGGGGCGAGAGGAGTGTGAGAACGAAAAGTCAAACATTTGATTCTGCAAGCCATAAATCTGTGGAAAGACCAACGAGTCGTAAAGACATAGTTTATGAGTTCAAGCTTACTCTCGGAGGGGAGAAGGAGTATACCAGTGGGGAGTACCAGTTTGAGATAACAGTGCCTAAAATGCCAGAGCCACCAAAGCTGGAAGGACTGGCAGCAGACATAGTTGGAATAGCGGAGGGCTTAGGGGCTGCGCCCTCTCAGGTGAGGTGGTATGTAAGTGCAACACTCAACCTGCCCATCTCTCTTGATATAAATAAGACAGTTCAGCTCAGCGTCGTTTAGGAGCCGCCTTCTTCTTTTTTGGCTTCTTCTCCTCTTTCTCTGGTCTCTCGTAGCAGCAGAAAGGGCAAGATTCGCATTCAGGGTGTTCCTCCACAAAAATCACCTGTGCGTATTGATGCGCTGAGATATATTAAGCTTTCCTGAGTTAAACCTGCAACATTTTAAATCTATACAGCTAAAGTATATCGAGGAGTGTTTCCCGGTCGTTTTATGAAGAAGCTTAGGTGGATTGAGGAGAAGTGCAAGGCACCGCAATGCAACTACTGCACAAGGGTATGCCCAAAAGGAGTCCTGTCCATAGCGGGAGGGGAGTTGCAGTATTGCACGCAATGCAACCCGAAGTATGCGGTCTGCGTCAAGGCGTGCATGAACAACGCTCTCAGGATAGACAAGAATGGCATAATACAGGTAATCCCTGAGAAATGCGACGGCTGCGGCGCATGCGTTTCGGAATGCAAGACCAGCGGGATAAAGCTGAAGAAGAATAAGAAGGGCATGAAGGTATCCGTCAAATGCGACCTATGCTCCTCTCTAAAGCTGTCAAACCCAATATGTGTTACATTCTGCCCCCACGGCGCTCTTGAAGTCTATGAAGTTGAGGAGGATATCTCAGAAGCCAAGAAAGAACATGAATCTGAGGAGTTCTATGAGAAAGGATTTGAGCCGCATTTCATAGGAGAGGGCAAGGACATACCCACCATCAGATACAGGGAGCCACTTTCACCGGAGAGCATAGATAAAAGGTTCTCCGCTCCTTTCTCGTTTGGTGTTCTTGAGTTCCCGCCGCCGGGCAAGGATGCTAGACTGGTTGACGAGTATGGGAGGGTTAAGATATTCGATGTGGAGGATTTGGGGAGGACGTACTGCATAAGCTTCCCAAAGCTGTTCTCAGATGACTGGAAGCTTGCTGAGTATGTGAAGCATTTCACAATAATGAAAGTTGCCGATGAATACCTGTCGGCGTTCCTCACCCCTCCGGAGTATTTCAATCTGGAGATGAGGTCTAAGGCTATCAACAAGGTCAAGCTCATAGCAAGGGATATACTAAACAGGCTTGAGCCGACCCTGGACCCGGAGAAGAAGGAGTCCATAGCGGAGATAGTGGCAATTGACACTATAGGCTTTGGCGCCATAGAGTACTTCTGGATGAGGGACAGGGAAAATCTTGAGGAGATAGAAATTGACCACCCGCTGAGGGAAATTCTTGTCTACCACAGGAAGCATGGAAGGTGCATAACAAATCTGAGGTTCACGAGCGACAGGTCATTCAAGAAAGTTATGAATGCAATTCTGAGGCCTCTTGGCAAATCGCTTGACATGATACACCCTGTGGTTGATGCCCAGCTTCCTGACGGTTCAAGGCTTCATGCCCAGATTGCTCCAGCTTCCCTCACAGGCGCAACCGCCAGCATAAGGCTCTTCGGGAGCGACCCCTGGACGTATACGAAGATAATGAATGCCGGAACCGTTGATGCGGAGCTTGGCGCGTTCCTCTGGATGGCCATAGAGCTCAAGAAATCCCAGATGATAATCACGGGCGCACCTGCAACAGGAAAGACGTCCCTTCTTTCCTCTCTGCTTGTCTTCATCCCTGCAGGCGAGAGGGTCATATCGGTTGAGGAGGAGATAAACGAGCTCAGATTCTATGATAAGTTCATAAACTGGATTCCGCTTATCGGGGTTTACCAGGAGAGGAAGGATGAGGCAATGAGGAAGGGCGAGGAGGTTGCAAGGCTCAGAACTTCCATGGACCAGATAACCAATTCCCTGAGGATGAGGCCGGACAGAATTGTGCTGGGGGAGCTCCGGGGGAGTGAAGCCAGAGAGCTGTTCTCAGGAGCCAACTGGGGCATATCCTTCATGACTACACTGCATTCAAAGGAGGTTGGAACTGCAGTTGTGAAAAGGATACACGGACCGCCAATGAAGGTTCCAAGCGACATGCTATCGATGCTTGACATAATAATAACACTCTCAACAGATGTCGAGAAGAAAAGAAGGGTGATACAGTGCTCAGAGGTGAACTGGCGCTCCAGAGGTGAAATTCCAGATGAGATTGAAGGCATGCTTGGAAAGGACACCATTCCGACAAAAATGAGGGATCAGGTTTGGAGGGAGGGGGAGGAAGTGGGCTTCCTCAACAAGCTTTACGAGTTCAACGAGAAGAAGAGCGAGCTTGAGAGTGTTCGGCCGATACCCCTCAAAAACGCTGAATAAGTACGCCCAGAGCTTCAATCTTACAGAGGGGGAACTCCGCGATGAATTCAAAAGGAGGGCGCAGGTGTTGAACTACCTTGCGAATAACGGCATAACGAATTTCTTTGATGTCGGAAAGGTGATTCACGCATACTACAACACCCCAAGGAACAAGAGGGAGGAATTCATGCCAAGGATAAAGAGTATCCTGAAGTGAGCCTATGGATTTTGTAGTGGATTTCTCAGCGTTCTGGTCAAAGATTTTCTCAAAACTCGGTATAAACCCGCAGAGGGTGATACCCACTTCAAGGGCAACCAAGCTAAGGATACTGCAGTCTGGCATAGATATAACGCCCGGGGGTTATTCCTCATTTGTAGTTGGTGTGGGAGTAACTTCATTCGTGCTCTCAGCGATTTATTTTTCTTTTATCGCAGCCTACTTTCAATTCACCATTTACCTCGCTCTCTTTCTCTCTCTTATAATGCTTTTTGTTTCAACATTTATGGCAGTCAGCTATTTTGATTTCATAGTGAACAGCAGGAAGAGGGATGTCGACCTGAACCTGCTTGACTCGCTGAGACATCTGCTTTCAGAACTGCGTTCGGGCATACCGCTGCATGATGCAATAGAGTCCATCGCAAGAGAGAATTATGGTGTCGTCTCCGAGCTGTTCAGGCAGAGCCTGGTGAGAATCAAGGAAGGGGAGGAAATAAGCGATGCATTCGTGGAGATTTCCATGAGGACCCCCTCGGTTACTTTCCAGAGGTTTGTCGCAACACTGAGCTATGCGATGGGGAGTGGTGTCAACATAGTGAATGTCCTTGAGAGCTTCATAAGAGAAATTGAGACTTCAAGAAGGAGCTCCATATCAGTATACACGAATGAATCAGTGAAATATTCCATATTTCTCATATTCCTCACTGGCATAGTGCCAGGCTTGTTGGTCCTGCTGCTCTCGCAGGGCTCCATACTCGCCGGCTTCAGAATAGCAATACCCCTGGTGGCCCCATTTTACCTTCTGCTCTTCCCGCTTGTGAAATACCTGATAATGATGAGGCTGGTGGGTATATCCCCCTGGGGTTAGGTGATTGTATGCTCTCTTTGGATGAGGGAGAATATCTGATAAGGCTTGCTAGGAAGGCCATTGAGGTATACCTAGAAAAAAGAATTACCATAGAACCTGACAACCCTCCTGCATCGCTTCTTGAAAAGAGGGGAGTTTTCGTAACCATTGAGACATGCCCAGAGAAGGGGCTGAGGGGCTGCATAGGGTATCCCTATCCAGTCAAGGAGCTTGCACAGTCTGTTGTGGACTGCGCGATAAGCTCTGCAACATGTGACCCCAGGTTTCCGGAGATGAGCAGAAGAGAGCTGGACAAATGCACCATTGAGATAAGTGTGCTTACGGTTCCAGAAGTTATAAAAGTCAGTGACCCGAAAGAATACCCCAAGAGGGTAAGGGTGGGGAAGGACGGGTTGATTGTGGAGTATGGGTATTACTCTGGGCTGCTTCTCCCCATAGTGCCTGTTGAGCAGGGATGGGATGAAGAGGAGTTTCTCTCGCAGACATGCTACAAGGCTGGCGTGCCCGTTGACGTGTGGCTGAGCCCCAAGGTTAAAATCTACAAGTTCCAGAGCCAGGTTTTTAAGGAGGAGAAGCCCGCTGGCAAAGTTGTTGAAGTTGAGCTTGAGGTGGAAAAATGATTGAGGACGTGCCGAAGGAGTATCTGGATGACATACTGGATGCGCTGCCTTTTGAATTCTCTTTTATAGATGCAGATGAAACCGTAAGGTATTTCAACAAGGAAGGCCGCAGGGAGATTTTCCAGAGGCCTGCTTCGGTTATAGGGAGGAGCGTGCAGAAGTGCCACCCAGAAAAAAGCTTGGCTGCAGTGAACAGAATACTCTTTGAATTCAGGAGTGGGAAGAGGGATTCTGCAGAGTTCTGGATTGATTTGAACGGCAAGAAAATCTACATAAGATATTTCGCAGTGAGGAGCAGAAAAGGGGAGTATAAGGGGTGCATAGAGGTCACTCAGGATATCACAGATATACAGAAAATAACTGGTGAGAAGAGGCTTCTTTGATGCTTGAGGAATACAAGAAGAAGAGGGATCTCTCAAAAAGCCCTGAGCCAAGGGGAGAGCTAAAAAGCGCAGGTGGGATTTTCGTTATCCAGGAGCACCAGGCTTCCCACTGGCACCACGATTTCAGGCTTGAGAAGGAGGGTGTGCTGAAAAGCTGGGCTGTGCCGAAGGGGTTTCCAGAAGGCGATGAAAAAAGGCTTGCGGTGCCAACTGAGGACCACCCTCTTGAATACGCAAATTTTGAAGGGGTAATTCCAAAGGGTATGTACGGTGCTGGAACCGTAAAAATTTATGATAAGGGAAAAGCGAAAGTGAAACTGTGGGAAGACAACAAGATTGAGTTCGAGCTTGGGGGGAAGAAGCTGAATGGAATGTATGCCATGATTAAGACGAAGATGGGGTGGCTGGTTTTCAGGAAGAGGATATAGTTTCATTCAATGAGCTGTCCTAACCCATCATTAACTTTTACGAGTTATGTCCTCTGGCAAGATGGGTCTTAGAAATGCTTCGCCTTCCTCCATCGTCCACACTACATTCTCGCAGTTCTCAAAGTTCATGCGCTTCATGCGTTCCATATCTTTTATCAGTCTCTTTGGGATAGCTGCACACAGAGAACCTTCTTTCTCCACCTCCCAGATGGTTATATTATAGGGATGGGTGCCAAGTATTTCCAGAAAGCTCTCCTTTTCTTTAATCTTCCAATCGAGCAGCATATACGGTTGTATAAGAGTCCCCGAAACTGATTTGGAGAACCCCATCCTTAAGTCTCCTGGCTTACCGTAAATTCTAGCATCCCACTCTCCCTTCGTTGGTATCAGCTTGATGAATTTGTCATCTCCAATTGAGACCTCTTCCAGCTTGAAAGTCATGTCTGCCTCGAAACCAGAATCCTTTTGAATTTTTCTTGGGATGCTGAGACCTAATCTCCCGTACCCCGGTCCATACACTTGTACGACATTCTCGTGCACACCTTTTACTGTTTTTAGGGTGAAACGGTCACCTAGAATCTTCCAGTATGCTATTTGACCATCCTGCAGTCCCCATTGTCTTACTATTTCAGTCGGGATGACTACATGCATCGCACTACCTCTTCTTTGAATTTTCATAACCTTTGAAAATTCTGGCTCCTTCTTAGCGGCTACCCCTTCTCCACTTGCTGCAAGATTTTTGAAGGTTTTTTCAGCAGAGGGAAGCGCGGGTGTGATAGTTATATCCACGCTCTCGAGGAAAAGTTTTAACTTTGCCTGGTAATCTTCTGCTATTCTCTGACGCCCAGGAGGATAAGAACGTTGTACTGGTTCAGCCGATTTGTCGTATATGATAGTGTTATTAGTAAAGCCCAATGTTCTGTCGGTTATTCTTGCTTCTATTAGTTCCTTGTTGGGAGTAATTACAAGATGGATAAGGATAGTGCTCTTAACTCCGAGTCGATCAGCGTACTCCCAGAACGTTGTAATCTGCTTGTCTTTCGTGAGATACTGAGTGCAGGATACGGGTTTATCTCCGAAGTGCGTTCTTTCCGGCAGTTTCCTCTCAACATGCATATTAGTTTTTACGTAATTGTAGGTTTAATACTTTTTGTTATTTTGCAAGGCTCAGTGTACTTAATTTCATTAACCAACAATTTATTGATTCTGCAAAGTTAATGTTTATTATATCATCTGCGAAAATACATACGGAGGCGAGCATATGGGTGATGTCACAGGCAAGTTTTTCGGTGCTGGGAGGAAGAACAACAGGAACTGGGTTGCAGTTGATGTTGATGAGGAGAGAATTTTTTTTACATATCCCAAGGATTTCCCTGCCGAAGTGAGGAAGCTGCGGAGGGGCAGTCAGGTGACTGTTGAATATGACGATGCGACGAGGGAGATAGGCTCCATAGCTGTGATAAGCGAGGCAGAGGTTGCAAAGGACAAGTATGACAGGTACAGGCAGTACCAAATCAAGCTGCTGAAGGAGTGCTTGGAGGATGCTGCGAAGATAAGCAAGGACAAGGAGGATGCGAAGGTGATTGCATTCGCTTTGTTTGAGAAGAGGTGCACCCCGCTTGCATACTTTGAGTGAGGTCAGAAAGCTTGAAATGCCCAATATCTTCTGTTATGAACGCTGCGTGACATGCTCCCACCGCTAAAGCATGTGGGATTTCCCACTCACCTTGTTAAGCACTACTTTCTCTTCTTTTTTCTTGGGACGCTTATGTACAGAATTTCCTTTAGGATGAAGTAGCCAATCACCAAGCCTATTATTGCTATGAGAACCACTGCCATCGTCCATGTGTTTCCTACCGGCATCTCAACGGTTGGTGCCATAAGAGCTGTTGTCTGGACTTGAGTGCTTGGTTTGGTTGCAGGTGCGAGTTGGTATAAGATTGAGCTGTTGTAGAATGTCACCAGCGCCATCACTGGCTTTGTTCCGTTATATACAGTGAAGTTCACAGCACCTGAAGGAATCTGTATGTATCCGTATACATCGGGCATCTTGAAGCTTGGGTCATTGTTGAAAAGGACTTTTATATTTGCAGTGTTGTTGGAATAGGTTCCGCCTATTGCTCCAAATCTGTAGCTTGCACCAGCAGTATCCTGCAGGTTAGTCCTCCTGTCTGGAATACAGTCTGCCGTGTAGTTCCAGGCAGGCATGCCTTCGTTCTGACCGAAATTGAGGTTCTCAAACATTGTGTCCTGCAGGTTAATCCTGCCGTCCGGCCAGTTTGTTATTGTTGGGTATGGTCGGTTTGCCGCAGTGGCTCCTGTCTGGTCGCACTGCATGCGTGTGCAACCGCAGTATTGCCTGCCGCCAATAAACTGGCAGTCTGTGTTGCTCATGTTGCACCACAAATCCACTTTCAGGTAATTGATGCCTGTTATGTTGGGGACATATAGCTGTCCGTTTGGGCCTCCTTTGAGGGCTGCTACCGGCATGGGGGTTACAAAAAGATACGTCTGGTTAGCACCTATCTTGGTGTTGTATCCTGATGCTGACGCACTGCAGTACCATTTATGGGTTGCCGTAGTGAGCGTCAGGCCTGAATAGCGGTAATCACCAGTAGTTGAGTTGTAGGTTGCAGTGTGAATATTTGAGTCAATGGTGACATTAACACTGGCTCCAAGTATTGGAGCATTATTTGTGTCATAATAACCGCAGATGAATGTTGGTGTGACCGGTGCAACTGCAGTTCCGGATGCGGGATTGACGGATTGGACTAGAGTTAGTGGGAATACAAACCTGCCAGTATGCATCTCATCGTGCTGGAACATAGGCCACGATGCTGCTTCTGGTCCATAAGTTATGTTAGTATCCCAAACATAGATGCTTGCTCTTCCTTTAAAAAGGTCATCCATACTTGAAGTTGCTACTATTTCAACCTTTCCATCCTTATTAATAATCACTGGAGATGCATAAAAGAAAATTGAAGATTCCATAATTTTTGGAAAACCTGGAAAGTATTTCTTTTCGCACAGGTATACATTATTACTGTCAAAACATGAGCTGTTATTAATGTCCAAAGGATTGAAGGCATGAATCTCTTGAATGTCGTCAAATCCGACAAAGTCTCCACCATTATAAGCTTCCCAATTCTGTGATGTTGTCAAAATGTCAGAAACGCCATCATTATTCAAATCAACGACTACAGGTGACTTTTCGGTTATAGGAGCAGCATTATCATCAAATTGGGCAGTTGCCATATTACTAACACCATATGCTATTATAAAATCTTTAATAATATTTCCTGTATGATCTACGATGTATTCGTGACTACCTGTTACTAATACAATCTCTAGATAACCGTCATGATTAATATCAATCAAAGCAGGAGATTTTGAATACTGATAAGTATTACCTCCTGCTCCTTGCACTTGAAAATTCTGAGTCCACAGTGTATTGCCATTACTATCTACGGCAGTTAGAGTACCGCCATTATGAACAAAAATTATTTCATCTTTTCCATCCCTGTTAATGTCTCCTACAACAGGGTCTGAGGCTGTGTGGATAAGACCGTCATCCCATACAACAGGAAATCCTGGGAGAATGGTTCCGTTTGGCGTATAAACAGTGAGTTTAAGGCCATCACGATTACCCCGAGGATTCCAATGAACAGTAGAAAAGTCGACAATGTCCGAGTTCTTATTGTTTTCAAAATGACCAACAACTTGATTTGGATTAACTTTTCCAAACATTATTAGCGCTCCGGCGGAAGGCTTGGTTGAAACAGGCCAACCGTTTAGCATATTCCCTTGAGGGTCATAAACTTTCAAGCAAGCATCCCATTCATGTACGTTCGGTTGAGGCTGCTCTATTTCGCAATAATCAACTTTTTTTACAACATACATAGTTCCATTATTGAACAAATTTGCTATTAGAGGCTCATTCCTAAAATCATAATTATCTCTTGAAGAATCTAGAGTTTTTAATAATGTGCCGTTATATTCATAAACATTTAAAGTAGCAACTTCTGTAGGGGCAGGAGCAACTGGGATTACAATTTCTTCATCATTATCACCGTCTATATTTGCAACAGAAGGAGGCGCAACTGCAAATGGTGGAAGCCACACTGAACCCATTCCACCTAAAGGGGTACCAAGACCACCAGGCGGAATAGTAGGACTTGGTATAGACCAATTATATAAAAGTGTTCCATCTTGACTGAAAACAGATATTATTCCTGGGACTTCTTGTCCAAAACTAGCAGTATTCTCTCCTGGTTGAAAAACTATTATTTCATCCTTGCCGTCACCGTTGATATCGCTAACAACTGGCTCAAAGTTTCCTGGCTGATAAGGACTGACAAATCCAGATGATAAACTAGATATATTATAAAGAGGGTAATTTACACTACTTACTATATTACCTCCTGGGGCAATTTTACCATATGAGCTTAAATTAATACTCAAGTTTTTAAGATTGCTGATATTAATTCCACTTGAAACAATATGGGAAGTCCAAAAGTAAGGATTATCTATACCTTGAAAATAAACTCTTTGCGGCCAACCAGGTCTTAAGGTTGTATCAATATAAACATTTTCTATGGTCTGCATTTTAGTATTATACGTATAAACAGCTATTAATCTAAAGGTATACCATCCAGTATTTAATCCACCGGCGTTCAAAACTCCCAAGACACCGTTATAAACAGGCTGTGTTCCACTGTTAGTTAGTGTTATTCCACTCGCAGACCATCCCGTAGTATTTTGTGGCTGATATACAATACTATAAGATGTAAGAGGATTGGCATACCCGCTTGAAACAGTCCCTTTTATTTCAGTTATCGGTCCTAAGACATCTCTTGGCATTGGCTGGTTCAGCACTATATTATGAACTCCAACACCACGAGTTATACTTTCAGTTGATGCTCCGAGGTTATCGTAAACTACCAGCTTGATTGAATAAGCACCGGCACCACTTCCCCAATAATAGGCGTAATAATCCCATCCTGTAAAATCAGTGTCCGCATCATAAAAAAGAGTTGTATCAATCGTTCCCAGACTATTATTGTCCACAGGTCTCAACCCATAGTTAACCAAAGTCACGCCAGTAGAATTCCAAACAGTAGGAAACATTCCAGTGCCGTAAAAGATTTTATAGTTCCTAAATGTCGAACCTGCTGCTTTACCCGCTTTTGCATACCCACTGACATTTATTGAGCCGTAAGAAATGTCATCCATTTGCGGAGATGTGATAAGAGCTTGAGGCTTTGTATAGTCTGTCTGCAGCTGGGTAGTCGGATCTCCTAAAAGGTTTGTCTCGTAGTAGACGTATCTCATCACGCCTGCTTCAGCTGGATCGGATGAAGATAGATAGCCGATGTTCTTTTCCTTCGAGTATGTATTTGCCTTACCCAACTCTGTGATGTTCTGCCCAAAGATTGCATCGAAGAACTGCCTGTCATATCTCTCTGACGCACCGTCAGTAGAAAATAATTGACCCCACCCATATCTGCTATTCATTACCACAGCGAAAGCGCCGTGAGCATCCTTGACAAGATGCTCTGCTATTGAATCGGACATTGTGTACATACCTTGATAATTCCAGTTGTCAAATGCTCCTGAATAGCATGCTTGGCTGTAGGCAAAGAAATATTTCGTGTTGCTAAGACTGCTGAGATCCGTGACACCGCTGTCTCCGCAGTAAGGACCTGATTGTGAGTAAGGAGCGTTGCAGAGCTTCATAACCCATAAAGTGCTGCCATGACCGAGATGATTGATGATGTTGGCGGAATTGTTATTGATCTTTGAAATCAAGTCATCCTTTGACCAGGTGTGAGCAGGGGAGTCATACATCAGATCTACAGAGTAGCCCGGATAGAAACCTGCTGTTGTATAGCCGTTCTGGTTCGAGCCTAGCCTCACCTCTTCCTTGCTATTAGTTGCATAGTTTGCAACGCCTCCAAAGCCAAGATACTCACCAACCATCAATGCCTCGCCCTTGTGAGGGTCGCTTATGCTTTCAGAATCATAAGCAATAGTCTTTGAAACAAAATTATTAACATCCTGAACATTAGCAACTGTTGCTCTGCCGACATAGACGTCAGCATACAAATCAACCTCGCAAGTGGATGGATTGATATCGCATCCATCTCCTGGCTCGCCGTAATAGCCGTTGCCATTGCTATCGAATGAGCCTTCTAGATCGCTATAGTAAATGTCAGATGGGATTGCATCGTCTGCCTGACTAAATCTAGGATACAAATATCTTGTTGGAATTATGTTGACCCCGCTCTCTCCTCCGACATTTACTCCAGAACCGTCACCGCCTAAAAGAACATACTTGATGCCCCAGTTTGTGTAAGCATCCTTGATGAAATTCCTAATCTGCTCTTGCTGATCCTTGCCAGAATATTTGGAGTAAATGTTTTCAACAGTCTCTATGGTTGTCTTGATACCCTGAGAGTTCTTGTAATCAAGTAGTGGTTGGAAAGCACTTGCAAGACTGCTTGAGGTTATGATAACGTAGTCCCATTGGGCCGGAGTTAGAGAGGCGGTTCCAAACTCGTTTTTAGATGGAACATACTTATATGAAGAATTGTATGTAACAATATCCTCAGGATTACTTACCATAGATGAAACATCTGCCTTGTCTGTGTCAAGGCCTCTGAAGGTAGATGGGATTGACGTAACATTATCTGTATAAACATTGACAGTAATTGATTTGAAATAGTAGACTTCTCCTGTGCTGGGTATATACTGAACAGGATAAAGATTTACAATAATTATCTTATAGCCTCTGAAGATTGAGATTGATCCTACAGAGTAAAGCACTCCGGGATACTCACTGTTTTGAGAATAGACAGTTTGATTTATTACTGTTGTTACATTCGAGAATTTTTTCGTTACATAAGCATCGGAACCCCAGTTCAAAGGCAGTTCTACTCTGCCATAGTTGATTTTATAGTTTCCTATCTCTGTTCTTTGGCTAGGAATCACCTCGACGCTGTTAAATGATTGGTCAAGAGGCAGAAGCAGGCTGACGGTCTTAAAAGGAAGAATGGGTTTACCGGGACGGTCAAAGTCGCTCAGGCCTGTCATGTTTATTTGGTAAAGGCCATTTACCGTGTAGATTGTTGGGGCAGGCATCATATACTGCTTTGAAATTCTTGGTGTGCCTTTTGGTGAGGTTGGGTAGGTTAAAGAAGCATAAGATGAAGGAGTCATGAGAAGTAGGAAGACCGTTAAAAAAACCAATTTTTTCATCATACCACCCTGGGTTGAGTTGTTTATAGCTGCCTTTGGATATATATCTATCTTTTGGTGGAGCTTTCTGGTGAAAAGCAGGGTTTGCCGCCAGTGATATTAGAATGAGCTGCATTTTACTGCTTTCAGAGAAATGGTCGGTTCACAAAGTGTGATAAACTTTAAATTATGTGTGGAAGCTATTATAATGGGTGATTTAATAGTTCGAGTTTATAGAGTTGCGGATAACCTGGCGTGCATACTCCCAAAGGGAATGGTTGAGAAGCTTAAGCTCCAGGGAGGGGAGGAAGTCGATTTCTACGAGATAAAGCCAGGTGTGTTCACGCTTGTGAAAAAGGAGACAGTGGAGAGAATGCTGAAGGATGAAATTGGTGAGGTCGCACTCCCCTATGAGCAGAAAGGGCTGGGAATGGAGGAGATGGAGCTGCTCAGGAAGCTCAACGGCATAAAATTCTCAGAGAGGATACCCTACAATGTCAACAAGAAGCTCAGTGAGAGGGAGAAGGAGGTTCTTTCAAAGCTCATTGGCAAAGGTGCCGTGATGCTCTACAAGGGAGGCAAGTACTCAAAGACTGGGGTATACGAAATCTCAAATAATGTTTATGCTCTCCTCAAGAGCCAAAAGTCAGAAGCAGGTGAAGGCACTCCCGAGGAGCAGCTTGAGAAGAACGGCTATGCGATTGTAGAGGATGCAAGGGATGCAGAGGCGCTTTGCAATAAGTTTGAGAAGGAGATAAGGAGCGGAAATATAATAGGCACGAGGGGTTTTGACAAGAGGTTCTATGTCGCGAAGAGGAGCTGGTTTTCCGGCATGATTGAGAAGGTCAGGCAGAGTATGAAGAAGGGCGCAAACAACCTTGCCGACATAAGCAGGGAGCTGAAGACAGGCGAGCCAGCCTGCGCAGTTGTTCTTGAGATAATGAAGGACCGGGGAGATGCCATAGAGAAGAGGAGAGGCTGCTACGGGTTGGTATAATGCACGTGATAAAGGATGCCGTTCACGGAGATGTATCGGTCAGCGATGCTGAGCTGAAGCTCATTGACACTCCCGAGATGCAGAAGCTGAGGGAGATAAGGCAGATGGCGGTTGCCTATCTTGTTTATCCAGGTGCGAACCACACAAGGTTTGAGCACTCCCTTGGCACGATGCATATAACCGGGCAGATATGCGAGAACCTCTCACTCCCGGAAGAGGAGAAGGGAGCAATGAGGGCAGCTGCGCTGCTTCATGACGTGGGGCATACTGCCTTCTCCCATGACAGCGAGGAAATTTTAATAAGGAAAAAGAAGGGCGGCCATGAAAAGAGAGGAGTTGAGAGAGTCATGCACGGGAGGAGCGGTGAGGTGCTTGAGGAGAATGGTTATGATGTGAAAGAGATCTGCTCGATTATGGCTGGGAAGGGAAGCGGCGGAATAATAAATTTCGCACTTGGCTCTGACAGGATGGATTACCTGTTGAGGGATTCACACTACACCGGTGTTGCATACGGAGTGATAGACTGCGGAAGATTGGCTCACACCATAAGGCTTAAGGGGGGAAGGGCGGTCGTAGAGTGGGGCGGGATTGAGGCTGCGGAATCGCTCCTTATAGCTAGGTTTCTCATGTTCTCATCAGTCTACTACCATCATGCAGTCAGAATTGCCAGCGCAATGCTATGCAGGGCTGTTGAGTCTGCTCTTGAGGATGAAACAATTTCCATGAGTGAGCTGCTCAGCTGCAATGATGCTGAGCTAGGGGCTGCCCTTGAGAGAGGTGAGAGAAGCGGGGAGCTTATGAGGAGGATTAGGAATAGGGAGCTTTACAAGAGGGCATACGAGCTTGAGTTTTATAGGCTTAATGAGAGGGGGAAAGAGCTCTTTAAGAACTACCGGGAAGTGAGGGAGGCTGAGGAAGACATCGAAAAGAAGAGCGGGGTGGAGGATGTTATTCTGGAGTGCAGGCAAGCATATGACGAGAGATTCGGCGAGAGCCGCGTCACCATAGTGAAGGATTCGGTCGAGCGCCCGCTCGAGAGCCTTTCCGACATCGTAGGGGCTATAAAGAGGACTGAGGAGATGAGGAGAAAAGCCATAGTTGCTTGCCCCAGAGAGTATAGGAAGAGGGTCGCCTCAGCCTGTGAGAGTTTCTTCAAGAAGTTCATCAAGAAGTAATCACAGGAAGTAGCCCAGCAGCTTTATAACGAGTATGAACACGACTGTGAAGATGATCACTGCCCGCGGGTCAAGCTGAGGACCACCTGCATTTACATCGTAGAACCGCAGCAAACCAGTTGAGCTCTGCGGCGCGCTCACTCTATCTGCCATGGTAATGTATTTAACCTTCGCGATTTTTAATATTTGTGGTATAATGAACGTTTCTTTTGGCACCTCGGGGATAAGGGGGGTTGTAAACGAGGACATCACCCCAGAGCTAGGGCTCATTCTGGGAAGGGTTATTGTGAAAAGGAGAGGGACAAGAATAGCTGTTGGGATGGACACAAGAACATCTGGAGCGTTTCTTGAGGAAGCCCTCGCTGCAGGAATCAACTCCCTGGGAGGATGCACTCTCAAGCTGGGGGTTGTTTCAACACCAACCCTCGCAATAGCAACTAGAGAGAGGGCGGAGAGAGGGGTTATGATAACTGCATCACACAACCCGCCTCAGTACAACGGCTTCAAGCTTTACAACAGATTTGGTGAGGAGATAAGCAGGGAGGAGGAGAAGGTCATAGAGAATGCCCTGGCAATGAATAAGTTCAACCCACCTGAACCCGACGGGACGTGCGAGTCATATGAGGTGAAGGATGCAACGGAGAGGCACATTGAAATTGCACTGGGGCTCAGTGACGTAAAGGCTATTGAAAAGAAAAAGCCAAAGGTTGTCGTCGACTGCGGGAACGGGGCGGCATGCTCCATAGCACCTTTCCTGCTGAAAGAGGCCGGATGCAGAGTCATCTCAGTGAATGCAGAACCGAGCGGGATTTTTTCAAGAAGCCTTGAGCCGAACAGCGAGAGCCTAGAGGATGCATGCTCTATTGTGAGGAGCAGCGGGGCGGACATGGGGGTGGGTTATGACGGGGATGGCGATAGGGCAGTTATAATAGACGAGAACGGAGAGGTGCTGGGACTCGATGAGCAGCTCTCCCTTATATCAAGCCATATTGTGAAAGGCAGCTGCACCGTTGTATCAACTGTTGAGGCTTCGCTTGCTCTGAGAGAAGCGGTTGAGAGAGAGGGCGGGAAACTGGTAATCACTGATGTGGGAAGCAGGAATGTGGCTGAGGCAATAAGGGCGAATGGAGCTGTTTTTGGCGGCGAGCCTTGCGGGGAGTATATATTCCCCGAGGAGGTGATGTCGCCTGATGGAATGCTGACCACGCTGAAATTTGTTGAGTTGGTATGCAGGGAGGGAAAGCTTGGAAAGCTCAGAAAGGGAGTGAAAAAGTATCCCATGAGGAGGGCGAAGTTCAGCTGCGCTGACAAGAGGGCGGCCATGGAGAGGATAAAGGGGATGGTCGCAAGAGAATTCAGGGGGGAGGTGAAAGAAGGAGACGGGGTGAGAGTGGATTTCAGCGGAGGATGGCTGCTTGTCAGGGCATCCGGCACAGAGCCGATAGTAAGGATTACCTGCGAGCACAGAAACAGGAACGAGCTTGAAAAGGTTTTCGGCAAAGCTGAGAGAATTGTGAAGGAGGGGTTGCAATGAAGGGAGTTGTCATAGCCGCTGGCGAGGGCAAGAGGCTGAAGCCTCTGACGCACACAAGGCCGAAGTGCATGATACCGGTTGCCGGCAGACCCATCCTGAGCCATGTGCTGGAAGGTTTGAGAGGGGCCGGGATAAGGGAAGTTGTGATTGTTGTGAACTACCTAAAGGATAGGATAATTGATGAGTTTGGCGATGGAAAAAAGGTGGGAATGAAAATCAGGTATGCGGTGCAGAAGGAGATGAGGGGTACCGCGGATGCATTTCTGGCTGCAGAAGGCATTGTTGACGATACATTTGTTGGAATTGCGGGTGATGTGATTACTGAAAGCAGCGCCATAAAGAAGCTTATATCGTCCCATGAGTCTGAGATGACAGTCGGTCTGAAAAGGGTGGAGGATGTGAGCAACTATGGTGTTGCGGAGATTGCGAGGGGCAGGATTAAAAAATTTGAGGAGAAGCCGAAAAACCACAGGAGCGGCCTTGCGAACTGCAGCATGTATGTGATGGAGAGCAGCGTGTTCCCGAAGCTCAAGTCTCTTGAGATGTCAAAAAGAGGTGAGTATGAGGTGACGGACCTGATAAGAACGCTCGCCAAGAAAGGCGAGGTTGGAGGGATTGAGCTCAAGGAATTCTGGCAGGATTTGGGGGTGCCCTGGCAGCTCTTCGACGCAAATGAGTTCCTGCTCAACAGAATGCCTGAAAAGAAGGAAGGCGAGCTGGAGGACTGCAAGGTGAGGGGGAAGGTCATCATAGAGAAAGGAGCTCATGTTTTCAACAGTTTTCTTGAGGGGCCTGTGTTCATAGGCAGAAACAGCGAGGTTGGTCCCTATTCCTTCATAAGGAGCAACAGCAGTATAGGGGAGAATTGCGGAATAGGAGATTCCACCACTGTAAAGAACAGCATAATAATGAACGGAGTGAATGCAAAGCACCTCAGCTACATAGGGGACAGCATTGTTGGCGAGAACTGCAATTTCGGGGCTGGCACTCAGATAGCGAACTGGAGGTTTGACGCAGGAACCATAAAAATGGAGATTATGGAAAAGAAGATAGACACAAAAAGAAGCAAGCTCGGTGTTATCATAGGGGACAATACGAAGACGGGGGTGCTCGCCTCGGTTATGCCTGGCAGGACTATAGGTGACGGCTGCTGGATTGGCGCCAATGTGCAGGTGGACAGGAACATACCGCGTGCAACTAGGGTCTTCCTGAAGCAGCAGCTTGTCATAGAGGGCAGATAGACGGTGATGAGCTGAACTGGTTGATAGTCGGCATTGACCCGGGCACCACCATAGGGTATGCAATATTCGATTTGGAGATGAATCCCGTATTGATAGGAAGCAAGAGAGAGATGAGCAAGGAGGAGCTGGCGGGTATAATAAGGAAGAAAGGTAAGCCCTCCCTTCTCGCATGCGATGTCAACCCAGCACCTGACCTGCTTCTCAAGCTGGCTTCATACTTCAACACAAGGATTTTCATTCCCGAGAAGGATATGGGCGACAGGGAGAAGAGCGAGCTTGTGAAAGGCATGGAGTTCTCCAATGAGCATGAGATGGATGCTGCAGCTTCTGCAATGAAGGCTTTCAGGTTCTACGAGAACAAGCTCAGACAGATAGACAGGATTCTCAAGGAAAAGGGGCTTTCTGGGAAGGCAGGAGAGATAAAGCACCTTGTGCTGAACAACACCTCTCTGAGCAACGCCCTGCTCATGGTGGATGTGGAGAGGGAGATTGAGATGCCCAAGGTGAGGAGCAGGGAGGAGACAAGGATTGATTTGGAAAGCAAGAACAGGCAGATAAAGGAGCTACTTGATTCCAGCATTGAGCTTAAGAAAGCTGTGGAGAGACTGGAGAATGAGAATGCCGCACTGAAGGCAAAAATTAGGTTTATGGAAAAGGGAGTTTTTGAAAGGCTTGCAGGTGACAGGGAGATGAGGAGAAAGGATATAGAGATAATGAGGTTGAGGCAAGCAGCGCATAATGCAAAAGGCAGGGTAGATTTAAAAGAACCGGCTACAAAAGAATCAGGGGTGGATCTGGAGGGAATGATAGAGGAGTACAGGAAGAAGCATAAACATTTATAATTGGCTCGAGAAATACTACTCAAGCATTTCAATAAACAACAATGGAGGTGCATAAGATGGCAGAGGAAACAGCAATACGAAAGGATGAGAATGTGGTCTACATCGGCAAGAAAAGCGTGATGAGCTACGTTCTCGCGGTGATAACCCAGTTCAACAACGGAGCGCCTGAGGTTGCAATAAAGGCCAGGGGGAAAGTGATTTCTAGAGCGGTGGACGTTGCGGAGATAGTGAGAAACAGGTTCATGCCAGACGCAAAAATAAAGAGTATAGACATAAAGACCGAGGAGCTTACCTCTGAAGACGGAAGCATGGCAAAAGTATCCTCAATGGAAATAACCCTGATGAAGTAGCTTTTTTGGTTTTTTATTATTTTTCTTTTTCAGTAGTAGCGTGGTTAGATGAACGTGCAGATATGCGAGCTGTGCATGAAAAGCAATGTGCTCTGCTCGGGGTGCGATGAGAAACTCAAGAGGGGAAAAATCTCCGAGCTAGATGTGAAAATAAGCAGGCTGCTCTACAAGCTGAAGGATAAATACAACTTGGAGAACGCCGATTTTACAAAGGCTATAGATTTAGGCAGGGTGGTGCTTGTGCTCACAAACAAGGATGTGGGCCTGCTCATTGGCAGAGAGGGGAAGGTTGTCGCCGAGATATCCCAGGCTGTGGGCAAGAAGGTGAGGATAGCTGAGATGAGCGGAGACATTAAAAAAACTATAGCAGATGTTGTCGCGCCTGCCAAGATACTGGGGATAAACAAAATCTACAGGAAGGAGGGGAACCTCTACAAGGTGAGGTTCTCAAAAAGAGAGATAAAACAACTTCCCGTTGACATAAACACCCTTGAGAAGGCTCTCAAATCCCTGCTGGAATCCGATGTCATGATAGTATTCGAGTAGGTGATAGGATGGAGCTGAAACTGGTTAAGGTTGAGAAGCCGGCCGACTGCAATGTTATTCTTGGGCAATCGCACTTCATAAAGAGCATCGAAGATATTTATGAAACAATGGTGAGTTCATGCTCATCTGTTAAATTTGGTGCTGCTTTCTGCGAGAGCTCTGGGCCTTGCCTTGTGAGAGTTAGCGGCAATGACGAGGAGCTGCAGAAGATTGCATCAAGGAATGCATCCAACATTGCTGCTGGGCACTCATTCATAATCGTCATGAAAGATGCTTACCCGCTCAACGTGCTGAATGCGATAAAGAATATCCCCGAGGTCTGCTCTGTATACTGCGCAACTGCAAACGATGTGGAAGTGGTGGTTGCCGAGAGCGAGCAGGGCAGGGGAATTCTAGGAGTGATAGACGGGCTGAAGAGCAAAGGAATTGAAACTTCTGAAGATGTGAAGAAGAGGAAGGAGTTCCTGAGGAAGCTGGGTTACAAGCTCTAGTATTTTCTGAAGTCAGAGGTAATCCTTAATTCTTTTCTGGAAAATCATATCCCGCAGAAGCTTGCTGGTTTTTATCCATACGTCCATGGTTATGTCGAATTTTGAGAAGATGTAGGCAAAGGAGTCCTTGAGGCTTGCAAAGTTCATGTGCGGATTCTTCATTGCATTCCTCACAGCTTCTCGGACATTCCACACTCCCACAGGCATAATATAACCAGGATGGGCCTCCCTCATTACTATCGCTGCAGCCTGCCTTCTCTCTTTACTCAACTCTTCAGAAATTGCAAGCCTCGCAGAGAAGTAGCATCCGCCTATGTCTGGATATTCGGTCCTGCCTTCATATCCCTCAGCATCTGAGAATATTGCAATCTCCCTGCCATCCGGGTTCCATATTGTCTTGGGATACCACGCCTCAATCAGCTCATAGCTCCAGCGGGAGGGAATCATAAGGATAATCCACCTGTTGTCAAGAGCAGTGTGCTCGTATACTCTAAACTCATTAATCAGCGGGAAGGTTTTCACATCCTCCAGCAGGTTCTTTGAGAGTATGCTGTCAACCGCAGTGATGGACCATCTCGTTGGGACGAACTTCCGGTTCTTTTCGATTCCGAACAAGCCCGCGGAGAAAGCCTTCTGTATCCTTGAGACTAGCACGTCATTTTCGTATAGACTGATTACTGCCTCTGACGCCCTCAGATCTGTGTCGCTGAAAGCCTTGTCAATCTTGTGGTCTATTGTTGAGTATGTTATATCAATATCTTTTAATGGTGCTGAGGGGCCGAAAGGCTGCACCTCATCATCAAGCACGAGTCTTCCAGCAGGCTTTTTCCTGAATTCTGCATCCACTTCTGTGGGCGCTTTTGAGAGGGCAAGCTCCCTTGTGAGTTCTACAATCTTCCCCGCCTCAACATCTTTCACATTCACCCTGTATTTTCCCCTCACAAGTTGGAAGCGGAAATCCACAATTTCCTCTATGGTTTTTCCCTGCCACATCTCAGGAGTCCCCATGATTTCGGTATTTCCTGTTATTGGTGGTATGAGCGGACCTATATTCACATAGGGATAGCCCATCCTTCCGATGAACAGGTCTGGCGGGGAGGAGCCTTCCAGTGTAAGCTTGTCGATAAGAGGCCTTGTCCTATTCTGAGCGTAGAATTTTACAAGAATGGGGCAGCTGTCCTTGCCGCACAGGAATTTTGAGCCCTTGCATATGGCGCATCGAGTATCAAGCTTGACTTCCCTGCTGGTGCCAAATTGGAGGGTTCCCTTCTTCTCAAGCTCCTGAGGTGAATTCTGCTCGTCAAAAAGCTGCGAAACCCATAAATTATTTGGCATTGCTAAAATTATGGAGGGGAGGGTATACTAATCTTACGGAGGGGTGACTTTCCGGTGAACATATGTCAATAAACGAAGTAAAATGCAAGTCCCTGCTCAACCCTAGCAAGCTTGCTGTCTACTGCATCAACCCTTATGTTGGGTGCCAGCATGGCTGCACATACTGCTACGCAAACCCAATAACAAGGAGGTTCAGCAGGCACACTGAACCTTGGGGGGAGTTCATTGATGTGAAAGTCAACGCTCCTGAAATTTTAAGGAAGGAAATTGCTTCAAAGAAGAGGGGGCAGGTTTTCATATCATCCTTGACAGACGCCTACCAGCCTCTTGAGAAGAAATATGGGCTTACGAGAAAGCTTCTTGAGATGCTGCTTGAAAAACAATTCCCCGTGTGCATCCAGACAAAATCTTCCCTTGTGACAAGGGATATTGACCTGCTGAAAAAATTCAATGAGGAGGAGGTTGGAATCACTATAACAACTCTTGACGATTCTGTGAGGAGAAACTTTGAGCCTTTTTCCTCACCTGTAAGTGATAGGCTGGAAGCCCTCAGGCTTCTGCATGAAAACGGGATAAATATATACATCTTTGTCGGACCTGTTCTTCCCTACTTGACTGATAAAGGCCTTGATGAGATTGTGAAAACTGGCTCCGAGCTGAAGGCTGATTACCTCTGGTTTGACAAGCTGAACCTAAAGCCTGACGTGTGGGAGAACATGCGGAGGATACTTGAGAAATCGTATCCGGAGCTTCTGCCTGCTTGGAAGGAAATATTCTTCTCAAAAAGCGATTACTACGGCAAATTCAAGGAGAGGGCAGAGCAGCTCTGCAGAAAGTATAATGTAAGGTGCAAATTTTGTTATTAGTGGGCCCGCCCGGGATCGAACCGGGAGTTTTCACCGTGTCAGGGTGACGTCTTACCATTCGACTACGAGCCCATGTAGAATAAGTTTTCTTTTTATATATTAAAAACCCTTATGCTCCGGGATAGTTCAGAGAGTCATAACCTGCAGTTTTTACCCTTCTTCCATCAATGAGAACCCCTTTTCCCCTTACGACATTTCCAATTTGCATTAGCGAGCCACCAACATCTTCAACTTTGCTCCTGACCTTTTCAAATCTCTCTCTTTTTATGGTCACGATAAGTTCGTAGTCCTCTCCGTTGTTCAGAAGATAGTTTTCCTTCACATTATGCTCTTCTGCAAACTTCCTAGCTTCCTTCGAAATGGGTATGCTCCACCTGTCAAGCGAGAGACAAACTCCGCTCATGCGGGCTATCTCTCCTGCAGAGAAGAACAACCCATCTGTTATATCCATACCGGCAGCTCCTATTTTGCACTGGGCTATTACCCTGCCTTCCTTCACCCTTGCCGAGGGGTTGAGGAATGCATTGACAAGTTTGCCGTATTTACCGGTTTTCATTCCTTTCAGAAGTATCTCCAAGCCAAGCGCGGCATCTCCTATTTCACCGGTAACCGCGACAACATCCCCGGCACGCGCATTGCATCTTCTTATCGCCTCGCCTCTTCCAATTTCTCCGAGGGCAATGCCGCATATGCTCAGCTCCTTTGCCTTTTTGGTATCACCTCCAACGTAGGGGGCGTCGTATTCAATACAGACTGCATTTATTCCTTTGATTATTCTGGCGAATTCTGAAACATCAAACCTGGGCGGCAGGCCGAATGAGAAAAGGGTGGCAAGCGGAGATGCACCCATGGCAGCCAAATCGCTTATGTTTGCAACCGCCACCTTCCTCCCAATAGCCTCGGGCTTCATCCCCCTTGGAAAGTGCGTTGACCTGAACATTATGTCTGATTTCGCAACAAGCTCTTTATCCCCAAAGCTTATGAGGGCTGCATCGTCCTCCCCTGCCCCAACAAGCACCCTCCGGTTCCTGTAGAGCCCTCTAATCAGGAGTGCTATAAGCTTCCTCTCGCCAAGCTCGGATGCTTTCATGCAAACAGTATTAATTTATTGCCCTTTTAAATAATATGGAGGGGTGAAGACATGGAGCCTTTTGAAATGATAAAGGATGCTTTTACGCTTGACTCCGAAGAGTCTATAACAAGGGCTATAAGCGAGCTTCCGAGGCATAAGACTTGCATAGTTGTTGTGAAGGATAAGAAATACGTTGGCATAGTTGACGACTGGACGCTTATCAGCTCAGCTGCAAAGCCCAGCGCCAAGGTCGGTCACATCGCCATACATGCTCCCACGATAACGAAGAAAACAAGCATAATCAACATATGCAGGCTTTTCTTCAGCGGACCGTACAGGGCGCTGCCGGTGATGGATGATGACAAACTTGTGGGGGTTCTTGCGAGGAATGATGTGCTGCGCATTCTGATGGAGCGGAAACTTCTTGAGAGGATGAAAGTTGAAGATGTAATGGACAGGCAGGTTCCAAGGGTAGAGAGCACAACTTTACTGGGGAAAGCGAAATCAAGGATGTACGGCAACCAGTACGGAAAACTTGCCGTTACTGAGGAGGGAAAGCTTGCCGGTGTCCTCACCGCATATGATCTGGCGAACCTGCTTGACAAGCCCAAGGATAAGCTGCCGCTGAGAAGCAGCAAGAGTAATATTGACGACATTGAGATTTCCTCAATAATGAGAGAGGATGTATACACCATAAAGCCTGAGGAGAGTCTGAGCGAGAGCGCCAAGAAGCTCATAGAGGGAGATGTTGCTACGCTAATAGTTGAGAGCGGCGGAAAACCGGTTGGAATCATCAGCGCAAGAGACCTCTTCTCATCACTGGTCAAGCCAGAGGAAATCGGGATTTATATCTCGGGGCTGGAGGAGAATGATAAGATGCTTGTTGAGGATATAAACGAGGAAGTTAGGAAGATGCTCAGCAAGCTCAAGAAGAGCTTTGATGTCGATTATATATCGCTCCACTTCAAGAAGCATGGGAAAAAATACTCTGTACACGGGAGATTGATGGGAAGGGGAATAGTATTCACTGCAAGTTCCTTCGGCTGGAATTTGGAGAAGGCTCTGAAGGCATTTCTGGATGAGATGGAAAAAATACTCCACAAGGAGAAAGAGGGCAGGGTTGACAGGACAAAGACTAACCGCAGGAAGACTGAAAGGTGGATAGGGTGACTGCTCATCCGGAGCCGGTTATTGCATTAACTATAGGCGGCTCCTCGACGACAGGAGCTGCTGGCGTGGAAGCTGACGTTAAGACATTCGCAGCTCTCGGTGTGCATTCGGCAGCGGTAATAACTGCTATAGCATCACAGAATACAAAGGGAGTCCAGAAAATCTTTTACCTGCCTCCTGATGCGATATCGCAACAGATTGATTCTGTTTTTTCTGATATGAAAGTGAGGGCAGTAAAGATAGGGATGCTTGGCGACAGCGGGATAACAAGGGCAGTTTTGGAGGGGCTGAGGAAATGGAAAGCAAGAAATATTGTGCTGGACCCTGTGATGACCGCCCAGTCCGACTCAAGCTGGCTCATCAAGAGTGAAAGCATCAGGAGTATGGGAATACTGCTGAAACTCTGCAGGATAGTTACCCCGAATTCATTTGAGGCAGAGAAACTTAGCGGGGTAAGGGTGAGAGGTATTGGTGATGCGAGGAGGGCAGCTAAAATCCTTGTAGCCAGTGGGGCGGAAGCTGTTGTGATTAAAGGAGTGAGTGATGGCAGGATGATAAGCGATGTCACACTGCACGAAAAATTCAGGATTTTCAGAAAGAATAGGATTGCAACTGGAACACACGGAGGAGGCTGCTGCTTCTCATCAGCACTTGCGGCATCCCTTGCAAAAGGGCTTGGAATTGAGGATGCTTTTGAGATAAGCGAGAAGTTCATTGATGATGCTTTAGGCAACAGCGTGAAGATTGGAAGAGGCATTGAAGCGGTTGAGCCCATGGCAAAGCTTATGCAGGAGGGGGTGAGATGCGCAGTCATCAGCGATGTGGAAGCTGCACTGGATGATATTGAAAAGCACGAGAAGCTCTCTTCCCTCATCCCTGAGGTTGGCATGAACATAGTCTACGCCCTTCCTGACGCAAGAGGCATCGAAGACGTGGCCGGGGTGGTCGGCAGAGTGAGGAATGCCATGGGAAAGCCAAGGTCTCTCGGGAAGGTGAGATTCGGGGCCTCCTCCCACCTTGCCAGGGCTGTGCTCAGGATGATGGATTTTGACAGCTCTAGGAGAGCAGCGGTGAATGTAAGATTCAGTGAAGGGAATTTGGAGAGCTGCAGGAAAATGAGGCTGAAAATCTCCTTTTACGATAGGAGCGAGGAGCCGAGGAGCGTTAAAAGAAAGGAAGGTGCAACTATTCCATGGGGCATAGGGAGCGCTGTGAGAAGAGCAAAAGGCATCCCAGATGTGGTGTACCACAGGGGGGAGGTTGGCAAGGAACCCTCTCTGATAATATTCGGTAACAGCGCAAGGGAGGTTGTGAGACTTGCTCTGAGGCTCGTTCTACCAAAAGCTTAATATTTAATCCGCATATATTATTCATTCTATGAGGGTAAAGGCCCAGGCAAGCACAGAGATAATGATAACTGTTGCGTTTGTAGTGACCATAATGTTCCCTCTTCTTCTCATAGCATACCTGCAAAGCGCTAATGTGGCAGACCAGCTTGCCATACAGCAAGCCCAGCAGACCGCAACAAAGATAGCCAACTACGCCGACGTTGTTGGGGCGCAGGGATACCCTGCAAAGATGAGCATACAGGTGTTCATGCCGCAGAATGTGGGCAGTATATCAGTTGGGAATGCTACTGGAGGAATAGGGCATGAAGTGGTGATCACGCTGAGAACAAGTGCCGGCACCACGCAGATAGTTGGATGGACTGTGACGGATATCGCGGGGGACCTTACGACAATAGCCAGGCCTGGAACATATTTCATAAAGATATATGCTGAGGACAACTGCACACAGGTTGATCCGACGCAGAACTGCGTTTACATTGAGAGGAGTTAGGTGGTAGCATGGTCAGCTCAAAGGGTCAGAGCGCTAACGAGTTGCTGGTCATATACATGTTCGTAATGCTGATTTTCACAATCTTTGTGGCGAACTTCAGCCAGCAGCGTTCAGCAGAGATGGAACGTTCAAAAGAAGCCTTGGCTGATAGCGTTGGCGAGCAGTTTGCATCTGAGCTGAATCTTGCTGCTAGATCAGGCACAGGTTACTCAAGAAAAATTATATACCCAGTTATGCTTGATGGCGTTACACCCTATACAATCATACTGAATAACATCTCAAAAAGCGTTGACATTCAATTCAGCCTTGGGACTGTGAACTACTCGCACTCATTTCCTGTCATAACCACCAACGTTGTCGTTGTGCCCAGCATAGTTGCCACATTGCCTGATGGGACACCTTATGGGTATGTGCTGCAGGGGAGCAATTACAGCTTCTCCGGCGGGCAGATGTACGCCCAGAATATAAACGGGATGATTGTCATAAGCCTGGCGCCTGCCTACGCGCCAAACCCGAAGTATATAGTAGTAGGCAGTAAAGGAAACTACACTGCGGGTGGGACTGAGTTCGTGAATATAACCGCTACTGTGACTGATTCATTTGGAAACCCATTACCTGACGGAACGCTCGTGCATTTCCATGTTCCCATAGGAGTTATAGATGATTATTCGCCAACGGTGAACGGAACTGCCCATGCTTTCTTGATGACCACTGGATATACAGTAGTCACCGCAAGCGTTTCCGGGGTGACAAGCGGACCGTTCGAAGTTACACTTGGCTACGGCAGTTGAGTGCATGAAAAGGGGACAGGCGACCAACAGGGAAATCGGACTTGCCTCGGCACTTATAATTCTGCTTGTGGTATACCTTTACCTCAACACTCCCTACACGCCTGTGCCTACAGTGCAAACGTTTTATGGAGTATGCGAGTTTCATGGGAACTTCTCGTGCTACCAACCGCTAGCTCTCAGGAGAGACGGCATACTGGATATTTCGCTAGTGCAGAACACCGGGAAATTGATAAACATAACTTCCTTCGTGTGCACAAGCAGAATTGGCAACCCTTCTGTGATGCCGCTTCTTAGCAACCCAGTTCTTATAACGAATGGGGAGAGGAACTACATAGCAGGCGGAAACAGCGGGAACATCGTCATATGCACGGGGCAGGATGGCTGGAGCGTTCCCAATGCATCAGTTGGCGACATCTATTACGGGAACATGTATGTCACTTATACCGAAGTAAAAACAGGAGCGGTTAAATTTGTCAATGGAACGCTGGTTATCAGGTATTCTTAGCTAGAGGATATTCTCGGCAAGATACTTTCCACGGTATTGCCTCTCTGATTTTTTGGACAGTTTGATGAATATGAGCTGGGTCAGCCTTGCATTCCTGGCAAGCCTTATGCCATGCGGGTTGGATACAATGAGAAGCGACTCGCTCCTTCCCTCGTAACCGGGGTCCCAAACAGCACAGTGAAGGAACGCCCCACATCTGAGAAGCGATGAGCGCGGGAATGCCAAGGCTATGCAGTCCCTTGGTATGCGAACCGTCTCGTTGTAAACCACCTTGTAAGCCCCGGAGTTTAGATTTACGAATCCTCCTTTGAAGCCAATTCTCCTGCATTTTGAAATGACTCTCTTCCTGTTGCTGAAATCTATCGTCCCTTCACTGGTGAACTCAAAAATGTCCCGCAGGGTTAGGTCAACGCCCGCAGGCTGCAGCTGGATTTTTTTATCAACAAGATTCTCAAGCAGCTTTGGAGTTCCACTAATCAGCTGGATTATCTCCCTGTCGCTTAGCACTCCCATAGAGATTCTCAGATATTTAGTAACGAAAAATCTCATCACTCTTGAAGAACCTTTTCACCTCGACGTCTGCAGTCTCCTTCGAATCCGAGGTGTGAATTATATTGGCCTGCACATCGGTGCCGAAATCCCCGCGTATTGTACCTTTTGGCGCCTTCTTTGAGTCCGTGGGGCCGGCAAGCTCCCTCACTTTTTCAACTGCATTCTCTCCCTCAAGAACCATGCATATGACCGGTGAGGAGCACATGAACTTAACAAGACTTTGGAAGAAAGGCTTCCCAACATGATGCGCATAATGCTCCCTGCACATCTTCTCAGTGAGCTGAATCATCTTCATCCCAATTATCTTCAAGCCAGCCCTCTCAAGACGCGAGATGACCTCTCCGGCAATGCCCTTTTTAATTGCGTCGGGCTTCAGCATTACAAAAGTTCTCTCCAAATAATCACCTTAGCTTCTTTTTCCTTTCCTCCAAAACTTCGTGAAATACGTCAAATGCATCAAGACACAGGGGCCAGCCGACATAGAGATGACTGGCTACAAGAACTTCTTTGAGATGCTCGGGCTTGACTCCTGCGTTTAAGGCGCCATTGATGTGCCTCTTCAAAGCAAGAGTTCTCCCAAGAGGAATAAGCATTGAGACTATGCACAATTCCTTTGTTTTTAAATCTAAAGCGGGTCTGGAGAGGATTCTTCCATAGGCAGTATCAATCAACACATCAGCAAGCTCTTCATCGTAGCTTTTAATTTTTTTTAACGTGCTTGCTGCATTTTCTTTGTAAACCTTTTCAAATATCTTTAATCCTTTCTTGTAATGCTCGCTCCCCATCTAACCACCCAATCTATGCCTGGTATCTGGTAGTCCACTTAAGCTTTCTAGGGTTCCTCTTCAGCTTCAGCATATTCCTCCTGCATTTTGAGGAGCAGAAGCTGAGCGTGCTGCCATCCTTCTTCACGTACAAGGTTCCCTTCCCCCTTCCAATCTCCTCGCCACAAAATGAGCATTTCATACGATTACCTGCTTCTACTTCGCCTTTATGGGCTTGGCCTCCCTCTCAGTTTCCAGCAGTATTATGGTATCCCCTCTCTTTATTGGGCCTTTTATGTTCCTTCTTATGACTCTCCCCTTGTCCTTGCCGTCCAGTATCTTGCACATTGCCTGGTAGACCTCTCCGTATATGCCTGTCTTCCCAAGGACTTCAACCACTTCTGCAGTTGCTGGCTCTGGCATCTTGCTCACTCACTCTTCTCAGCTTTCTCTGCTGGCTTCTCAGCTGCCGGCTCCTCCTTCTTCCTTGGCTTCCTCGCCCTCTTTGGCTTCTCTTGCTCCGGCTCAGCAGCCTTTGTCTCTTCAGGCTTTGCCTCTGGCTTCGGCCTCTTCAGTTTTGCCACTATGTCGCTGATAATCTCGGTAGCATTGCCGGCCTTCTCTATCCCGACTGCAGCGCAGCCCACTTCAAGGCCTGCGGACTTGCCCAAATCCTTCTTTGAAGGAACATAGACATAGGGTATATTCTTCTCGTCGCACAGCATTGGGAGGTGGATTACAACCTCCTCGGGGTCCACATCCTCCGCTATGACAATCAGGGCGGCATCTCCCTTCTCAATTATCTTCGTTGCCTCGTTGGTTCCCTTCCTCACTCTACCTGTGTCTTTTGCTATCTGGACTGCTTCGTAGGCTTTCTCAGCAACTTCTTTCGGAGTCTCGAATTTCACGTAACTCTTCATCTCAAACACCTCTTGTTTGGTCATCGATACTATACCTTAAAACGGTGGAGGATATAGGAGATTGAACCTTAAAAAGCTTTCTGTCAATTCAAGGAACAGCAGTTTCAGTTCGAGTATAAGTTATATCGTGAAAAACAGTAAAATCAGTCGGCTCTTTCCAGTATCGTCTCGTCGGTGAAGTTGTAAAGGCGTTTTTCTTCAATTTATCATAAGTCCAAACGATGAAGCAAGAAATAGGAAATAGTTACCTACGTCTCCCACCAAACCTCCTGCTTTCCGCTCTTTTCGCTCGTTTCTCCATCCTCCTTTTTCTTTGTTTTGAAAAGCAACTCACCATATCACCACATAGTAATTTGAACTGAGAGTATATTAAGCTTGCTTTGGGGCAGGGGTAGTGGAATTATGATGGTGAATCATTCTCCAGCCTGTTAGACAGGCGTCTGCCCCCTGATTCCCCGATGCTCAAATATTATAGGTACATTACTTAATAAAATACTTTTTCTGACATACCCCCACCGCTAAAGCATGTGGGGTTCTGAAGTCGTTGTCGTTCATCAACGTTGCATCTTTAGGGGTATCAGTACTCCCTTTGCATGCATCACTGTCTGCATGCAACTGACCTATGCCTTGACGCAATGCAATATTGAACGATGCATTCACATCAGCATGGTCAACGTGTCCGCAGCATTGGCACTTAAAGTTCTTTCCTTCCCTAATTCCTATGCTTCCACACCTTGAGCACTCCTTTGATGTGTTTTCAGGCTCTACATAGGTTATCGGAACGCCATGAAGTTTTGCCTTGTATTCAATGAACTTCTGAAGCTGGAAGAATGACCAGGAATGCAAATTGTAGTTGAATCCCTTCTTATGCTTCCTGTTGCTTCTTATGCCTTTCAAATCCTCAAGTTTCAATCCTGCATGGTTCTCCTCTGCAACTTCTACAATTTTCTTTGCCATCTTGTGGTTCAAATCCCTGATAATCCTGCTTTCACGGTTCCTGATTTCCTTTACCTTTCTGTATTTGCCGCTTTTCTGCAATTCTCTCCTCATGCTTTTGTATTTGCTATGTATATGCCCAGCCTCCTTTCCCAGCTTCAATACCTTGCCTGTCTGGGGGTTTGCCATGACGGCAACATGTCCTGTTGTATTCCTGTCTATACCCAGCCAGACATCAGGTTTTATCTGGGGCATCTCCCTGACTGTCACAGAGATGAATGCATATTCTTTGTCTATCTCAATCTGGTTTATCTTTTCAAAATCTCGGAAGTTGTATCCAAGAGACAACTTCAATGACGGTATCCTGATTTCCCTGTGTTTCTTGTCAAGCGTTATTCCCTGACTGGGGATGGTCAGATTGACATTCTTCACATCCTTAACCCTCTTGTTTCTTGAATATTTTCTTAAGATTTGGTTTGATATTATGGACTTCAATCCAAATTGCTTGACATCCTTACTTGACTGCGTTCTTGTTTTTACTGCACACTCCGCTATCTGTTTTGCCTTCCTTAACTCATTGCTGAAATCCTTGTTGTGTCTTATTTTGAAAGTCAGTATCATACAACATCACTCATCAAATTTTTTTTGTTCTGCAATGTAATACATTCGCTTTCATCCCACCTCTGAAGAGTGTGGGTTTCTCGCTTATTCGTGGTAAATTTGAAATTATTATATTCTCTACTTAAAAGTCCAAGCTTCCTTTTTGTTGGGTTGAAAACCTTGCATTTCAGAGTTTTGGAAACAAGCATGAATTAGTCTCTCTAACGCCCTTTATAAACCTCTGGGAGGGGTAGCTTTCCAGTGAAAGGTGGATTTATGTGCAAAGCCAAGCCAATGAAAAACGCAACCATAAGATTATTCAGTTCGAAATTCCGATAATATTATAAGCAACATATGAATTAACAATGGGGAAAGTTTATGTCAGGAGCCGAAGTCATGCATATGAACTGTTCTCCTTGTTCTAGCTTCGGCTATAAGCTTAAGCTGATTATAAGGTGCTGAGGGCAGCAGCTGTTTTGAATTCTAGTAAGACTTCTTGTTGTGCTGCTGCTCCTCTGTTCAAAACCACGAGGTGAGAGTATGCAGGATGGAAGTGAAGGGCGGAATTGGAATGGGCGCGGTGTCAGGTGTAGCGGATGCGATAAGCCTATGCTCTCTCCAAAGGAATTTGTAGTTGAGATAGAGGAGTGGAATGGCGAGAAGAAAACATTCTGCAGCAAGTGCCTAGAGAGATGGCTGAGGGGGGAGTAGAATGTTCAGAGAGAATGAGATGAGAAGGTTCCAAGAGCACAACTTCATGGTTGCAAGGGTTATGGTTAGCAGACCCTCCAGAAAGAATCAGAGGGAGGAAAATGACTTATGAAGGAACTGACGTTCGGACCCTCCTCCTCTGCGGGGGAGCATTTCGAAAGCCAACAGCTACCACCAAAGGGGGACCTCAGCCAGCCGAGAAGAATTCCAAAAAGGCTTCGCACGGCAGTTTTTGGATGCCCTGTGGAAGGGCGGATGCTCAATGGCTGGCTTTGAGGCTCCATAAGGAATAAAAACAAGCAATGCAATATCTACCTTGCAATGGGCGGTTTCAAGGAGTTCACACTGAGCTGGGTTCTTCCGAAGGACGAGGGGACTCTCAAGAACTGGCTTTTCATAATTGAGCTTTTCAATATCGTTCTGTCGCTTTTCACCCTGCTCCTTGTGGTGCTCACGCTAACTGCAACGGATATCTTGTGGGCTATGAAGTTTGGGGTTATGCTGGTGTTTTCAGTGATAGGGCTGTCAACCCTAAACCTCATGCAATACCTGCTTCAGATTGAGTTCAACACAAGGAAGGGATATATACTAAGAAGGAGAAGATAAGGTGGTGATGTTATGAGGTATTCGGTTCTGGCTGTTCTGCTGTTGATTGGTATGGCATATGCGGCTGATTTGAGTGTAGTAATTACCGACTCAAGCCAATGCAGCAGCCCTCTGCATAACGGCGTTGTTAACTGCATAGCGCAGGGTGGCCCCAACCACTGCAATGTTATCGCCACAATTATAAATCCTTCGAGCAATAAATCGCTGAGGGTCAGCTACCTTTATTATAACTTGTCGTCTGGTCAGTTGGAAGATGGCGGAAAAGTATGCGATATTGGCGCTGGGTTGAGGGGAAGCTGCACATTTGCGATTAAAACAATAACCGGAGGCAAGAATGGCACCGATGCAATGCCATTCAAGGTAGTCGGCTGGGTGGGCGAGATTTGCGGCAATGGTGAATACTGCGTCGGGTCGAAGGAATATGATGCAACGCTGAACGTGGTAGTGAATCATTCTACCGGCGGCTTCGAGCAGAACGTCCTAAATAAACTGGATACTGCAAACAGCGAGTACGCCAGGGTCAGCGCGCAGTATACCGGCGACTGCTATAACATGACTGGGTTCAGTCTACTGCAGAATGCTTCCTCTGAAATCTTGGACGCAAGCAATAAGCTGTCCATATGCGATATAAAAGACGCCCTGAATTTGACAAATGATGCGATTAACCAGATACACCAGGCCGATGGAAACGCCCAGCTGGCATCGTGCGCGATAACCCCGCCGGTGCAGAACAATTCACAGCCTCCACAGCCACCCCCTGAGAATAATACGACGGAAGTTCCACAGAATGAAACCTTGAATGAGACTCAGAATCAGACATCCAATGCTGGTGCTGGGAGCAATGTGACAAACATAATTTCAGCGCTTGTCAAGGGATGCATACCATTTTACATACTAGCGGCTATGCTCATGGTTGCGGTATGGAGCGAGAGAACGCATGTCAATGCTTGAAGTGCCGTATGCCAGTGAAAACCATTGCTATGTTGCGCTCATTGCAGGCATATATTATCTCATGATCGTTCTTTGAGCCACCTGGCTGGATTATTGCAGTAACTCCTGCGTCTGCAGCGACATCAACGGCATCCCTAAATGGGAAGAACGCATCTGATGCAAGAACCGCACCTTTTAGAGATTCAACCGCTTTCATGGCGCCAAGCTTCGAGGCATCAGATCTTTTCATCTGCCCAGCGCCTATGCCGACCGTCCTGTCCTCAAATGCGTATACTATGGCATTGGATTTGACATGCTTGCACACCTTCCATGCAAACAGCAGCGCTCTCATCTCTGCCTCAGTTGGCTTTCTCGTGGTGACAGCTTTCGGCTCCCCGAGGAGCAGCTTGGTGTTCCTCTCCTCAACAAGTAGACCACCGTTTACGCTCCTCAGCTCCCTCCTCTCCCTCTTCTTTGTGGAGAATCTGCCCAACTCCAGCACTCTCATATTCTTCTTTCCCGCAAAAATTTCCAACGCTTCTTTCGAGTAGCCCGGAGCTACGACCACATCTGTCAGCAGGGTGGTTATCTCCCTTGCGGTCTCGGCTTCTACAGTCCCGTTAAGCGCCACAACACCTCCGAATGCTGCCTCGGGATCGGTTGCCTTTGCCTTCATGTATGCATTCTTCAAACTCCTATTTATTGCAACTCCGCAGGGGTTGTTGTGCTTCACTATCACAACGGCAGGCTCATCAAATTCCTTGAGAAGCTCAAGGGCGGAGTCAGCATCAAGCATGTTATTGTATGAGAGCTCCCTGCCCTGCAGCTTCCTAGCGTTTGAAATGGATGTCTCGTCGCTTTCCATATCCCTGTAGAAGGAAGCCTTCTGGTGAGGGTTTTCACCGTAGCGAAGCTCCATAGCTTTCTCAAAGCTCAATGTCAAGAATTTGGGGAATAGCTCACCAGCGAACTTCTTCTCAAAGTAGTTTGATATGAGGGCATCATACCTTGCGGTATGCTGGAATGCCTTAGCTGCGAGCCTCTCCCTTGTGTTAAGCGAGAGGGATTTGTCCTTCCTGAGCTCATTTAGGATATTCTGGTAATCCGCGGGGTCGACAACAACGCCAACGCTCTCATAGTTCTTGGCAGCTGCTCTTATGAGTGTCGGTCCACCTATGTCTATGTTCTCAATTGCATCCTCATCCCTGACATTCTTCTTGGAGATTGTTTGTTCGAAGGGGTATAGGTTGACAATTACAAGATCTATGCTCCTGATGCCCTGTTCTTTCAGCTGCTGCATATGCTCCTCCCTGCCTCTCAGTGCGAGTATGCCTGCATGTATTTTAGGATGCAGCGTCTTGATGCGCCCGTCGAGCATCTCGGGCGAGCCGGTTACATCAGAAACTTCCCTTACTGGAATCGTATTATCACGCAGGGTTTTTGCAGTTCCGCCCGTGGATATTATCTCAACCCCGAGCTTGGAGAGTCCCATTGCAAACTCCACAAGGCCAGTCTTGTCAGAAACGCTTATGACGGCCCTCTTCACCTCAGGCATGTAATACACTCACCTCCACTCAGAACATCAGAACCAGTTAGAAATATTACACAGCGGGAATTAAAATTGTTTTGGTGGGAAGTGTTTTTTGGGATTTGCGAAATTCCACTTTCTATTCCATGCAAGCATGGAGTCTATTGAACCCTTCAAATCAAGTCCGGCTTCTGTGAGTGAGTAGTAGGTTCTTATGGGGCTGAGCTCGACTTCCCTCTTGACTAACCCGTGCGACTCAAGGCTCTTCAATCTTTCAGCCAGCATCTTTGGATTCACTCCCGGAGTTGCCCGCAGAAGTTCATTGAAGCCCATCCTCTTTCCGGAGTAGAGCAGCCTCAAAAAAATTCTAGTAGCCCATCTCTTGCCGAACACATCGAGCATGAAATCCATCGTCTGCAATTTTTCCTGCGGCTCAATAACCATAAAAACCACCTGCTATATGGAGTATAGTAGTTACATTTTTTAAAGTTTACTCAAAAATGAGTATTAGTTATTATGTCTCCCTGCTCCACAGAACGAGCAGGATGGCAAAGAGCATGACTGGCGAGCTGAAGTAGAATATGAAGTCCTTGAGGAATGATATGTGCATCGGGTCTGATGCCGCTGGGAACGACAGGGAGAGGATTATGAAAACTGCCAGTAAAAGCAGGTACATGCCAACTATGAAGTAGCTTGCCCACATCAAGAATTTCTTCCTGAGCTTCTTGCTCCACCATTCACTTCTGTAACCCTTCCCCCAGAGGTTTAGCATCGGCATCACCGGATGATTAATGGAAGTTGGAATTATTATATCTTATGTTTTTTCTGTGTGAACCCAACACAATGCATTATCCAACCACTTATAACGGGGACGGACATGGTGTTGAAGGCGTATAGCACTTACCGTCTGAAGTACAACATTTTGTCTTTCCACTGGTTGGACATGCACAGTTTACATTACAGGTATCGCCAGCTCCTGTGCAGAATGGCACGCAGACACCTGCTCCTATGCATCCTGCTGCACAGTTTGTGCATGTGGCAGTTCCGCATGAAGGAGTGCAAAGCTGGCAGGAACCTCCGCTGCATGTTTTAGTGCATGTTGCGGGGTTAGATGGATAGACGCACCTCCGCCTTACACTGCAGTATGAATTGCATGGAATGCTGTTTATTCCGCAGCCGGTGCATGTGGCAGTTCCGCATGAAGGAGTGCAATCTTGGCAGAGACCACTAGTTGGATTACACGTCCTCTGACATGTTACTGGGTTGGAAGGGAAGGTGCAGTTCTGGTTTGCATTGCAGTATGCATTGCACGGGGTACTGTTTGTTGCACAGCTTGTTGGTGTCCCATCGCAGCAGGAAACGTTGTGGGTGGAGTTGTAGCATACGGAGGTGCCCCTGGTGATTGTATCGCATGCAGGCTTGAAGTTGGAGCATGGCGCGGAAATTGGGAAGTTAATGCAATTTGAATGGCATTTATTATCATACGTTGCAGTGCAGGCACTTAGACAGCAATCACCTGGGCAGTTTGAATATGTCTCGCCCGTCTCGCATATTCCATTGCCGCAGGCTGGGGGACAGTCGTTGTCATTCAATAAACTGCATCCAGTTGGGCAGCAGCCATCATTGTTTATGCAAGCGGTTATCGGCGTATGGGTGCAGACTGCATTGCAAGTGCCGGGGTTAGTACATGCATCGGCAGTGCATGCAACCCCATCGTTGCATGCTGGATCATTTGGGGAGTTGCATAACGGAGAGCATTGAGGAGGTGCGATTGAACTCATGCATTGCCCAATAAGTGGTTTCTCACCATAGACAGTATATTTCGTGCCATAATTCACATCCGCATAAGTTATAACCAAGGGAATTGAGTATGTTCCACTTAGACATGTCAAGCCTGGCGCGGTAACCTGCACGCTCTGGCCTGGATCTAGCACTACGTTGTTGGCTCCGCCTGGCGCAATCAGAATTCCAGCACCTGTAGAGCTTATATTTGTCACATTTATTTTGAAATTCTTATTATTCTTTATAAGGAGCTGCGCGGCTGAGGAGTTTACATAGTATCTTGTAATCCCTACATCGGCTGAAAACCAGTATGATGCACTGTCCCTCTCAGAAATCTGACTGTTGTTCCCCATGAAGGCGCCGGCCATGTACATGGCAATTCCCGCCATTATGATGGTAACTGCAAGAACTGTTATGTACTCCGCCCAGCTCTGCCCTTTTTTCATCAAAATATAAAGTGTAGATTTAGGTATTTAATTGCTCTGTAACATTGTTCTGTATTCGCACCCTCCTTTCAATTCTCACCCATACCGCCTCCGCATTTGTTTAGATAGGAAACATTAAATACTCAAGAACACCAACTTTCATGGGTGGTTGTATGGCGAAGAGGAGTGATGCAGCCCAGAAGAAGGATAAGCGAGAAATTTTTATGGTTATAATTGCAGGCTTTCTGCTTTTTGTATTCGGTTTAATCATTGCTTATTTGCAGGTGTCGGCTCACACAAGTTATTATTCAAATCCTGTGGATGTTATAAAAGAGTATTGGAGCATAAGGCAGTGTTTAAAATATCCCCCAAGTGGATATCCATGCGCTATACCAATGTGTCGATGTGGCTTGGAGGAAATTTTTGATTTTGCAGGGTCAGTAGTTTTTCCTGCATACGCTATACTCTCATTGCTGCTGTACGCGGTTAGTACGGAATTTGCTGGGTTTGTCTTTAGTGCTAAAACCAGAATGAAAATAAGATTCTGGTCGAAGTCCTTTATAATTGGGGCGATAATTGCGATAGTATTTTCCGTATCCACACCCTGGCTTGTTGATTGGTTGATAAATCAGCAAGGAGAACCACTGCAACCCACTGCCAATATATCCTTTGAATGCCAAAATATAAAAATCGAAATATGGAATGGAGATCACTATGTTGTTACTGGACAAGGAGTTTTTAGAAATAGTGGAAATCAATCAGATGGTGCTTGCGGATTAGTTCGAGTGATTAATAAAGATAATTCCGTTGCTGGAGAAGAAGTTGTCTGCAGTTCAGCACCAGTACCTCCCAATAAGACTGAAACCGTTTACATTGATGTGGGGTTAGGCGTATCTTACATATATAACTTGTCCGATTATAAATCAGTCGTGTGCGAGAGAGCTATCCCCACAAATATAGGTTAAAGGAATTAAATTTTCAGTGGACTCGGCGGGAGTCGCACCCGCGGCCTTTCGCATTTTGGAAATAATTCGCCAAGCGAACGCTCTGCTACTGAGCTACGAGCCCTTCGTAACTTGCAGTAGATTTTTAAATAAGTTATTATTTAATACTAATCTGTGGAAGAATGGATTTGAAGCTCTACAAGCGACCGGTGAGTTCCTTATCCTTAACAGGTGAGAGAGTAAGAGTAACCCCAGGCGTAGTGGCAAAGTTCTCATCGGCTCTTTCTGCAAAGATGATAAACATCTACTGCATGTCCATGGGGGAATACTCAATGAGCTTCTTCGTTGATGACGCAGATATGGAGAAGGCGAGGGATGCCCTCGAGGAGATTGTTTCAAAAACATCGTCATTTGGCGCTCTTTCAATAATGAGAAATCTTGGCATGGTGACGGTCACTGGGAGAGAGTTCATGAACAAGGCGGGCGTGATAGAGAAGCTGGCTGGCGTGCTCAGCAAGAAGAAAATAAATATAGTAAGCATATCCACAAGCTTTGACTCTGCAATCCTCATACTGAACTGGAACGACAGCAAGAGGGCATATGAAACAATAGGGAATGACTTCAGAATTTAAACTAGTTTAAAATACTTGTAGAGATTCTAATTTGGTGGTCTTTCAGGAAGGGGATATAAAGACTATGTTGTCTCCTCTCACAAGCATTGTGCCGAGCTTCCTCTTCACCTCTCCATTCTCCAACTGCTCGGCGTTTTCAAGCACAATGTTCATGTGCACGTCATACGATGCCATTGTGCCCCTCACCTCAACTCCGCCCTTGAGCTTCAGAAGCACAGAGCCTCCAAGAGCTCCATTCAGAACATCAAAAGGTCTTTTCTCTGTCATGGTTCACCTCTAAAAAACAATGAATATCTATCCGTTCCGCACTTTATAAACCTTTCTCAGCGCGCATCCGCGAATATCACAATGTCTGCAGTCTTCTTTAGGGCAACGCTGAAGCCAGGGTCAGCGCCAATGACTATGGTCTCTTTCCCCTTTTCCTTTGCCTTAACTATCACAGGCCTGAAGTCAATATCCCTCGTCATAAGGGCCAGTATCTGGATGCTGGGGTTGAAAACCTGCTCAACTGCATATACTGCCATGGTCACATCAACATCGCCTGTCGTTATGACAGGCTCATATCCCTGGTTTGTCACTGCCTCTATGAGCTTATCGGAAGCGTATTGGTCCAGGAAGACTTTGCATATCTTTATTCTGCCGTATTTCTCAACCTTCTTCTTCACTCCTTCCAAATCTATATTCACATCCTTCCTTATGACATTCGGCCCGTCAACTAGCAGCGCGATATTCTTCTCCTCCTTCTGCTTTACTAATGACCTCAGTTTATCAATCACTGCCATCCAAACCCCCCAAGTTAAACAGAGCCATGCAGCTCTTTGTAGTAGCTTTGGAAACCTCTTCCACCTCCAACTCCTTAATGCTCGCAACCAGCTGGGCTGCGCCATTGACCTCCGAAGGCTCCTTCCCCAGATAGGGAGCATCAGTTTCCAGCAATAAGTTTTCAAGTGGTATGTGCTTAATTACCTTTTCCCTTGTAATGGATGGGACAGGCGGGACTGATATGAGGAAGCCGTGCTCTGCCGCCGTCTCCGCAAGGGAGGAATCTCCCGAGAAGCAGTGCAGCAACACCTTTTCTGCACCCTTCTTCATTATGACCTCAAGCACTTCTTTTTCAGCCTCCCTTGAGTGTACAACAAGAGGAAGTTTCTCGAATATTGCATAATCAAGGAAAAGCTCGAAGCATTCGCGCTGTTTTGATATCTGTTCAGGAGTCTTCCCCCAGTGGAAGTCAAGCCCTATCTCGCCCACACCCACAACCCCTGCTTTATTTTCTTTTAGAAATGATACAGCCGAATCAAAACTACCCATATACATTGCTTCCTGAGGCGCTATCCCAATGACTGGGAAGACGTAATTTGGGTATTTCCGCGCTATCTCCAGCGTCTTCATGTTATCCTTGCCAGAGCAGCCGGATGTTACTATTGCTTTAACTCCAGCTTTCAATGCTTTTGAGATTACCTCATCATAATTCTTGAATGCGTCAAGATGGCAGTGGGAGTCGATAAATTCCATGAGAATGTTTAAAAATTAGAAAGTTAAAAAAGTGATAGGTAGGTGTTGGCAATGAGTGATGAGATATTTGGAGTAATGAAAGACCTGAAAGTCGGGAAATATGTCATCATAGATGACATTCCATGCAGAATTGTGGAGATTGAAAGCTCAGCGCCAGGTAAGCATGGGGCTGCAAAGATGAGGGTTACGGCAATTGGCATATTTGACGGGCAGAAGAAAACTCTGCTCAAGCCATCGGATGCTGACGTTAAAATACCGGTAATCGAAAGGAAGGCTGGCCAGGTGGTGTCAATCACTGGGGAGAGCGCCCAGATAATGGACCTGGAGGACTACAGCACATTTGATATGGCAATTCCGCAGGATCTTAAGAATGAGGTAGTAGCGGGTAAAGAAGTTGAGTACATGGACAGTATGGGAAGGAAAATCATAACTAGAGTGAGGGGTTGAATATGGATATTAAAATAACCGAGCAGAGGGATAATCCGGTTCTGAAAAGAAATGAGGTTAGATTCATAGCAAGCTTCTTGGGCCCAACTCCGAGCAGGAAGGAAGTCAAGGAGTCGCTCTGCTCAAAGCTTGGAGCTGATGGCTCGCTTGCCGTTATAGACATCCTTGAGCAGGGGTTCGGCAGCCAGGAGTTGAAGGGATATGCGAAATTCTATGCCAGTAAGGAGGCAATGGGAATAGAGAGCAAGCACAAGCTTGAGAGAGACGCCGGGGTGAAGAAAGAGAAGAAGGTTGAGCAGAAAGCTCCTGCAAAGGAGGAGAAGGGTGAGAAGAGTGGCTGAGAAAAAGAAAGTTGTAAAATCATACAAGCCAAGGCGCTCGTGCCCAAAATGCGGTGGGGGGGTGCACCTGGCGGATCATAAGGACAGGTTCTCCTGTGGGAAATGCGGCTATCTGGAGATGAAAAGGTAGTAGGATGCAGAATGAGAGAACCTTTCGCATACTCGCTCTGCTTCTATTTTTTAGTTCCATATTCGCCATCTTAACAGCCCTCATAAAAGGATTGCCTCTTTTCATTGCTATTCCGGTTCTAGGTTTTGCGCTTGTCGTATGCACTGTTGAGGTAGGTAAGAGGTACGGAAGAGCTGCGGGAATTTGGTTTGTTTGGCTATATGCAGCTTTATTGCTGTTTTTGATGCGTGTTCCCTATGCTTCAGCCATAGTTCTTTCAACAGCTTTCCTCTCCTTTCCATTCGTATGGGATGTTGAGTTCCAACTTCGGAGTTTGGAAAAAACTTTTGGATACCTCGGTCTAAAGAGGGATGGGCTTCTGATGAATGCAGTTTTAGGGGTTGCGACAACTTTGTTTCTTGTCGGCCCGCTGATAATTGCAGAGGCTATTGTGGTCATATTCTTGCTGCACCTTGAGGAGGCGGGGAAGGTGTCAATGATAATGAGTGGATTACCACTGTATATACTAATTTTTTCATTCACCATCGGCCCAATTGCTGAGGAAATTTTCTTCAGGGGATTCCTGCTCAGCAGTCTCGAATATGTACACACTGGTTTTGGGATTATTATTTCAACACTGCTTTTTGCATTGGCGCACTATTCTTACGATTCTAAAATGGAATTCATCGCAGCCTTCACAGCCGGTTTAATATTCGCGCTCCTATGCAAAGCAAGGAAGTCAGTCATACCCTCAATATTCGCCCATGCTACGTTTAATTTCATAAATGTTGCAATTGTGATGCTTTACTACGGCAAGTGATAAGATGATATGCATCGGTATGGAAAGCAGCGCGCATACAATGGGCATTGGGATAGTGGATGACAGGAAGGTGCTTGCCAATGAGAGGAGCACTTACCAGCCAAAATACGCTGGCATACACCCTAGAAAGGCTGCGGATTTCCTCTCAAAAGAGTTTGAGCCAGTACTGGAAAGAGCACTCGATACAAGCGGAGTAGAACTCAGAGAGATTGGGCTGGTAGCTTTCACCATGGGACCAGGCTTGGGGGCATGCTTGAAAATTGGACTTGTCGGAGCAAAAACGATGGCTCAAATGCTTAATAAACCCATAATTGGGGTTAACCACGCCTTGGCTCACATTGAAATAGTGAGGGCACTCTGCGGATGCAAGAACCCGCTTGTGGTGTATGTGAGTGGAGGAAACACTCAGATAATAATCCTTGAGGATAGAAGGTACCGGGTGATGGGAGAAACTCTTGACATTGGCCTCGGGAACCTTATAGACTCCGTTGGCAGGAACATGGGGTTGAAGCACGCCCACGGTTCCGTCATTGAGAAGATGGCGCGGGATGGTAGGTACATTCCATTGCCCTACTCAGTGAAGGGTATGGACCTGGTTTTTACAGGGCTTCTCACGGAGGCACAGAATAGCTTGAGAACACATAGGAAGGAGGACGTGTGCTACTCCTTGCAGGAAACTGCTTTCTCAATGCTCGTTGAGGCTACGGAGAGGGCCTTGGCATTGACAAGAAGCAAGGAGCTTATACTCTGTGGTGGAGTCGCCCAGAATGGCAGGCTGCAGGAGATGCTGAGAGAAATGGCCAAGCCTCATAGCTGCAGGCTTTTTGTTACCGAGGGACAGTTTAATGCGGACAACGGGGCAATGATAGCATTGACAGGGAATCTTATGCACGAAGCAGGAGTGAGGATGAAACTCGCAGAGTGCAGAGTTGTTCAGAAGATGAGGGTTGATGAAGTTGAGGTAAAGTGGTAGCTACCTCAGCAGCCTCGTTACAACGACATTTATATTGTCCTTCTTTAGAGTGTTATAATTTGTATCCCTGATGCTCAGTTTTTCCGGGAAGTAAACCCCCAAGTTACTGCTGTTGAAGTTGAACCCAATGTAAGTTGTTATGTTGCATCCGTGATTGGTGAGGTTGAGCAGGTACTGATTTGCAACCTGAATCTCCATGTAGCAGGTCTGGTTGACGAAACTTATGTTCATGTACCCGGCACGCTGCGTCATATCAAAATAAGTATAGGTATCCCCGATGTACTGGTTATTGAAACTGTCGTTTATCGCCAGGTAAAACCTCATGCAGCCTGGTGTACCCGGCACGCATGGGAGGGGTGGAGGGTTCCAGCTTATACCTGAGACATTTGAGAAGTTGCCGCTTGTGACGCTTATATTGTACCACATGTATTGCACTCCAGTTGATTGCGACAGCGGAACTTGTATTAGAGTATTATTTTTCCCAAAATCCTGGTAGCCATAGCTCAGATTGAAGGGGCTTAGATACATGTTCGTTGAGAGGGAGTTTAGACTTATCTGCTGGTCATTTGCATTCATGAATTTTGCCTCAATCTCAGGGGTTAGGTAGTAGCTCCTTACAAAATTCTCATAGCGCGCAAGATTGTTTGTTATGTTTGCTCCAGGCATTGAATCCTCTATTATCAAATCCGACGCCTGCTGTGTTACTCTGAGACCGACTATGTTGGTTATATCTTCTGTTATATCATCAAAGGTATAGCTCACCTTCTCCGAGACAATCATCTCTGAAATTCTCTTTGAGAAGGCTGAAGAACTCTTCGAGTACTGGAATGCCGTATCAATCAACACCATAAAGAGCACTACGGTGATGGCAGTGAGCATGAAACCTCTTCTCATCGGTACCACACTTCCATAACCACAACACTGTAATTATTGTTCGGCGGATCTGTGAAAACTCTCCTAACAACGCTTTTAATCGGCGTTGTCCCGCTCTGCCCAGCAGTCAGGTTCCTGACGCATACAAAAGAATTGGATTGATAATTGTAGACGCTTACGTTCATCCTGGCCACCATGTTGCTGGGTAGCTGGGATGCGATCGAATTGTTGAGATTGTATACCGCAACTGCATCAGAGGTGCCGAATATACTTCCCAGGGTGCCATCCTTGTCCTTTGAGGTGAGAATGTCCTGAGCCGAGTTGTAGAGTGCAATTTCCTTGTACCACTCTCCAGTCTTAAGGCTCACCATTTGCATGAGTATGGCGAGTGCCATTACTGCTATAACGACAGCAACGAGCGCGTCAAGGGTGAAAATAACTCCTTTTCTCATCTCCATACCACTATGTTGAGCACCACTGTCTCCTTCGCAAGAGTCCCGAAGTAGAGTTGTCTCAGGTACAATTCAAGCTGCTGCTCGTTTCTTGCAGCGTAATACTGGCAATGCCCTATTTTGGCAGCTTGCGTGAGCTGGTTTGCACCATCTCCACCTTGCTCCAGCCCTACAGTGCAGATCCTTTGAACCTTGCCTGCGGCATAGGTTGCCGCGGCAACTATGTCCCCACCGCATGTCTCCTGCCCGTCTGACACAACAATTATCATATTGTGCTTTCTTGTTGAGCTTGAATTTGTGTAGTCGGCCGCATCCCTGATAGCTTGGGCGAGCGGTGTTGAACCTGATGCAGTTATGGAATTCACATTGGATTTAATCTGCGGGTAATTTGTCGTGAAACCATTTATCATGTTGCTGTTGCAACTGTTGAAATCGAACAGCGACATTTCATCAAGTCCCTTGGATTCGTTTGAAATTACGTCAACAAAGGCATCAATTGCAGTTTTTGCAGCATCTATCCTCCTCGGCGGCGTTTGAGCAAATGAATCGTATGTAATAGGGTTATTCACTGATTTCCTTATCCAAACCTGCCAGACTCCTGTGGAATTCCAAAGTGCCTGTGTGAAGTTCATGCGCGCTCCTCCAGAGTATGAAAATGCCAAGCAGCCATTTGTCCCAGACCCGCAGCTGCAGCCTGACGAGCTGCCGCAGTTCGGCACTGCATATTTCTTACCAGAAGGACTTGTAACATTTAGCTTGACCTGGTTCCCTCCAGTGAGGCTGGTGTCGTTGAACTCAAATATAAAGTCAAAATTGCTAGTTGGCGAGCTTGGGAAGCTCACATTGTAGATATTGACCCATACATTCCTTGCACTTAGATTCGAATTCGTATAATTTATGCCTGTTGAAAACCAGTCCATGCTCCCGGATGAATCCTGGACGAATGTTATTGAGTTGTTGAACACCATAATTGTGCCGTAGAGCGCAGTCCTTTTTATGCTGCTCACACTGGTTGCATTGGTTGGGGGGTCTCCCCCCTGGGCGGGTTGGCCGTTGATGAGGATTGGAGAGCCGTCTGGGTTGGTCATACTAATATAAAACTGATAGGGGCCCAAACCCAACATCTGCCTCACCTGATCATAGCCACCAGGTTGGGCCAGTAGATCAAGTAGGTTTTGGAATTTGCTCTGGTCCATGACACCTCTTTCAGATGATAAACCTATCAGCTGCACATTCGTTGCATTCCAGTCAGATGGGTAGCCTGGGCTGCCTAGGAGTCTATTCGCAACCTGGATGGCAATTATATCAGCATCTGCTTGAGTCTTTACGTTGTACTGCACCACATCCCATAAAATCGAAAAGAGTATAAGGGCAAGAGAGAAGAGCATTATTGCGAGTATAAGGTCAAGACCGGAGATTTGCGCCTTTTTGCATCTCATGAAATCTTATTGCTAAGATTGGTATATAATGTTAATGGGTGGTTTGCACACTTATCACATGCTTCCACCCCAAACTGATGATAAATTAGTGACATGCCCCCACCTTTGAGGGATGAGTGCTTCCTGCTTCACAGATATTGTTTGCAACATCTCTCTCCTTTACGGAATTACGGGCGTTACTTCCGGATAGCGAGTATTGTAAATTTGGTATTGCATTTATCTCCTTTCTAAGTGATGAGAATCTTCTTCAAAGAGTTATATTTATTAATGGGCGCGAAATAATCATATTCGGTGATGCCATATGCCGAGGAGGAAGAAGGCGCCTAGGGCTGTAAAAACTGCGGGAGCTAAAAGAGTCGCAGGACCAAGTCTGAGCGATGGAATATTTTACTCTCTTATCATAGCGCTGTTCGTGGTCTTCATATCTGGAGCATACCACGAAAGTTCGGGATGCACAAGCAATTGCATAGGTGAAAACATAGCGAACGGCTATCCGTATGCCTGGTTCATTTACAATACTTACAACGGATGGCAGAGTGGGAGCATAAACTGGCTTGGTGGCATCCTTGATATAGCATTTTGGGCGTTCATAACGTTTGTGATAATGCTTGTGCTAAACGCTGCCATAAAAGAGTTTTAGACAAGCACGCTTTTGATGAAGCATCCTAGGTAGGTTTGCATATGGCAAAATTCCTCGCAAGGGGCGCAGAGGCAGAGCTTTACATCGAGAGGCTTGTTGATAGGAGAATCGCCAGCAAGAATAGAGTTTCCAAGAGGTATAGGATAAGGGAGATAGACATTCCACTGAGAGGAAGCAGGACAAGAGGGGAAGCATATCTCTTGCACTCAGCTAAGGGGGCTGGCGTGGCTTGCCCAGTCGTATATGAAATAGATGAGTTTGAGCTGAAGCTCGGTTTCATAAACGGCGTGTTGCTCAGGGATTTCATCAAAAATAAAAAAGGTAGAGGCATCGGCAAGGTAGTTGAAGAGGTTGGAAGAGGGCTGGCGAAACTGCACAGGCACGGAGTGGTGCATGGAGATTTCACAACTGCCAACGTGATGATCAGCAACGGAAAGGTTTTTTTCATAGATTTCGGTCTTGGAAGCTTTTCAAAGGATGCTGAGGAGAAGGCAATTGATGTTCTGCTCATGAAGAAATCGCTTGGGGATGAGAGAACATTCAGGAGCTTCCTCTCTGGCTACGAGGAGTATGAAAAGTACGAAGAGGTTGTGAAACAACTCGCAGAAATAGAGAAGAGAGGTAGATATGTTGTTAGGAGCTGGGCAGGCACCTAGAGCTCGCCCACTCTTCTCTTGAGCTTTCTCTTCATCTTCTTCCTTCTTTTCTTAAGCCATTTCCAACGCATTCTTCCGGCTTTCTTCCATTTTCTGGGGATAGAACCCAACAACTCACCTCAATCTATACAGTAATTAATCCATTAACATTTTATATTGTTTGCGGTTGGTCTAAGCAAATAATAAAAAGAGTTGCAAGAGAAATATCTTGTATGCAGGTAAGGAGGACTGAGAGCTTCATAAGGAGAAAGGTCAGAGAAGCTGGCGCAAAGGGGGTAGTTGTCGGCATCAGCGGAGGGATCGATTCTGCAGTTGTCGCAACACTCTGCACAAGAGCTCTTGGTAAGAAAAGAGTAACTGCTCTGATAATGCCTGAGAGCGAGACCACTGGCAAGACGGACATGGAAGATGCGGTAAAACTCGCAAAGCGTCTGGGTGTGGGATACTACATAATCGATTTCAGCTCGGTGTATAAGGAGTTCAAGATGATACTGCCAAGATTCGGGGAGGGGGCGCGAATACCGAACGGGAACCTGCGGGCCAGAATAAGGATGTGCACCCTGTATTACTTTTCCAACAGCAGGAATCTACTTGTTGCAGGGACAGGCAACAGAAGTGAGCTGAAGATGGGTTATTTCACACGCTATGGGGACGGGGGAGTCGATTTTCTTCCAATCGGCGGGCTGTATAAAACTGAGGTGAGAAAACTTGCGGAGAAGCTTGGGGTTCCAAGAGAGATAATAAGGAAGAAACCCTCTCCGGGGTTATGGGAAGGGCAGACCGCTGAAGGAGAACTTGGGATAAGCTACAGCAAGCTTGACAGTATTCTGATGAGAATTGGGAAGGAGAGTGATAGGACCATTGCAAGAGAGCTCGGTTTGAAGGAAAGCACTATAAGGAGGGTTAGGGAAAGAATAAAATTGATGGAATTCAAATGTGAGATGCCTGAGATTGCATAGAAGGTGATTAGTTGAACATAGAGGATAAGGTTTTTCTTGTGAAGAGGAAGCCGACTGAAGAGCTGCTTACTGAGGAGGAGCTGGTCAAGCTTTTTGAGAGGGAGGAGCACCCACAGCACTACATCGGTTTTGAGGTAAGCGGGATGATGCACATAGGCTCCGGGCTGCTTACGGCAATGAAGATTAATGATTTCATAAAGGCAGGTATAAGGCCTATCATATGGCTGGCTGACTACCACTCCTGGATAAACAAGAAGCTGGGGGGGGACTTGAGTTTAATAAGGGATATAGCCCGAGGGTATTTCAAGGCAGGTTTTGTATCGCTTGGTCTGGATGAATCGCAGGTTAGATACGCACTTGCCAGCGAGCATTATGACCAGTGGTACTGGGTTAAAGTCGTTGAGATAATGAAGAGCACCAGCATACAAAGGATGCTGAGGTGCGTGACAATAATGGGAAGGAAGGAGACTGAGGCGACAGAATCTGCTGCCCTGCTCTATCCTGCAATGCAGGCTGCGGACATCTTCCACCTGAAGGTACAACTCATGCACGCAGGGATGGACCAGAGGAAGGTGCACGTGCTCACCAGGGAGATTGCTGAAAAGATGAAATGGCCTAAACCCGTTGCAGTGCACACGCATCTCCTGATGGGGTTGCAGGGCCCGCAGAAGATGGGCTTTGAGAGCAACGATAAGCTCGATACGGAGGTATCTTCAAAGATGAGCAAGAGCATTCCCAAAAGCAGTGTATACATCCATGATTCGGAGAAGGAAATAAAGGATAAGATAAGCGCAGCCTACTGCCCGGAGAAGCAAACGGAAAACAACCCGATAATTGAGCTTTGCGAGTACGTGATAATGAAGGACAAGCCACTGCACATAGAGAGGAACAAGAAGTACGGCGGGGATGTTGATTACATGAGATTCGATGAACTGAGAGATGCGTATAAGAAGGGTGAGCTGCACCCCACAGATCTTAAGAGTGCAGTTACGAGGGAACTCACGGGAATACTAAAACCGAGCAGGGAGTATTTCGAGAAGCACCCTGAGCTGCTGGATGCGTTCAAGGAAGGAAAAATAACCAGGTAAGCGTTGCATTTAAATTTGTTATTCTACAAAATAATTGGATGCTTGAAGCAGTGCTAGACACCAACTTCCTGATGCTTGCTCATCAATTCAAGGTGAATATATTCGGTGGATTGAGCGAGCTGCTTGGAGAGCACAGGGCAGTCACGTGCGAGGGAGTTGTTGCTGAATTGACGGGAGTAGGCTCAGGAAAAGGAAGAGATTCGGCTGCCGCGAGGTACGCATTGAAGCTCCTAAAGCTTGGCAGGGTGGAGATAAAAAAGAACGATGGAAGCGTTGACGACTGGGTTGTAAGCTACTGCGCGAGAAACGGCGCGGTTGCCTGCACAAATGACAGAGGGCTCATAGAAAGGCTGAAGAAAGAAGGGGTGAAAGTCATAATATTGAGGGGCAAGTCACGCTTACAATTCGAATGATATATTAATGTTGCGCAACAAATTGGTGATACAATGTACAGCATAATAACCGTGAAGAGCACTGTAAGAGTAGAGCCAAAATACTTCTCAAAGAACCTCAAGGAAGCGATAGTCAGCATACTGAGGGAGAAGTATGAGAGGAAGGTTGACAAGGACTTTGGCATAGTTCTGTGCGTATGGAACCCCCATGATATAAGCGAGGGGAAGGTTATACCGGGTGACGGTGCGTCATACCACGAGATGACTTTTGACATGCTTACCTACAAGCCTGAGCTGAATGAGATATTTGAGGGGGAGGTTACTGAAATAGTGGAGTTCGGAGCGTTTGTTAGGATGGGGCCGATTGACGGCCTAGCGCACCTCTCCCAGATAACTAACGATTTCCTTTCCTATGACAAGAAGATACCGGCTTTCATCGGTAAGGAGAGCAAGAAAATAATAAAGAAGGGTGATGATGTGCTGGCCAAGATATCCACAGTCAGCATGAAAGGCAGCATCCCAGAAACCAAGATAGGCCTCACAATGAGGCCAGAGGGGCTGGGAAAGCTTGAGTGGATAAAGGAGGAGGCAGCTCCTAAGAAGAAGTGATCATATGGCTGAGAAAGCATGCAAGAACTGCAGATTCATTATCACCGAGGGCAACAAATGCCCGAACTGCGGTGGGACAGAGCTAACTGACAAGTGGAGCAGCTATCTGATAGTATTCAATGCCGAAAAATCAGAGCTTGCAAAGAAGATAGACGCCAAGCTGCCTGGAAAATACGCTCTGAGGATAAAGGCTTAAGGCATCATCTGCGGGTTTCCCTGCTTCTATATTTCTTGTTGTAGGCTTCAACTGACTCTACTATTATCTTCTTGGCAGCGGCAGAGTCCTTCCAGCCTGTCATCTTCACGGATTTTCCCTCGAGGTCTTTGTATACCTGGAAGAAGTGCATTATTTCCTTGAGCAGGTGCTCATCCAAGTCCGCTATGTCCACATGATGCTTGAACCTTGGGTCATCATTAGAAACGCACAGTATTTTGTCATCTATCTTGCCGGCATCATTCATTCTAAGCAATCCAACTGGTCTCACATTTAGGAGTATGCCGGGGTAGGTGGGATTTGTGACAAGCACAATGGCATCAAGTGGGTCGCCATCCTTGGAAAGCGTTTTTGGTATTATACCGTAATCCCCCGGATAGTGGAAAGGTGAGAATAGCACCCTATCAAGTTTTATTATATTGAGCTTCTTGTCATACTCGTACTTGTTCTGCGAGCCTTTCGGTATTTCGACTATGACGTTGATTAGATTGGGGATATCCGAACCTGCTTCTATATCATGCCAGAGATTCATCTAAACACCTAGAATTCTTTATATTGGCAATCCAATCTTTATAAATATATATGCGTAGTCCTCTGCCACCTCTGGAGGTGCATCTTTCAGGTACCCTCCGCGCCAATATAACTTTGTATAAATTCGCTAACCACATTTATGTATGCACTATCACTTCAGTTTTCAACCTTTTCAGGGAAATCAACCCGCAATCTATTCAGCACGAGGAGCTTTTCTATGTCAATCTCACTTACTGTCCCTACAAGTCCGCCATCAAACAAAACAGGCAGTATAGGCACATCTGCTGATTTCATCTTCTTCCATGCGTCAAGGATAGGCTCGTCCATGCTGCATACTGGTGAGGTTTGGGCAACGTCCAGTGCCTTTACATTGTCCCACTTATTCTTTTCAATTTCCAGAAGATTCCTGTAGCTGAGGAGTTTTATAGGCTTGCTCGATACAATAATTACGGGCGAGCGTGTCGCATGCATCAGCGAGGATGCCTCCCTCAATGTTGAACTGGGGTGCAGTGAGACAGTTGAGAAATTCATGGCATCCCTCACAAAAAGACCTTTCGCAGAATCCTTGAGCAGCGCGACGCTAAGCTCGGCTTGAGAGCCGAGGTAGATGACAGCGGATATCAGGAAATTCCATACAAGGAGAGCGAAGTCATCCTGCACAAATCCGATTATTAGCGAAATCGAGAGGAGCAGTATGGCAGTAAATCTGCTGAGTTTCACAGCGTCAACTGTTGCCCTGAGGTGACCAACCTTCTTCTCTCTCCAGCTCCTCCAGACTCGCCCCCCGTCTAGAGGGATGGCAGGCAGAAGGTTGAAAATTCCGAGCACAAGATTTATCTCAATAATAATCCAGAGGAATGAGCTTATTGGCTCGCTGGTTACCAGAAGGGTGAGGGGCAGCGCAATGGCGATGACTGCAAAGTTGAAGAGCGGTCCTGCTATGGCGAGCTTGAACTCAACATCCGGGGGTATGAAAACATCCTCAATGGTAGCCATGCCGCCTATTGGGAAGAGGGTTATTTTTCTGACTTCAATCCCGTTTTTAATTGAAACATAGGAGTGGGAGAGCTCATGCAGAACGACAAATGTGAAGATGAGCAGGATGGACAGGGCGGCGTCAATTCCTTCGGAAGCAAATATGAGCAGGAGCAAGAGCAGGAGGCTCCAGTGCAGCTCTATTTCTATGCCCATGACCTTGAAACTTGGTGAAAATGCCATGGTGGTGTTTTTGGATGGTAGTTAATAAAAATTTGCAGCTCGCTCCAGCTTTTCATCCAACCGCTATTGATTTATTTTCATGGTTGTATAGTATTGTCATGGATGAGTTAAAGTTCATCTGCAATGAGCCGGCGCTGCTTTATAATAGGATGCTGGTTGTTGCGGATTTGCACCTTGGCATAGAGAGAAGCATATTCGGCAGCAGTATAGAGATGAATCTTTTTGACAAGACAGGGGACAGGCTTCTGAACCTTATTGAAGAGACGCATTGCAATGAGCTTGTGCTGCTTGGCGATGTTAAGCATGACATACCGAATATGCAATTCCCTGAAAGGGATAGGCTCAGCAGGTTTCTGAGGGAGATAAACGAGAGAGTCAGGGTGTCAGTAGTCATGGGAAACCATGACGGAGGCATAAGAGAAATCGCTGAGGGAATTGAGGTCCACGATGCAGCCGGAGTGCGGAGAGAAAGCATTTCTCTAAACCACGGGCATGCTTGGCCCTCTGAAAAAATGATGGAAGCGGACTGGCTTGTGCTCGCCCACAACCACCCCTGCGTGGAGCTTGTGGATAGGATGGGCTACAGGAGCATCAAGAGGGTATGGGTTGTTGGCAGGCTTGAGGCGAAGAAGGTGGAGAAAAAATATTCAAACTTTAACATGAGGATGAAAGTGGTGATTATGCCGGCTTTCAGCGAGCTGGTTGGGGGGATGGTGTTCAACGCTGTAAAGGAGAGGGATCTGCTCGGACCGTTCTTTAGAAATGAAATGTTTAAATTGGGTGGTGCAGAAACATTTCTATTGAATGGAATAGGCCTTGGTAAGATAGGAGATATAAAGCAGAGGTGAGTTGATGAGGGGAAGAGACCATATGGTTATCTGCGGGGCATGCGGCAGGAGGCTCCCGAGAGGAAAAGCGGTCACCTATGAGAGGTCCATGGTTTTCAGCACTGATTTGAAAACTGCGGATGATGTGAAGCTCATGGAGAGAAGGAAGTTTTACTACTGCCCAAGCTGCGGAAAGAGCCTAGGGATATATGAGAAGAAGAGGAAAAGAGCAATGGCCAAGTACAATAGGTGAGATAAGTTGGCTGAATGCATCAACCACCCAGGAAAGGAGGGCATCTACAAGTGCGCGAGATGCAAGAAGCATTTCTGCCTAGCATGCGTTGAGCTTATAGACGACAAGGCTTACTGCTATGATTGCCTTAAGGAGATAGTAAAAGAAGTCCGTGAGGAGACTGTAAAATCGTTGACTTTAAAGATTCTTGCGGCCAGCCTGCTTGCGCTTCTTATAGCAATTGTCAGTTTGCACGATTCGTACCAGCTGCTGGGGTACCTACCCGTATTCGTCTACAACAATTCTATTGGTTTGCATGAAACGTTTAACAATTCGCTGCTTTCTGAAGCACCTTCCCTTGCCATTGGGCTTGCCTCCCTCGCCCTTGGGGCGGGGCTTGCGACAACAAATAAGTGGTCATACAGAGCGGGCATTATCATATCTGTCATCACTTTCATTGTTGAGCTGATGAGAGCGATGAACCTCCCAGGGGGTATAGAGTTTTTTAGGGACAACCCAACGAGTAATGTGAGCTTATTCTACGGGATTATGGTTATAGGACCGTTGCTTGTGCTGGTTGCTGTATTTGGAAGCAGGAAAGAGCTGGTTGGCTGGTAGTCACTCCAGGATATTTTTCTCAATGATGCTCTTGACCTTGGCTGGGGAGTAGGCGAGCTTAACAAGTCTCGTGTGCCCTCTCATGCCCTTACCGGATTCAACGGTGGTTATCAGCCCCAGCATCTCAAGCTCATTGAGATATTCGCGGTACCAGCGGGCGCTCCTTGCTTCTTTTTTGAAATTTCTCGAATCCCTGAGGTAGGTTTCATAGACTTCCCCTGATAGGAGGTAGTTCTCGGTATTCCCGTTTAGCTTGGAGTAGCGCCCTCCGTCCATGGAGAGAGATGCTATGGAGTAAAGCACTATCTGCTGGTGCTGCGGCAGTGTGCTTATCGCCTCAATGGAGACGTCCTCGTCAACCGATTTTCTGGCTGCGGTTACATACCTCTCGGATACAACTCCTGCGCCTTCCTCATCAACTATCTCGGCAGCCCTCAGTATGAGCTTGAGGGCATAGCGCGCATCCCCATTGTCCTGTGCCGCCATGGCTGATGCCAGGTTTATTGCCGAATCATCAACAGCTCCCTCGGAGAAGCCTAGCTTCACTCTCTGCTCAAGAATGGATTTAAGCTGGTTTGAAGTATAGGGAGGAAACACTATCTCAGTTTCGTAGAGAGTGCTCCTGCTCCTTGGGTCAAGCCTCTCCTTGAACGAAAGCTTGTTTGAAATCCCGATTATTGACATTCCGCCTTTCTTCAAATCGTCATTCGCCCTTGTGAGGGTGTATATCAAATCGTCCAAATCCCTCACCATGTCAACCTCATCAAGCACTATCACCATGTTGGTCCCATTCGCATCTAACAAATCAATCATCTTCTCATAGAAGAAGGAAAGGCCGTATCCCGTCTTGGCAAACTCCGGAAGGCTGTCCTTCATAAGCTTGTGGAAGACCCTGTAGCGCGTGTTGTATATCCTGCAGTTCACATAGCACATTCTTGCCGTGCCGCTCTTCATCTCCTCAAATCTCTCCATCACGTATTTCACGCAGGAGGTCTTCCCAGTTCCTGTTTTGCCGTATATGAACATACTCCTGGGCTTCTCTCCTTTCAGCGCTGGAGAGATTGCAGACATCACTATGCCTATCTCCTTCTCCCTGTGCGGAAGTGTTGATGGTATGTAGTGCGGAGAGAGCGTATTCCTGTCTCTGAAGATGCTGCTCCGCGAGAGTATGTCCTGGAAAGAGCTTAACAAATAACCACCGATTAAGTTCACCACGAAGGAATAGTAGTTTTAGGTGAAAAGGTTATTAAGGCTTACGAACTACGTCTCAGCTTATTTTAATTTTTTTCTTTGCAGGTTTATCTGATAAATTCTCTTCGCTTTTTCTAGCTAGGTAATCTGCGTGTTTAATTTGGATATTCCTTTACTTAAAAGGCTAACGAGTGAGGTGGAGAAGAAAAGTATTTAAACCCCCTTATGAAAAGTTAAACTGTTGCATTCGAAAGGGGTGAAAACATGGGGATACTTCAGAAGTTGTCAAAGGCGCTGGGAATAAGCAAGGACATGGATATTGAGGAATACATGGACACCGTGGAACTCGAGAATGTGGATGTGCTGCACGAGGCTGCCGATTTCTACGTGAAGCCAGTGGCCCTTGAGAGCGAGGAGGACGTGAAGGTCATTGAGAATGAGCTGAGGCAGAGGAACATAATATTGCTGAATGTGGCTCCAATGTCGAGAAACACAGCGAAGCTGAAGACGATTGTCTCAAGCATGAAGGGCTTCGTGATGAAGATTGACGGCGACATAGCGAGAATAGATAACGACAAGATTCTTCTGACTCCGGCAAAAGTGAAGATTGTCAAGTCAAGGAAGAAAGCTTAGAGTCTTTTTATTTTTAACTTCTTTCTTATTCTCTGGAGCACGCATAGTATGGCGGCAGCCTCAACATCTGATATGAGGGACCTGCCAATCACTCTTTTGAAGGACTGCTTTATCTTGTCGGGACTCCTGAGCTGTTTTGAGAAGTTGTCCACAATGCTGTTGAAGCAGCGTATGAGCATCTCCTTCTCCTCCCCGCTTGCAGTTGCTATCATCACCTGCTCCTTGTTTGAGGCAAGCTCGTAGAGCACAATTGCAAGCGCGTGGGAGAGGTTGAGAACTGGGTAATTCTCGTTTGCTGGTATGGTTACAAGGAAATCACATCTCTTGATTTCATCCCTGCTCAGGCCAGTGCCCTCCCTGCCGAAGAGCAGGGCGAACTTTCCGCTAAGCTTGCTCGCATCATTTGCAAATTTCGCAGGTGTTACGGGGTTGCGTATTACATTTCTGCTCCTGCCCACTATACCAGTTGTTCCAACAACGAAGTCACAGCCTGTCAATGCCTCCTCCAGCCTTGCAACAACTCTTGCTTTTTGAAGAATGGGCAAGGCGTGCTTTGCGAACATCCTTGCGTTGAACCCAATCTCAACCTTTGGGTTTACAATGTAGAGTTCATCAAAACCGAAGTTTGCCATAACGCGGGCGGCATGCCCTAGGTTTATCTCGTACTCGGGCTCTACGAGCACAATCCTGACTGCTATCCGTGGTTTTTTTCTGCTCTTCATTTACTGCGCCTTGGGATTCTGAATGGATTCTGCAGCATCCTCTTCATCTTTCTCAATCTCCTCATCAACTTCCTTCATCTCCTCCTTCAACTTAGGAAGGATTCTTGTGTAGAAGTGGATTATTATGGGTATGAAGATCAGAATAGCAAAAACGACTCTGAAAATTTTGAAATAGGCAATGGACAGTATTGTTGCAGGGATGGAGCCGTAGAGCAGGAGCAGAATAAAATCCGAGCTCTGGCGGTAGTTCAGGATGAGGTTCACCTCAAAGACTGAAGAGAAGAATCCCATGAGGGTGATCACGAACCCAAGGCCCATTATTATCTCACCCAGTAAATCAGCCTTATCCAGAGCATTGTAGTTGCTCAGCACTCTGTACCAGTCGTGGTTCGCAGGGTTCACCGCGGTAGTTTCCATAAGTTGATTAAAGCCGCTTCCAGATGGGTTTTGAGCGCTTTTGACATACGCCCCGGCATCGATTAGAGCAGTTCCTGCCACAACAAGGATGAGGCACGCAAGTGCATACCTTCGGCTCCCGAAGATGAAGAGGAACACAAAAGCGAACGGCACGAAAACTTCAAAGGCGGATCCTGCCATTCTGATGGGTATATCCATGTAGCTGTAGGGCAGCCTGAAAAACTCTGTAAAAATTAGTAGTAGGGTATGGCCCAACTCGTGGATTGGCACTAGAAGTATGCGGGCGGGATAGGAGAGATATGCGGCATAGTAGTTATCTGGGAAAATTGCATAGCCTGCCAAAGGCAGTGCTACAAGAAGGAACAGCACGGCTGAAAGGAATCTGTATCCGCCTTCAACTTCCTCTGTTTGAGATGACATGGCAACCACTTAGGACTGCAATGCTTCAGCTATTGCTTGTATAAGATGTTGTAATAAGAGCTTATATTTGTTATACTGCTTCTTTGAGTCTCTCGTCTACATCCCCAAAGCTCGCTCCTTTCCTGGTTATCTTTGGGACTTCGGAGGTGAAATCAACTATGGTTGACTCCAGGCAATGGTGGCATTTCCCACCGTCAACAACCACAGCGGCTACCTCCTTAAGTTTCTCTGGTATTTCATCAACCGCGCTCGGGGGTTTTCCTCCTGAGAAGTTTGCGCTTGTCGAGGTTATTGGGAAGTCGAGCTTTCTGACGAGAGAAACGGCAAACTGGTGGCAGGGTATTCGTACTGCTATTGTATCCGTTTTGGTTATCTCGCTTGGAAAGTCATATCTCTTGTGGAATATACCTGTGACCGGGCCTGGAAAAAGCTGCTGCAGCAATGCAAATGAGACAGATTCAACTTTGCAGTACTTTTTCATCATGCTGAAGTCTGAGACAACCACAGAGATAGGCTTGTTCTCCCTCTTCTTTGCTTCATTAACTGCTCTCACGGCATTGGCGTCTGTGGCATTCGCTCCGATTCCGTACAGCGTATCAGTTGGGTAGATTATCATGCCGCCCAAAGTTATTGCTTTGAAAGATTCATCAAATGCCCTGCTGTAGCTGCCCCAGCTGTCAAGGTTTACTAGATTCATCAGCTTCACCAATTTTTTTAACACACCTGAGAGTTTCTTCTAGGTTGGAGCGCCGCATTTGCATGTATTCATCTCCGCTGTAGCCGAGTATCCTCCTCCGTAAGCCGAGCTCGCAGATATCTGCACCTAAATACTCAACCTCCTTCTTGAGTTCATCAGACTTGAGCTGAGGGTTACGGATATTCTCCCATTTATCCAGAAAAGAGCGTAATTGATCTTTTATATTCCTCTCCCTCCTTAACCAGTCAGAGGCGATAATACGCTGCTTCTCAAATTCATACTCTCTGCATGCCAGCACAAGTTGATCTGTGCGTATATTTGCAAGAACTTCACGGACTGCGTTTTTAGGTAAAATTCCTTTCCCCTCAAATTTTTCAAGCTCCAGTATTGCATGAAGCTGCTCCTTGAACTCTCTTGCTGACCCAAACACTAAAGTTGTATCCATCATCTTCGAGAGCGGCGCATTTAGGTGGATTTCTAGCTTGTTCATGACTGTGGCTACAACTGCAATTGCATCAAATTTAGAATCACCATGAAGCTTTTCAGCATTCTTTGTAAGCATATCTTCTATGAGAGATTCACTGAAACCTGACCCGCCAAGTTTTTTGCATATGTCTATTCCAAAGGTATATTCAACGCTAGACTCGCTTTTGTCATTGCATACGTGGACTATAAAACCAGGCATTGACCAAATAGTTGCAACCTTTTTATAGCCAAACATCTGAATTTTTTCGTTCGGCAGGTAGATGGACAAGGAGTAGGGTTCTTTGTTGTCTGCTTTCAGGCGTTTCTCTATGAGTGCTATTGCGTCTCCCTTTCTAGTAAAGTTCCACTCCTCTTCCCGAATCTCGGGTTTGCTCTGCGCGGCATCATTTTTGGCGGACTCTTTCAGCATGCTTTATTTATGCAAATCTCAGTATAAAAACCTGATTATAACGTTATCTAACGAACATATGTTCGATAAGCTTAAATAACTTATTTCCCCTAATTCTTAGGTATGGAAAAGTTCGCAGTGAAGATGGCCGGGGAGATAACACTCTCGGATACTCCTGGAAAGACAATGAAGAAGTGGAGAGAGATATTCGAGATAACGCAGGCCGAGCTTGGCAAGCACCTCAAGATATCAGCTTCAACAATAAGCGATTATGAGGGGGACAGAAGGGATTCACCAGGCATAAAGGTGATAAAGAGGTTAGTTGATGCGCTCATTGACATTGATTCTGTAAGGGGTGGACAAATCTCCCAGCGGTTCAGGGAGGATACGGAAGGCGGGATTTTCTACGAGACGCATGAGTTTGCAACAAGCATAACGGCTGACAGCTTCACAAAGATAATAGAAGGAAAGGCAGTTGTAAATGAGGACGTGCTGCCTGAGAAGAAGCTGTACGGCTTTACTTTGCTTGACAGCATAAAGGTCATAGTTGAGATGCCCTACAGCGAGTTTCCAAAGCTTTTCGGGGCAAGCCCCGAGAGGGCGTTCATTTTCACCAAGGTCAGCACAGGCAGGTCCCCCATGGTGGTAGTAAGAGTCAGTCAGATGAAGCCAAGCCTTGTGGTGCTTCACAGGATTGACAGCGTGGACAAGCTTGCGCTCAAGATAGCGCAGAAGGAGAGGGTTCCTATAGTTACCACAAAGCTCGGAATAAACGACCTGCTTGATAGGCTGAAGAAGCTTTGAGGGAGAATATGATTGGTATAGTAGGCTACGGAGTTCACATACCGCGCTACAGAATTAAGGCTACGGAGATAGCAAGGGTATGGGGGGAGGAGGGAGGGGCGGATGGACTGGGAATAATAGAGAAGAGTGTCCCGGGGATGGATGAGGATGCCGCCACACTGGCTGTTGAGGCAAGCAGGAATGCCATACGACGTTGTGGCATCGACCCAAAGAGGATAAAGGCAATATTCATCGGCTCTGAGTCACATCCCTATGCAGTCAAGCCAACGGCGACAATTGTTGCAGAGGCAGTTGGCTCGACACCACACCTCACTGCGGTTGACATGCAGTTCGCCTGCAAGGCGGGTACAACGGCAATTCAGTGCTGCATGGGAATGTGCAGCTCGGGCATGATTGAGTACGGGCTTGGTGTGGGAACAGATATCTCCCAGGGAAGACCTGGCGATGCTCTGGAGTACAGCGCAGGAGCAGGAGCCGCTGCATTCGTCATTGGCAGGGATAAGATAATAGCAGAGATAGAAGGGACGTGCTCTTATACTACTGATACGCCAGACTTCTGGAGGAGGCCGGGGATGGATTTCCCGAGCCATGGAGGGAGGTTCACAGGAGAGCCGGCATATTTCAAGCATACTGTCAGCGCATCAAAGGAGCTGATGGAGAAGCTGAGTTTGAAGGCTGAGGACTTTGATTATGCGGTATTCCACCAGCCAAACGGTAAATTCCCGCTTCAGGTTGCCAAGATGCTTGGAATAGACCCAAGCAAGGTGAAGCAGGGGCTGCTGACCCCATTGATAGGCAACACCTACTCCGCTGCATCGCTCATAGGGTTCGCATCTGTTCTTGATGTGGCTAAGCCTGGGAGCAGAATACTTCTAACTTCTTTTGGCAGCGGCGCCGGTAGTGACTCATTCAGCATAGTCGTAACTGACAAGATTCTTGAGATGAGGGGGAAGAACAGGACGGTCTTCCAGTACATAGGAGAGAAGGAGTATCTTGATTATGGCCTTTACGTCAAGCAGAGGAGGAAGCTAAAAACATTGTAGGTAGATGACATGAGAAGGGTTGCAATAGTTGGAGCGGCAATGACCAAGTTTGGAGAGGATTGGGAGAGAGGCTTCAGGGACCTCATAGCCGAGGCAGGAGTGAAGGCAATAGAAGATGCCAACATGTCCGGCAAGGAGATAGATGCCATATACGGGGGAACGATGGCTGCCGGCAGACTCATAGGGCAGGAGCACATAACTGCGCTCATTGCTGACTACATGGGGTTAAACCCAATTCCCGCAACAAGAGTGGAGGCTGCATGCGCATCAGGTGGAGTTGCCCTGAGAACAGGGTATCTGGCTGTAGGAAGCGGGCTGCACGACATTGTAGTTGTCGGGGGAGTTGAGAAGATGACGGATGTGCCCGTAGGAGATGCAACAGTCGCCCTTGGAGGAGCTGGGGACCAGGAATGGGAGCTCTTCATGGGAGCAACATTCCCTGCGTTATATGCTTTCATGGCCAGGAGGCACATGCACGAGTTCGGCACAACAGAGGAGCAGATGGCTATGGTTGCTGTGAAGAACCACTCCAATGCTTCGAAGAACCCCTATGCGCACTTCCAGAATGAGATAAGCGTGAGGGATGTCATGAAATCCAAGAAAGTTGCATCGCCTTTGAAGCTCTATGACTGCAGCCCAATAACCGATGGCGCGGCTGCGGTAATACTGACCCCGCTTGAGAGAGCCAGAAAGTATACTGATACGCCCGTTGAGATAATTGCAAGCAGCCAGGCAAGCGACACGCTTGCGCTCCACCACAGAAAATCTCTTACAACTTTGAATGCAACTGTGGAGGCCGCAAGGAAAGCATACAACATGGCCGGCATGAAGCCCAATGACATTGACGTCTGCGAAGTGCATGACTGCTTCACCATTGCTGAGATAATTGCCTATGAGGATTTGGGTTTCGTCAAGAAAGGCAAGGGCGGCAGGGCAATTGAGGATGGGGAAACTGCCCTTGACGGGAGGATACCTGTGAACACCAGCGGTGGCCTGAAGGGATGCGGACATCCCGTGGGTGCAACAGGTGTGAAACAGGTGGTGGAGATAACCTGGCAGCTGAGGGGCGATGCGAAGAGGAGACAGGTTAATGGAGCTGAGATTGGCTTGACGCACAATGTTGGAGGCAGCGGTGCCACGTGCGTCGTGAGTATAATGAAGAGAGCGGATTAGGTGAAATTATGTCATCAGCAAATCTAGGTCTCCCAATGACATGGAGAAGGATTCCGGAGAGATATGGGCTTATCGGGAGCGAGTGCGAGAATTGCAAGACTAGGTATTTCCCAGTAAGGAAGATGTGCCCAAAATGCAGGAGAAAAGGCAAGATGAGAGAAGTGAAGTTCTCAGGAAAAGGCAAGGTGCACTCGTACACTGTCATATACTCCCCTCCCACTGGTTTTGAGCTGGATGCTCCGTATCTGATGGCAATTGTAGAGCTGGTGGAGGGACCGAAACTAACAGCACAGATAGTAGACTCCGACCCCAAAGAGGTGAAGATAGGAACGCCCGTTGAGATGATTTTCAGGAAGATTCAGGAGGACGGCAAGGAGGGTTTGATTCATTACGGTTTCAAGTTCAAGGTTGTCAGGTAGATTAGACCCTGATGCAGTATGTTCTTCTGTAAACTCTTCTCCCATCCTTCACTCCGTAGAGCTTGTCAGAGATTGAGGGCTTGCGTTTTAGGACACCAAGAGCTTCTGCAGCCTCCTTTTTTGAGCCCACGTATATGTCAATACCTTCATCAAGCTCCAGATACTTGCTCACAAACGTCCTTCCCTTCAGCTCTCTCATTATTTTTTCAGCCCATCTTTGGACATTCCTGCCTCTAACCTGTATTATGGCCTCGTAGTATCCTGAGGTCGCCCGGGAGCAGTCCTCGCAGATGGATTTATTCATCTTCAGTGAGAACCTTTTCTTCACCTCAAAATAGTTGGAGCCCCTGCTTACAAGAAATGTAACTTCATACTGGTCCCCTCCAAGATGGGAGACATGAAAGCTGTCGTAATTGCCTTCAACATTCTTCTTTACAATATTCTCGAGATTGGTCTTATTGAGCTCCTCCCACTTTGAGACTCTAGCCTTTCCGCATATCTTGCAGATTTGAATTTCAATTCTAGCGGGAAATTTCAGGTTTATAGTGTCTAGATAACAGTCCTCGCAGAAATCCCCGAAGAATTTCTTAGTTCCGCTTAGAGCACCGCATCTTGGGCAGACACGCTCCATGACAGGATTGGGGGGAGAAGGCTTATATTTTTTTGCGGAGAAAGAGAAGTCATGTATGAGGAAGAGATTGCATCCATAAACTCCGAGATGAGATTTATAACACTGGAGTTGATGAAGCTAGCACAGAAGAAAAAGAAGAGCTTCAGGGAAGTCGCAATGGAATTCATCTCGAATGTTTACATACTGGACAAGCTGGTAAAGGAGAGCGGAGTTAAGAGGACCACCAGGAGCAGGACTATCGCTCACAGGAACGGCAGAGCGAGGACAAGCAGGTGAATCATTGCAGGATTCTACTGAGAAGGCTGTGGGGCTAACGCGATTTCTCTCGGGAAGCCTTCCCTCATCATTCAGGATATTCGTATCAATAGCGCTTTTCTCATTCTTTGTGGGTGTTATAGCAAGCCTTCTTACTGGAGGCAGTTTGGTGGTTTCCGTAGCGCACGGGGGAGGGGAGGGGTTATTCATAATTGGAGTTCCAGCAGTGCTCTCCTCTGCTATATGCTTTTTAGTGAAGAGGAGAGTTAGATTCAAGAAGATTCTATTCGTCTCATTTGTATCCGCAATGGTCTACTCCCTTTTCTACATAGCGGCAAGGTTGATTCAGACTAATAAATTCGACATGGTGAGCAGCTTCAATGTCATGCTGGTTGGGAATGCACTGGTCTTCGCCCTGTGGTTCTCGGTTGCATATATCCTTTTCAATGCAAGGAAAAGCACGCTGTTCTTTGGCATAGCGCAGCCCACACTCAACATGGTGTTCTTCATGGCGTACGGCCCCATTGCATCAGAGGCTACCCCGGAACTCGTTCTTCTGAAGCTTTACTTTGCATCATCAATCTTCCTTGTGGCAGTCTACGCGATGTTCTGGCTTGTGAATGCCCCGATGAAGAGAACTTTTGGCGTCTCTGGAATTGAGGCCGGGAGTCTTTTCCTCGCGCAATGGTTTGAAAGGTCGAAGAAGCTTGAGGATATATTTGATGAAGTTGGCGTTGAGATTGACACCCTGCTCGGTGTCATGGCTTTCAAGGCGAAGAATAAGCTGAAGTGCGTGCTCCTAATTCCCTATGTCCATTTCGGGCCTTTCGGGAATCTCGGTGGCAGCGAGTTCCCTTACCTTTTGTCGAATGCAGTGAAGGAGGCAACGGACGCGGAGGTTATGGTGTTTCATGGCACTGCAACGCACGACTTCAATCCTGCTTCATCTGAGGAAGTGGTGAAATTCATAAAAAAGACGCAGGACGCCCTTGGGGAAATGCACTTCAAGAAAGCTCTTGGGAGCATATCCCTCGGGAAAAGCGAGACATGCAGGGCGTATAGCCTCGCTGTCAATGGCAAGGGGTTCATCGCTCTGACAAGGGCACCCAGGACAACTGAGGATATAGACTTCTCCCTGGGGTTGGCTTTCAGGAACAAGGCATTGGCAAGCGGTCTTGAGGAGGCGATGGTTGCAGATGCCCATAATGCTGAAACCGGAGAGATAACCAGAGTTGAAGCAGGCGACCCACTGAGCTTTGAATATATGGATGCTGTTGGGAAGGCAGTTGAAAAAAGGGGAAAGGATAGACCTGTTAGGTTGGGGGTAGCAGCAGATTCCTTGATAGACTTGGGAAAGGAGGCAGCGGTTGGCAGAGACGGTATGAAGGTTGCTCTCTTTGAGCTTGATGGGGAGAAATTCGCATTCGTACTCTTCGACGGCAACAGCATATTGCCAAGCGTTAGAAAAGAGATAATAAATTCAGCGAAGGAGATGGGAGTTGGATGCGAGGTAATGACAACCGATTCGCACAGCGCAAATACCGTCAGCGGTGTTATAAACCCGATTGGCAGAATCAAAAGCGAGGAGATTGTCAGAAGGGCGTGCCAGTGCATCTCCAGGGCAGGGAAGAACCTTGAAAGCGTTGAGGCGGATATGCGGGTTGAGAAGGTTGAGGGAGTTAGAGTCTTTGGGGTGAGTCAGTCACAACAGCTCATAGGGACTGTCAACTCCATAGTTGCCGTTATGAGGGTAGTTGCGCCTCTCCTCTTCCTTGGCGCCGCACTATTTGCGCTATGGGCAATAGCCAAGATTTAGGAACAGATCCAATGAAATTAATAAATACCCTAATCGGCATATTGGAAAACATGAAAATTGCATACTACACGGAGACCTACCTGCCAAACAAGGACGGTGTGGTCACTTCAATACTTATATTCAAGAATGCGCTTGAGGACATGGGGCATGAGGTGTATATTTTTGCAGCAGGCGACAGGAAAGCAAAAAGAGAGAACAGGGATAAGAGGGTGTTTTACTATACCTCAACCCCCTTTAGGCCGTACCCCATGTATAGGATAGCGCTGTTTCCATTCACTTCCCAGAAAAAAGTAAAGGAGCTTGGGATAAATATAATCCACTCCCACGGGATGGCAACTATGGGGCTCGCAGCTGTTGAGGCAGCAAAGAGCAACAAGCTCCCCCTGGTGAGCACCTTCCACACTCTAGTTACCCAGGCAACCCATTACATATCCAATGCCAGGTTTGTCAAGGGGATGATGGAGAGGTTCACTTGGAGGTATCTGGAGTGGTACTACAACCAATGCAGTGCAGTAGTGGCGCCAAGCGTGGTCATAAAGGAGATGCTTGAGGAGAGGGGGCTTACGGGCATATATGTCATACCAACTGGCATAGACATAAAGAAGTTCAATCCTGATAATGACGGAAGTGCCATAAGGAAGGAGTGGTGCATGGAGAAGAATAAAATTATCCTCAATGTTGGGAGGCTTGTGCTTGAAAAGAATCTGGATGTTCTCATAAAATCCTCACTCATAGTGCTTGAGGAATTCTCAGATGCAAGATTTGTCATAGTCGGCGAGGGGCCGGCATTCAGCTACTACAAGAAGCTTGTAGGCAAAACCGGGGTTGGAAAGTGGTTCCACTTCGTGAATGAGGTCATCCCTCCTGACAAGATACCTCTGGTCTATGCGGCTGCAGATGTCTTCGTAATACCTTCCAAATTCGAAACCCAGGGTATAGTAGTCCAAGAGGCAATGGCAAGCGGCAAGCCAGTTGTTGGAGCGGACTACCTTGCTCTGAAAGAGATAATAAGGGAGGATTACAACGGCTACAAGTTCAACCCGGATGACCCCGAGGAATGCGCCGAGAAGATTATAAAGGCATTGAAGAAGGGCAAGGAGCTGAGTGGGAATGCAAGGAAGAGTGCAGAGGAGTTCTCCATTGAGAATTGCGCAACCAGGATGGTGAAGCTTTACGAGAAGATGGTATTATGATATCCGTGATAATCCCAACTCTGAATGAGGGCAAGGTCATTTCAAGGTGCATGAAGTCGCTCAGCAGGCAGACATTCAAGGATTTTGAGATAGTGGTAGTTGACTCAGGAAGCACTGACGGGACTTTGGAGATAATAAAAAAATACAAGGGCAGGGTCATCTACGAGCCGAGGAGGGGAGTCCCCCTTGCAAGAAACCGCGGGGTGAGGGAATCCAAAGGTGATATTGTTGTCCACACAGACGGAGATTCTGCATACCCTTCAGATTGGCTGGCAAAGATAGCAAAGCATTTTGAGGACAGGGATGTTGTTGCAGTTGGCGGACCTATAGCGCCTGCCGAGAACAAGCTCAAGCACAGGCTCATCTTCAAGGTTACAACGAACTACTTCCCGAGGCTTGCCAAGTTGCTAAACTTCATGGTATTCCAGGGGTCAAATTCCTCATTCAGGAGGGATGCCTATGAGAAGGCTGGGGGGTATAACGAGAAAATCAGGACGCTGGATGACAATGAATTCCCAAACAGAATTAAGAAGCTTGGCAGGGTAGTCTTTGACCCATCCCTGGTTGTTGTCACTTCGACAAGGAGATTTGAGAAGGCAGGTTATGTGAGGGAAACTTTGCACTACTGGAAGGCATATATTGATCTGTACATACTTAAAAAAGGAACTTCGGATGAGTACAAGTTTTACAAGTGACTATGAGAGAATGCGCCGGTATATGCTCTCATACCTCTTAGCGGCAATATCCCAAGTAAAATTCTCAACTGCCCTATCCCTTGAGTTTTTCTCCATTCTTTTCCTGAGCTGGTCATCCTCAAGCAGAAGCTTCATCTTTTCACATAGCGCTGCCGGGTTGCGCGGTGGAACAAGCATCCCGCACTTGCCGCTCACTATCTCAGGGTTCCCCCCAACCTTGGTGGTTACTATTGCCTTGCCTGACGCAAGCGCTTCGTAAAGCACAACTGCAGAAGGCTCCCAGAGGGTTGGCAGAACGAAAAGATCTGCAGCGTTGTAGTAGAGCGGAAGCTCTTCCTCCGGTATGCCTGTCACGAAAGTGACTGAATCCTGCACCCCGAGCCTGAAGCACTGGCTGGCAAGCTCATCCTTCAGAGGTCCTTTCCCTATGATTATCAGTTTTGCATTCTTGAAGTATTTTTTGAGCATGTAGAGGGCCTCTATGAGGTGGTGCATCCCTTTCTGCTGCACCAGCCTCCCATTTGTCAAGAGAAGCGGCCCTTCTCCAGCTATGAATTTTTCTCTAACCGGGCTGTCCTTCCTTGGCTTGAAACGTTTCTCATCAACCCCGTTGTATACCACCTCGGTATTGCGCTGGAGGTAGCTGGGAACAGTCACCTCTTTGGTGTACCTGCTCACCGCAGCTATCCTGTCGCAGTTCTCCATTATGCGGTAACCCCAAACCATGTCGTAAAGGGCAGCGGACTTGTCAGTCATGAATGATATGCCCTCTGGCTTGGCATTGTGGAGAGTGAGCATCAGCTTCTTCCGCATGATGTACTTTATCGGGATGAGCGTTTCCAGGTAGTAGAAATACCTGCAGTGGATGTGAAAGATGTCAGCCTCAGACCTCTTCAGTATGTCTCTTGGAAGAAAAGGGGAAATTGTATAAGGGGGAGGCATGAACGATGGGAGGTTCTTCAGGTATATGCACGGGGTTCGGTATACCTTCATGCCCTCAATTTCCTCATAGGGAGGGGTACCTGGTATGCGAGATGTGAGTATGCTTATTCCGTGCTTCCTGGCGAGCCGCTTGCCGAACTCGTAGACTACCTTTTCAGTGCCTCCGAAGTATGGGTAGAAGAGCGGGTCAAGCATGCATATTTCCATCAGACCACCTAAACCACGAACGACTCTCCATTGGCGGGAGCAACAGCATCATAACCTTTTGCTCGGAGCTCCTCAGCAAACTCCCGGCAGGTATCACCGTGCACGCAGAATATTTTCTCTGGAGATGCTCTCTCAACAAACCTGAATAAATCTGATCTTGAGGCATGGGCGCTGAAATCAAAGTATTTTACGAGGGCCTTCACATCATGCACTATCCCGTTAACCCTCATCTTGTGCTGGTCCATAAGCATCTGTCCGTTTGTGCCAGGCACCTGGAAGCCCGTAAGTATTATTTCGGACTCTTCATTTAAACCAAGTGCATACTTCAGAGATGGCCCTCCTTCGAGCATTCCTGCCGGAGAGATTATAACGCTTGGTTTTGAGAGAGCTTTTCTTCTCTGACCAGGGCTGCTCACCCACTCCGCTGTCCTGAGGCAGTTTGCTAGGTATCTTGCATCCCGCATGTAGCTTGGGTAATCAAGCATTATCTCAGAGGCAGTCTGCGCCATACCATCAAAGAATATCTTCATGTCCTCATCAAAATATCGCAGCATTTGAATGATTTCCTGGCTCCTACCAACCGCAAAACAGGGCAGAAGGGCGTTTCCGCCCCTCTCCAGCACAGAGGTTACTTCCGAGTAGAACTCCTCCTCAAGTTTTTTCCTGTCAGGATGCTCCCTCTGGGAGTAGGTGCTCTCTATGAGCAGAACATCGCATTCCTCCACGCACTCGGCTCCCTTGTGCATCCACGTATCGCCGAGCTTGAAATCACCTGTGTAGACAACCTTTTTACCGCCAATCTGTATTGTGCTTATCGCACTGCCGGGAATATGACCTGCATCTGTGAAAGTCAGTGACATGCCATCTGAAAGGGAGAAGCTCTGCCCGTAGGGTAGTGGTATGAAGTTGCTCAGCATCTTCCTGAAGCTGTTGCCTGAGAAATTCACCTTCTGCTTCTTCATTCTCTGGACTTTTATGGAATCCTTTACCAGCAGGGTACTGAGAGCCTGGGTGGGGTAGGTTGCTATGCACGGAGGCGAGCAGTATTCGTATATTGCAGGTATAAAGCCGGAGTGGTCAAGGTGCGCATGGGAGATTATTGAATAGTCAATAAAGCCCTGAAATGGCAAGGGGTATTCTGTTCGCTGGTGCAGTTTTATTCCATATTCAAGAAGGAGCCTTTTTTTGTCCTCAATGAGGTAAGCAGACCTGCCAACCTCTCCGGCGCCCCCAAGAAAACTAAACTTCATCACTTTTTACCTCTTTTAAATTGTATGATTCATTAGTTCCTTCGTCTATATTTAGATATACTGCACAATATTTAATAGTTAATAGTAGGTGGTAGTTGACCAATAACTATTTAAAAGTTAAATAGAAAAAGCTTATCGTGGAAGAGCTAACTTTTACGGACTTGGTTATACTGCAGAGAATAGAGCCAGGCACAGTGATGGAGAAGTTCGGCCCAAAGATAAACTCACAATTCTTTGAATCCGCAAATGTTCTTGCCACTGTGAAGCAGAAGGGGTACATAGACTTCAAGACTAGCCACTTTGGGAACAGCGAGGTGGAGGTAACGGAGGTCGGAGCCAGAATGCTTGAGGTGGCGGATGAGAAGGCGAAGGAGGCAGTTGATGAGCTGGACTTGGCAATACTCCAGAAGATAGTTGCTGGGCATAAAGACCCGGAGGAGATTAAAAACGAACTCAACATAAGGAGCGGCGATCTGGCGCTGCGCATACACAAGCTTGTGAAACAGGATTTGGTGAGCTATTCCATAAGGAATATCAAGATAAGCTTGAGCATTACTGAGGATGGGTTCAAGAAAGTCGGCTCCATAAAGAGCGAGAAGACTCCAGAGGAGCAGATAGTAGTCACAGGGGAGAGCGCACCTGCCGAGGCGGTTGCTCCGCCAGCACCTGCTGCACCTGAGATGCCGCCTGCGCCTGCAGGTCCCGTAACTCTCGATAGCGCTACAAAGAGGAAGGCTAAGATGGAGTATTACATGGAGAATCTCAGGAAGCATCCAATGCAGCTGGCAGTCTATGTTGTAGGTGCTTTGATAGTTGTAGTATGCATATTGGCTGCTTTATATCTCATTTTTAAGAAGTAGGTTGTTAGAATGGAACATGCCGACGCCATCGCGCTAATTAAAAAATATGATATAAATTTTGCAGAAAGCAGCGTTGTGGAAAATGTTGACGAAGCTATCAAGGCTGCAAGATATCCTGTTGCCCTTAAAGTACTATCGAATGAGATACTGCACAAGTCGGACAAGGGATGCGTGAAGCTTAATATCAAGGATGAGGACTCGCTAAGAAAGGCTTATGCGGAAATCCTCTCAAACGCAGGGGGGGTGAAGGTTGAGGGAGTCATTGTCCAGAGGATGACGAGACCTGGTGTGGAGCTAATTATCGGAGGAAGAAGGGATGAACAGTTCGGACCGGTCATTCTCTTCGGGCTTGGGGGGATATTTGTTGAGGCTTTCAGGGATTTCTCGCTGAGAGTCTGCCCCATAGATGGAAACGATGCATTGGAAATGATAAGGGAGATGAGGGCATATCAGCTGCTTACGGGAGCAAGAGGCACAGAACCTGTCGATATCGATGCGATTGCCTCTCTGCTGCAGAAAGTTTCAAAGCTCCTCACTGAGAATGCTGGGGTAGATGAGATGGATTTGAACCCCGTGATAGCTTACAAAGACGGCTATTGCGTAGTGGATGTGAGGGTGTTGCCTTGAATGTAGATGTGCTTTTCAACCCAAGCAGCGTTGCAATAATAGGGGCTTCCAGAGACCCAGGCAAAATAGGGCATGTGCTGCTCAGGAATTTCATAGAAGGGGGTTTTAGGGGTAAGATATACCCGGTAAACCCGAAGAGCGAAGAGATTCTGGGCTTGAAGTGCTATCCCAGCGTGGGGAAAATAAAGGAAAAGGTTGATCTTGCAGTCATATCCATACCTGCAAAACTTGTGCCGGATGCGCTGAGAGAGTGCGGTGAGAAAGGGGTCAAGGGTGCGATAGTTATAAGCGGGGGATTCGCGGAGGTTGGGAACATTGCACTTGAGAACGAGCTGAGGGAGATAGCTATCAAGTACAATATTGCATGCCTTGGGCCAAACTGCATGGGAGTGATAAACCCGTTGACAAGAGTTGACAGTGTTTTCATACCAACATACAAGATGGGCAGGCCGAAGCTTGGAGGAGTGAGCTTCATAAGCCAGAGCGGCGCTATTGGAGGCGCGGTGCTTGATTTGATGGCAAGGCAGGGGTTTGGAATGTCAAAATTCGTTTCCTACGGCAATGCTGCTGCACTTGATGAGACTGACCTGTTGAGGTACATAGCAGATGACGAGAGGACTAGGATAATAGTGCTTTACATAGAGGGGGTGAAAAGGGGGAGGGAGTTCTTTGAGACATTGAAGGAAGTCACCAAAAAAAAGCCGGTAGTTGTGCTGAAGGGGGGGAAAACCACTGTGGGCGCAGTTGCAACAAAATCCCACACAGGCTCCCTAGCAGGCAATGCTGCTGTCTACGAGGCGGTGTTCGAGCAGTGCAGGGCAACCGAGGCAAAGAATCTGGATGAAATATTCAATTTCTCAAAGCTGTTTGAATCCCAGCCATTCTGCAGCGGTGAGAGAGTTGGTGTAATAACGAACGGGGGAGGTTTGGCAGTGATTGCAGCAGACAGCGTTGAGGAAAACGGGTTAAAGATTGCTGAACTGAGCGAAGGAAGCAAGGCAGCAATAAGCGAGAAAGTCCCTGCGTATGTGAACGTTAAGAATCCGCTTGATTTGAGCGGGGATGCTGGCGCAGACCGGTTTGAAATTGCCATGGAGGCCATGCTTGGTGACCCGAATGTGGATTCCATTCTGGTTGGGGTGCTATTCCAGACAGAAAGCATTGACTCAAGAGTTGTCAGCATGCTCGTGGAGGCATCAAACCTGAAGAAGAAGCCAATACTGGTGGTATGCCCTGGCGGGGAATATGCTGAGGTCCATAGCAGGATACTGGAAAACTGCGGCTTACCAACCTACACGTCAACATCATCTGCAATTAAGGCACTTAGGGAGCTTGTGGACTACTCAAAATTTATGAATAAAAAATAGTAAAAAACTTATTTCTCTATTGTTGACAAGTCCCCTGTCGGAAGGCCGAGCTCCTGCGCTCTCAGCACCCTTCTCATTATCTTTCCGCTCTGCGTCCTTGGAAGGGTGTCAGTGAACTGTATCTCCTTGGGATACATGTGGCCTGCAAGCTTGCCCTTTATGAATTTCCTTATGTCATCCTCAAGCTCTTTTGAAGGTGTGTGGCCCTTTCTAAGAACTATGAATGCTTTTATTATCTCTCCCCTTATCCCTTCTGGGTCTGGCTTGCCTATCACTCCTGCCTCTGCAACTGCTGGATGGTCAACCAGAGCGCTTTCAATCTCGAACGGCCCTACCCTCTCCCCAGCTGTTTTGATTACATCATCGGCTCTTCCAACATATATGAAGTAGCCGTCCGGGTCCATTTTTGCAGTATCGCCAGTTATGTACCAGCCATTTTTGAAGTATGATTTGTATTTCTCATCATTCTTCCATACTCCAACGAAGTGAGATGGCCAGCCAGGCCTTAGAGAAAGGTTTCCCTCCTCACCTGCTTTTAACTCGTTTCCATTATCATCAACTATCCCTGCAACTATTCCTGGGAAGGGCTTTCCCATGTAGCCAATATGTATATCCATTTTGGGGTAGTTGCATATCAACATGCTTCCAGTTTCTGTCTGCCACCACGTATCATGAATCCACAGACCGAATGCCTTGTGGCCCCACCTTATCGGCTCGGGGTTTAGCGGCTCGCCAACGCTGCAGATGTAACGCAGGCTGCTCAAGTCATATTTCTTTGGAACTTCTTCGCCGGCAGACATGAGCATTCTCAAGGCAGTTGGAGCGGTGTACCAGACGCTCACTTGGTATTTCTCAATCAGCGAATACCACTTGTCTGGGTCGAATCTACCATCATAAACAACTGTCGAAACTCCATTGGACCAGTTCCCGATTATGCTGTAGGAGATTCCAGTAATCCAGCCAGGGTCTGATGTGCACCAGTAGATATCTTCATCCTTCAAGTCAAGAACCCATTTTGCAGTTATGTGCTGCTGGATTATTCCTCCATGAGTGTGCATCACTCCTTTAGGCTTGCCGGTAGAACCTGAGGTGTAAAGCATGAATGCAAGCTCATTGGGGTCCATCTTCTCAACTTCAAAATTCCTTGATGCTTTTGCCATCTCATCCTCGTAGCTTATCTCTCCCTCCTTCAAGTTCTTTCCTCCAACAATTATGATGTTTTTCAATGCTGGAAGCTCGCTCCTGACCTTCTCAACCCTTTCCCTTAGGGTCTCATTTGTTATCAGAAATGTTGCCTCGCTGTTGAGCAACCTATCCTTCAAAGCATCAGGACCAAAGGCAGCAAAAAGAGTTCCCGCAACTCCGCCCGCTTTTAATATTCCGAGAAAAGCAATGTAAGTTTGGGGGATTCTTGAGAGGAATATGAATGCCCTATCCCCCCTCTTAAGCCCGTATTTCTTCAAAACATTTGCAAATTTGTTTGAGAGGTTCGAAAGTTCAAGAAAAGTATACTTCTCGCTCCTTCCATCCTCACCTTCCCAGTAGAGAGCCACCTTATTCCTTCTCCACGTGTCCCTATGCCTATCAATTGCATTGTAGGCGATGTTTACTTTACCTCCATCAAACCAAACAACTTCTTTCTTTACGTCATCCCATTTAAAGTTTTTGTAAACCTTATCGTAGTCATCCATGTTCGGTTTCAGTCTAAGGTTTTTTTCATTTGCTTTAACAAGGTCATGAAATTCTGCGTCCATTTTTCTCCCTCCGTGGTATAATATGCTACTGAATTGTTTATAAAGTTATTCGTTACCTGTCTAATATACAATTTAGCTGTAGAGGAGCAGAATTTCACTTTTTAGCATTCTCGTATGTTTTTATGCTCTCTAAGACTAGTTTTTTCGCTTCCTCCACATCTCCAATTCTATCAACCTTAACGAATTTTCCCGGCTCCAATTTCTTATATTCCTGGAAGAAAAACACTAGCTCTTTTGGTATGTGTTTGGGCAAATCCTCAATCTTTTTGATTTCTGCGTATCTAGGGTCGTCTCTTGGAACCGCAATTAGTTTGTCATCGACCCCTTTCTCATCCTGCGTTATAATTACGCCTATTGGCCTGGCGGTTATAACGCAACCTGGAAATGAAGGCTGATCAACCAGAACTGCTACATCCAACGGGTCACCATCGCCAGTGAGAGTTCTGGGAACTAAACCATAGTCTCCCATTGGAACCAATGTTGAGTACAAAACTCTATCCAGAAAGAAAGCACCATCCTTATATTCGTATTTATGTCTGCTACCTTTAGGAATTTCAACCACAACATATATCTCATCAGGCACATTCGGGCCAGATTTTAAGTCATTAAGCAAGTCCATTCGACCACCTTTTGATTCATTTTAATGGTTATAGAATAATGGTTATATAAATCTGTTGAGGTAGTTGAGTTACTTATAGAGAAGCAGTATTATCCCAATGATGCTGAAGACTATGCCGAGAATTTTCTGAAAGTCCAGAGTATCGGTTTTTAGTAAAAATGCTGATATGAGAAGTGTGACAAGGGCACTTAGGGTGAATACCACAGCGGCAAGACCCGGCGGGGCTCCCTCTTTGAAGGTTACGTAGGTGAACACTGTCGATACACTAAACACGAAAGCCAGCGCGAATGAGAAGAGTATTGAACCGGGAGTTATATCATCAATGAATGATGAATATGATGTCAGGAAGTAGATCAGGAGCGCAAGAGAAACGACAAACGCTATTGGTATCATAACCCGCCAGTCGATTTTCTTAACGTTAACAAACTGTTGAACTAGGATATTGTAGACTCCAAGCGCAAGCATTGTTAAAATGGCCGCTATTCTCCAGTCCATAAGCTCACCGGGTGATGATGTATATGAATATTATGGTGACTATAACCATTACCAGAGCAGTGAAAAGGGTGAAGATTGTGCTGGCTGTCATATAGGGATTTTATACTTTGTTTTTAATAATTTATGCATCTGTGAAGCATGACATGGGTATACGGTGATTGCTTGAAAATTGCAGTGCTTGCGGATTTCCATTTGGGGTATGCAAGGTTCCTAGAGGACTCTTTTGAACAGGCGGAAAGGGCTTTTTCCAGAGCATGCAATGAGGCGGATTTGGTAGTGCTGCTCGGCGATATATTTGATTCCAGAGTTCCCAAGCAGGAGATTCTGGCAAGATCCTTCAAACTTTTTAGAATTGCCATAGGGAAGAAGTGGGAAGCAAAGCTCGTCAGCTATGAAAGCAGAGATGGAAGGGAGAATTATGCGGAAGTGCCAGTTGTGGCAATTCACGGAACCCATGAGAGAAGGACTAAAGAGCTGGTCAACCCAGTTGAGCTGCTTGAGAAGGCGGGGTTTCTTGTGAATGTGCATGCTGCTACAGCGGTTTTCGAAAAAGATGGGGAGAAGGTTGCCCTGCAGGGGATGGGGGGCATCCCAGAGGAGTATGCAAAGAGTGCGCTGGAGGCACTCTCCCTGAAACCAGTAGACGGAGCTTTCAATATATTCTTATTCCACCAGAGCATGAAGGAATTCCTTCCTGGGGAGAGTTTGATGGGCATGGAGGATCTTCCGAAAGGTTTTGATTTGTATCTCTGCGGGCATATGCACTCAAAGATAGTTCAGAAACTTGAAAGCGGAGCCTATTTTATAATCCCTGGAAGCACCGTGATAACGCAGATGAGGAAGGAGGATGCGGGGGGCAAGGGATTCTTCGTTTTTGACACGAAAAGCAAAGAGGCTGTCTTCTATGATATAGAGAGCAGGCCATTCTTCTACGAGGAGCTGGAGTTCGAGCAGGCAGGGCTTGAGGAAGTGCTCGCCAGGGCGAGGAAGAGCGTGGAGAAGCTCCTGGAAAACAAAAGCAAAACTAAGCCAGTGATAAAACTCAAGCTGAAGGGCACATTGGCAAAAGGTCTCAACCAGTCAAATGTCGATGTGAGTTCAATCGCAAGGGAGTTTGAAGACAGGGCAATTGTGGAGGTGGATAAAAGCCTTGAGTCTGAGACACTGAAAGAGAAGATAGATAAGCTCAGGAGTCTGAGGGAGAGTAAGATGTCTGTAAGGGATATGGGAATAGAGACTCTCAAGAACAAACTGAAGCAGTACGGTTTCAAATCGGATATAGATGTTGAGACATTATACTCATTGCTCAGCGAGGAGGGGAAGGGCAGCGCTGAAAAGACGCTGAAAAGGATTCTGGAGATCTAGCTCCACTGATATTTACTCAAATCTATTCGCTTTTCGAATTCAACTCCATTTTTTCTGAGAAGCCATATTTTCTTTTTAACACCGCCAACTCCCGAGTATCCTCCCAGACCTCCATTTGACTTCACAACCTTGAAGCAGGGGTATAGCTCGGGATGCTTGTTCCTCCCCATAATCAGCCCGACAACTCTTGGGTGCAGCTTGAATTTTTTGCCTATGCTTTTGTATGTTGCGACTCTACTCCGTGGTATCTTCTTGAGAAATAACAGAACCTTTTTCTCAACTTCTGGCTTTAGCATTGGTTTTCCTCTCTAGAATTTCCCTGGTGAGCTTAACGCATTCATCCATTGCATCATCAAATGCATCAACATTGGGTCCATCTGCTCCCGCAGCACATGCATGTCCTCCTCCGCTGCCTTTCAGAGTCTTTCCAACTTTTTCCATAACCTGCGTTGCAATGTTGATGCCGAGCTCGTTGCACGCATCACCCCTCACCCTTGCGGATATCCTCACCTCCTTCTTTCCACTTGAGCCTACAAATGAGAAATCCGCTCCCAAGTCTATAAGAGCCTCTGCTGCTTTGGCTTCAAACGAACCAACATTGGATTTTGCTATGAGGTAACCTCCAACCATCAGTATATCTGCTCGTTTACACGCTGTTAGGAGAGCAATTCTCTGGGATATATCTAAATTTGTTTCAGTAAACCTCAGAATCTCTTCATATCTCAGTTTTGTTTTCCCAAGCAGCTGGGCTATATCGCTGAATGTCTTCCTGTTGGCATTCTTGAAGCCTGCGGAATCGTCTATAATGCCGCACAGCAGGCATACGGCCTCCCTCTCAGAAATTTTACATTTCAACTCCTTCAGCAGTTCGTAGATGAGCTCTGAGGTGGACAGGTAGCGGTTGTCAACAAGCAGATGATTTGCTTTTATTGAATCCGGGTGGATGGAGTGGTGGTCTATCACAGCTTTCTCACCCTTGAAGTTTCTCACTCCTTCGGCAAGCTCGCCGAGCATATCGTATGAATTGGTATCCAAAATTAGCAGCATATCAGAGCTGAGCTTCCCACCAGTATTAACTTCAGATTTAACAAACCTGAGCAGGTTCCTCGCTTTTGCAGTGGGCAAATCAGAAGCGATTATGGAGGAATTTTTGAGGTACAATTGGAGGGCTACAGCACTTCCAACTGCATCCAAATCGGCAAGGGAGTGGATGAGAATTAGGGCTTTCTTCTCCCTCGAAGATTTGAGGAAATTGAGCATTGCTTTCATGCAGCTCCCATCGCCCCGGCGGCTTTCTCTATCTTGGATCTGAGTTCAACAAGTCTTCCCCTGAGCTTCTCCTCCTGCTTCCCCAAAACTCCAATCCGCACTTTCATCGTCTCCTTGTTCTCATTGAGCTCCTTGACAACATCGTCAGCCTTTGATTCGACAAGCACAGAGCCGATTGACTTGAAAACCTTACCGCTCTTTCCCTTGAGCTCCTCAAGCGCATCGTCAATCTCCTCAAGCTGCATCTTCACCTGCTGCTTCTGAATGACGATCATCTGGAGCTGATTCTGCGCAGTCTGGAACTCATTTATGTCATGTTCAAGCTCCTTTGGCATATCTACCATGCTCTCCCTCCTTTTCTGTCAGTTTTAAAACAGCGAATACCACATTTAAAAGCCTTAGGTAAGAATGAACAGTTGCCCTCAGTGCAGGAAACTCCTTCGCATCTATCCTGATAAGCAGGAGGTTGTTCTTAACATTTATATCCGCATTGCTCTTTCTCTTGAAGCTCACTTCCTGTTTCAGCGAGTTGAATGCCTTCTTTGCCTGTGTCGGATTGGCAAATGCTATTTCAAGCGTCGCTTTCATGAGACCAGCTCCAGCTGAAGGAGGGGTTTGCCCACATGCGAGAATGAGAGTTGGTCCTTCCCGCAATTCAGCTCGATGAAGTCATCTCCTTCTGCTCTCTCAAAATCAAGAAGCTCCTCAAACTCATCTTTCTTATCTCCAGTTATCAGGAGCTCATTAGGAAGCTCTTTTGGGAGTTTATAAACATGAAAATTTGAGATTGCGATTTCTTCACCCATCCAGTCCCACGAATGGGCTTTCACACTCATCAGGCATATCTTGGAAGGAATTCCATTCTTTTCGTATATGAGCACCACCCTTCTTTTGCCGAGCAGTTTCGCCCTTCTGAATATCTGCTCTATGCTTTTTTTACCCCTCAACTCATTGGCGGAGCCAGGCAGCACCAGTGAGAGCGCCTCGCAGAGAGTCTTCGTTTTTGTTGAAGGATTCTTGCTCGTCGTTATGTAAACTGACATTCATTCAGCCTTCACATCCTTTGCTATGGGTTGTCTCTCCTTGAAAAGCGCCCTGCACCCGCAGTAGGGGCATCTCACAAAAGATTCATCCAATTCTTTCACGGATTTTTTACATTTCCAACAGGTGTACATATCAACTACCTCTTTTTCACATCTGCAATTATTCTTCTTCCTGTCTCCCCGACTGCTGTTGTCAGCGAGTAGGCACCGCCAGCGAATGTGGCACCGCATGACCTGCATTTCCAGACTGCATGGCCTTCTCTTTTAACCTTTTTCTTGCCGCATTTCGGGCATACGTATTTGGCAACTCTCTGCCTGTCAACGGCATCAGCTCTCTTCCTCATCTCTGCTCCGTATCTAACCTGTGCTTTGGCCACACGCTCACCTCCATCAGTCAAGAAGCTTCCTCAGCTCATTTCCCTTCTCAAATGACACATCTATTAGATTCATGAGCTCATCTCTTGCGAAAGCGCCACTCCCGCCTTTCTGCATGGCGCATACGTGCTCAGGAGTTGTCGCCAGCGTAAGCCTGGCGCTCATTGCTTTCTCCTCATCAAGACCCGGGTCAAGAACTATGTGAGAATCTATCTTCGAGAAAGTACACGTTACAACCTTCGGGCCAATCTTCAGATTTTCATTTCGCTCTGTCCTTATGAGCTTGCCATCCTCGTACTTTGGAAGTTTTGCATTTAGCAGTGCTGCCATGGCAGCCAAAGCTGATGCATCTATGAGGTTGCCATCATGGTCCAGCACGTATATGTCGACAAACACCATGAGAACCTTGTCCTTCTCTATGAACAGCGAATTCAAATCCACTGAGTTGCTGCTTCGTATTCCTCTGTCAACGATTCTCGCAAGTTCGATTGCATTCTCATCAGGAGGGCCAGGCTCAAATGTCGGTGATGCCAGCGGAAGCAGCTCGGCGGTTGTTGAGAGCACTCCCTCATCAGGCCTGTCCTTGAAAGGAGTTCCAACATCTATCTTTACTCCCGCAACAACCTGCGTTTTACCAAGCTTCACGCGGGCGCTTCCCTCAGCAGATTCGAATATACCTTTCTCTACGGTGCATGGTCTATAGTCAAGAAAGCCCCTGTCGTCAGGCCTCTTGCCATTTTTCATCAGGTCTATCACATAATCCTTTTTTATTTCATCAAGTATATCCATTTCGATCCCCTCTAACCAATTTCATCCTTTTTCACTGCATAGTGCGCCCTCAAAGCCTCTACCTGAAGGGCGTTTATCTTCGGGAACGCAGCATATGCAAGTTCGAGAGCCTTCCTGAGCTCATCCTTGGTGAACATTCCGTCCATCTGAAGCAGCAACAACTCGTTATTCCTCGGGGCTACGGCAATGGGCATGTCACCATCACCATAGTTATCCTCCAGCTTGCCAAAGTCCACAGCTACTTCATTCTCTATCTTGCCAACGGCAATGGCACAGGGCAGGTCCTTCATGGGGATTCCTGCATCCGCAAGCGCAACCGCCGCAGCAGTTATGCCCGCGCATCTGGTCCCCCCATCAGCCTGCAGTACTTCTATGAAGATGTCAATTGCGGTCTTTGGGAACTTCTCAGTCATAACAACATTCTCAAAAACTTCCTTTATCACCTTTGACACTTCTATAGACCTCCTGTTTGGCCCGCTCCTGCCGTGCTCATCCAGAGTTGAGAAGGGGGCCATGAGGTATCTGCAGTGTATGACCGCCCTGTATGGGCTGGCATCATGCCTTGGGATGCACTCACGTGGCCCGTATACTGCTGCAAGCACCTTGTTGCCGCCCCATTCCACATAGGCAGAGCCGTCAGCCTTGTTCAGAACGCCTGCCTGAATCTTCAAAGGTCTCATCTCATCCAGAGTCCTTCCGTCAATTCGTTTTCCGTCAATAAGCAATTTTGGTTTCTCCATATCACCACCAATTATTTGCTGATTTCCTCTCTCAGGAAAGCGCTTATCCTTTCAGTAAGACCTGTCGTATGCGCTTCCTTCTCAACCTTCAGAATCGTCCTCGCTGCAAGGGCGGAGTTCCCCCCTTTTATCCAGATTCTGCCATTCTTGCCAACAAAAATTTCACTCTTTGTTGCCTCCCTAATCATGTCAAGCATGGAATTCTTTTTTCCTATCACTCTGGGAATCTTGGCAGGGCTTATCTCTATAATCTCCCCATCCCTCAGAGCCCTGGCGCCCTCAAGGTCGACATTCTTGACCTCGTCAACCTGCACTATCTTTGCCGATAGGACATCGCCGAGCTTGTATTCGAACCTGGAATCCTTGGCAGAAAGGAACCCCCTGTAAGGGGAGTTTATATCAACGTTATAGCCCGCAAACTTTACCTCATCCACAATGCCCACAATTATGTCGTACTGGGTGGGCATATACGGGCCCTCCAGAGGTATCACCCTTGGGTTTGCCTCATCAAAGAGCCCCAGTACTGAAGAGTACGTCTTGCCATTCTCAACGAATGCGAAATCAATTCTCTGTAAAGAGCTTGCAAGCAGCTCGCCAGGCACAACTATTCTAGTCATCTCTCTCACCACTTCATTTCAAAATTTTTGTCTCAACACTTCCGGAAGTTATTTTGTTTATCTTATCGTAAAACTCACCCTGCAATCCAGCGGGCATCTCAACAACAACTATCAGATTCCCGTTGGACTGCCATTCCTCTCTCTGAATGCTGTATTCCTTGAGCGTGCCATATGCCCTGGGAGCGTACTCCGCGGGCACTCTCACGGCAATCCTCACCTTCTCAAACTTCATTGGCAGGATGAGCCTCAGCGCATCAACAACCTCGTCCAGCTGCGCCTCGGCATCCTTGAATGGGTCGATGTGCACCCTGCTTTCCTCCAGAGCTTTCTCAATTCGCTGAGGGGGGTGCGGTGCGCCAGTCCTCGGGTCTATGCACTCTCTTGCGAGTATTGCCACAATCTTCTTCCTCTTTTCCTCCGTCATCTTCTTTCTCTGCTCAGTAGTGAGCTGAACATCCCCCTTTCTTAGTATCGTTTCGGCTATCTTCATGACTTCAGTAGTTCCAAATGCTTTTTTCAGCACCTCTGCAGTGGGCCTCTCCGCCTTTCTGGCATCAGTGAATATTTCCTCAACAACCAGCATATTGAGACTGTCCTTCTTGCTCCCGGTTTTGAATAGGTAAGCCATATCTGGATCAACCAGAAGTTCAAACTTCTCCCCATGCGTCTCCAGGCGGGCTATTATGGCCTTGTCTAAACTTACCATAAAAACACACAACTAGGCCTTGGAGAGGTACTTGCTCACTTCCTCGTCGGAGAGCACCTTGAGTTTCTTACCCTTCGCTATCTCTGCTATGTCTACATTCTCAGCCTTCAGCTTCGCGTCGGTTGTCTTCTTAAGAGCTTTCATGGCAAGGCTTATGCCATCTTCTATGCTGAGCCCTTCCTTGTACTCCTTCTCGAAGAACTCATCAACCTCCTTCTTACCGCTCCCTATGGCATCTGCCTTGAAACCAGTCAGAGCGCCGCTTGGCTCGGCCTCGTATAGCTTGGGCTCATCGTCAACTCCCGCTATGAGAAGTGAAACTCCAAAAGGCCTTACCCCTCCATACTGCGTGTAACTCTGCATGGCGTCGCAGAGATGCCTTGAGACGGACTCGACGCTCATGGGTTCGTTGTACATGAGCCTATGTCTCTGCGCCTCGAGCCTTGCCATATCGACAAGCCTCCTGGCATCCGCAACAAGACCTGATGCAGTCGCAGCTATGTGGTTGTCTATCTTGAATATCTTCTTCATTGATTCAAACACGAGCAGGTTTGAGACTATGTTCTTGTGCGCTACAAGGATTACCCCATCTGCGCACACAACTCCCATTGCAGTGGCTCCTCGTCTGACAGCCTCTTTTGCGTATTCTACTTGAAAGAGCCTTCCATCTGGGCTGAATACCGTTATAGCTCGGTCGTATGCCTGCGGAGAAACCGGATACATTAATTCACCTCTTCTTCTCTCTACACACTACGGGTATTAATTCGCATCTAAGGTTTAAAATACTTGCACCTGGGGGGGCTTTGCACACAAATTAGGGTCTGCACATAAATTCACTTTTCACTGGAAAGTTACCCCTCCAAAAGGTTTATATACGTCCTTCCAGAGGTTATTTACTGCATCTACCTGTAGGCGAAGAGGGTCGGAATACGCATGGCTTCTGGCATTTCCCCTGCATTCCGCAAAGCCGGCTGGGGAATAACCAGGGGGATGCAGTAGGGAGGGGCACTCCCGAATGAACGCTTCTGGAGACACCGCAGGTTGCCGTTGAAGGAAGAAGCCCATGAGGTCAAAAAGCTTATGAAGGGCATGTCACAATACTTACCCATTTTCAATCATATCTCCTTACTGGAGTTTGTTTATCATCCCGGAAACTTTCAGAACTCGTATGCAGCCATCCTCGCCTTTTATTTTGCTTACAAGCGCCAAAGCAGCCTTGACATTCTGAAGCTCTTGGTTTGAGCACATGAGGATGCCGGAGTTGTCGTTGAATTCCACAAGCTTTGGGCTGACTTTTGAGAAGCCCATCTCACCAAGGAAAGAGAGAATTGCATTGTAGAGCTCATCCCTCGCCTCGCTTTCGCTGAGCGCACGGCTGCACTCAAACCTGAGGTGGATGTACCTTCTTTTTTCTCTCATTGTGGGGATCATAGCATCATCCCTTGAAGATATACTCCGGAACCATTGATATTGATTTCACCGCCTGGTCATGGGACAGGCCGAGCGCTTCTCCAACTGCGGTGAGCTCGCCTGGAGACTTCATGAAAGGCCTGCCTGAAGCTCCACTGGTGAGTATGAAGTCAGCTCCATGTTTGTTGCAAAGTTTTAGGAAGATGCGTATCCTTGACATGAGGAACGCCCTTTCGGCACCCCTTCTCACCAAAAGAAGCGAGAGCGGAATTTCGAATGGTTTCCTGTTCTCGGCAGCGGCTCTCACCAATCCAACTTCGGCAGTGAACCTCGGGAAGAGCAGCATGTCAACATCTATCCTGCATGCTTTTTTCAGAAGCTCGGGGTCATCTGAAGAAACAAGAATAATTTTTCCCTCCTTTTTGAACCTTATGTCCTCGTCCCTCCCAGCCCGTATCTCCATGCCATTACCCTGAGGGGAAAAGCTGCATATGCTTCTGAAACCAAGGGAGTTTGCATAACTCTCCAAGCCTGCCTCCCAGAACCGCACATCCAAGTCATAGTATTCGGGCATGTTTTAACTGTGCATTTTGCTTTATTTAATGGTTTTGAAATGTGCCGGGCAGTTGTCAACCAGCTGACAACCCGGGGCTGGTTGCCCGGACCTGGCGGTTTTGGATGCATTTGTGGTGGGGGGAAGTCAATTAAATGACAACTATTGATTATTAATTAGTAGGTATATGGGTTTTAGATGCTCATTACCCGGAGTTGTAGTATTAGGGTGAAGGTATAATATCATGGGGAAGTAGTTACTGAAGTTTACATTTTCGGATGGCAAAGAATAAATGCTGCATGTTCCGTCCCAAGTACATAAATCTTTTTCACCCCACATATCAAATAGTACGGCCCCAAAAAAAGTTAAATTTTCACACGGAATATTCAGTGAATTATTTTGGGTGATTCTCAACTTAGTTTCTTTCGGTCCAAAAAAACGCCCTGAAAATTCTTTAAACTGCGATTTTGTTTTATTTAACGTTATTGGTGCGTCGGAGTTGATGAAAAGAGAAGTTTAATACCCGTGCTCCTTTAGCCATTTCTTCATTTCCTTTCTTACAGACTCGAACCTTATCTTGCTGAGCCAGCATTTTAGAATATGGGCTTTCACTTCATCCGGGATATGCGCTGCTGAGCAATATTTGAACGCATACTTGGCAACAGACTCATACTTGGTGTCTTTCACTACGCAGCACACCAGGATTATCTTTCTCTCATCCATCACTCCTTTCAGATTCAGGAGCTTTTCCAAAGCTGCCTTGCTGACTTTTTCATTCTCATGGGAGGAAGCTACCTCTAACAATTCGTAAGGGTCACTGATTGCGTTAAGCCTGAATTTCTCAAGAATCGGGAGTTCTGGTTTGCCCATAAATACTTATTTTCTTTTGCTGTATTTAAACATTCCCTGTTGTCAATTACTTGACATCATCATGTAATACGTGAAACTATATGTAAATAGACAGACAACTTGCATGGACTTCAGTCAAGCTTACTTCTCGTGGAAGAGCGTGAAGACTATCTCATTGAATTTCTTCGGGAACTGCATCCTGAGAGTTGAGTACACAGCCCTGAAGATATCCCTCTCGGTGATTATCCCTATGAGCTTATCGCCCTTCACAATCGGGAACCCACCAACCCTCTTCTTCCTGAAAAGGTGTATGACTTCCCCCAGGTCAAGCTCCTCATCAATTGTGTATATGTCTTTGCTCATGACATTGCTCGCTACTTCTCCGAGTATGACCTCTGCCTTGGAGGTATGGAACTTGGCGAACTCGGCATCGCTTATGAACTTCAGTATTTCGTATGACCGCACCATGCCTAAAATCTTGTGCTCGCTGACAACGGGAAGCCTTCTGAGCTGGTTGGCGCACATTATTCTTGTCACATCCTTTATTGCCGTGTTCGGAGTCACCGTTATGACTTTCTTACTCATGGCATTTCTCGCTGGAAAGTTGAGCTTCTCTCCTGCAAGCGGGCTTATGAAGTCCTGCTCGGTCACGATGCCAACAACCTTCGCATCTTTGTCTAGGATGGGCAACCCTCCAAAGTATTGGTTGAGCATCTTATCCGCAACAGATGGCACTGGCTCGTCCTCATTCACGAAGAAAACTTCATTAGTCATAATTTTTGAAGTTGGGGCGTTTATGCCGCTGAGGAAGTTTTCCTTGTAATCCCTCTCTATTATGAAGTACTTTTCTCCTCCCCCGAAATAGTTTAGGAGGTCGGTGCTGGTCACTATGCCTTTTAGGTGAACCAGCGAATCAACTATTGGTATTTTCCTCTTTCCCGTCCTCATCATGAGGTCGCAGAGGGCTTTGATTGTGGTGCTTGGAGCGGTGGTTATAACTTCCTTAGTCGCCAAATCAATTATTCTTCTCCTTTTGCTCACCCACATGCCGATACCTCCTGCAGCACAGCCGCAAATTTTCAACTGTATGCTCTGCCTTTCTTGCCAGCGCTCGTGAGACCCCTGTAGGCTCTGCCCCTCTCAATCATTGGCGAAATCGAACTATCGTTTTTTATCACAGGGTGGCTGACATCAAAAAGCAGAACCTCAAAGTATTTGAAGCTCCCATCCTCCCCAACCCAGTAGGAGTTTAGAACCTCTAAATTTGGGAACTTGGTGGATGCTTTCTCCTCCGCAATTCTCTGGAGGGACTTCCCAGGAGAGAAGAATCTGCCGGACTTGGAGGGTTTCCTCCCCAGGTCTGGCTTGGGCCTCTTCCTTCTTCCCCTTCTCACCTTCACTCGGGCGACTACAAAACCTTGCTTCGCCTTATAGCCGAGTTCCCTCGCCCTTGCTATGTTGGTTGGCTTGTTAACTCTCTCGACGACCCCCGCCTTTCTCCACTCAATGAGCCTTGCTTTGTATATAGGTGAGCGCTCCCTATGCTCCCTTTCGAATGTCTTTTTCACAAGCTTGTAGAATCCCATAAGTATCCCTCAAAAACCTCCTTGTATCCTTTTAAAGAATTATATATTTAAATTAATGCATGGACTCTTTTAAATTGAAACTAAACGGTAAATACGTGAAAGTGAAGCTGGAAAGAGGAATGAATGTGCTTGATGTGATGCATCAGCTTGGCGTTAACAGGGAGACGCACCTGGCAAGGAAAAATGGTGAGCTGGTTTCAGAGCTGGAGGAAGTTGGCAGGAAGGACAGAATTGAGATATTCGGTGTGGTCTATGGTGGTTAATTGCTCAAAATGCAACGGAAGCGCAGTGGTTTACGTACCCTATGGGAATGAGAACTTATGCAGGAAGCACTTTGTTGAGAGCTTTGAGAAGAGGGTGCGTAGGACAGTGCGGGAATTCAAAATGATCGAGAAAGGGGACAGAGTCGGAGTTGCATTATCAGGTGGCAAAGATAGCGTATCTTTGCTCTATCTGCTGAAGGACATATGTGATAGCATGAGAGTACCGCTGGTTGCCATTTCAGTAGATGAAGGGATAGCAGGTTACAGGGAAAAAACTATCAGTGTTGCAAAGGAGAACTGCAAGAAGCTGGGAGTGGAGCATAGGATACTCACATTCAGAAAGGAGGTTGGCATCACTGTTGACAAGATTGCCAAGAAAAAGGAGAGGATGGGGACGTGCAGCTACTGCGGCGTGTTCAGGAGGTGGGTCCTCAACAAAGCTGCAAGGGAGATGGGATTGAACAAGCTTGCTGTTGGGCATAATTTGGATGATGCAGCGCAGACTGTTCTGATGAATTTCCTGAGAAATGAGCCTTTCAGGCTTGCAAGATTCGGGCCTGTTGGCGGCATAGTGGAGAGTGAGTTATTTGTTGACAGGATAAAGCCTCTGATAAGGATTCCTGAGAGGGAGGTTGCTGTTTATTCGATAATAAAAGGGATGGGTATCAAGTTTGGGAGATGCCCCTATGCGCAGGAGGCATTCAGGAATGATACTAGAGTTTTCCTCAATGAGCTTGAGGAGAAGTTTCCAGGCACGAAATTCAGGGTTTTCAACAGCTTCATGAGCGTGAGAGATGTTCTCGGAGAAAAGTTTAATACAGGTGAAACTCCGATGAAATGCAAGGAGTGCGGAGAGCTGGGCTCCAAGGAAGTATGCATGAGGTGCCAGATGATGAAAGAATTGAAGTAATTAAATTTTGAGAAGTGAAAAGGGCAAATGCTTTTAAACTATCACTTCTAAATTTTTATTCCGACTTTAAGGTGTCAAAATGGGCTTGAGGCCTGCGCATACGTGCAGAGATGTTGGGAAAGTTTCCTGGACAAGGTTCTCAAAGAAGAGACCTAGGAAGTCATTCGTAAAGGCATTGCCGCACAATGCAGTCCAGCTCTTCAATATGGGGGATGCCGGAAAGGCTTATGAGATGGAGATGGAGCTTATATCCGGCGGGGCAATTCAGATAAGGGACAACGCCATAGAAGCAGCGAGGCAGGCAGCGAATAAATACCTTGAGAAGCAGATACTCGGCAATTATTACTTCAGGGTTCTCATATTCCCCCACAATGTCATAAGAGAAAATAAAATGATAGTGGGGGCGGGGGCGGATAGGCTGCAGAAGGGAATGAGAAAATCCTTCGGCAGGCCGAGCGACAGGGCTGCAAGGATTAGGGCAAAACAGAAAATATTTACGATTAGGTTCATGAGGAAAGATTTTGAAATTGTGAAGGATGCCATGAGGAGGGCTACATCAAAGCTCTCGGGTCTGTATCATATAAATACACTTGCGCTCAATTGATTACTTCTGTTTGGAGGTGTACGAATGGAGAATGTGCTTTGGTTTTCTCAGATAGGCAAGGAAGATGTAGGGAGAGTGGGCGGAAAGGGGGCCAACCTGGGCGAGATGGCGGGGGCGGGATTCCCTGTGCCGAATGGGTTCTGCACGACCAGCGAGGCGTATTTTACATTCATCAAAGCAAACGGAATTGACAAGGCAATCGCAAGAATCACGCAGAACCTTGACGTGCAGCAAACAGATAAACTTAATGCTGCAAGCGATGAGATAAAGGCTCTTATTCTGTCTGCGAGAGTTCCCGATGCCATAAGGAGCGATATAATAAAGGCATACAACAAACTCTGCGGCGTCGATGTGATGCCCAGCGAATCCGAGGAGAAATACGTGGCGGTCAGGAGCTCAGCAACAGCTGAAGATTTACCGGAGGCGAGCTTTGCAGGGCAGCAGGAAACATACCTTAACATAAAGGGTGCGGAGAACGTAGTCAAGGCTGTTCAGATGTGCTGGGCCTCGCTTTTTGGGAGCAGAGCCATATACTACAGGCAAGAGAGGGGGTTTGACCATCTCAAGGTGGGGCTGGCTGCGGTAGTCCAGGAGATGGTGCAGTCTGAGAAAGCCGGAGTCATGTTCACGAGCGACCCAATAACGAATGACCCGAACAGGATAGGCATTGAGGCAGCGTACGGGCTGGGGGAGATTGTAGTTTCAGGCTCCATCACACCAGACTGGTATGCTGTAAAGAAGGATACGCTTGAAATCCTTGAGAAAAATTTTGCAAAGCAGACTTGGATGATAACCAAAATAAATGGGAAGAATGAGCACGTGAATATCAAGCCGGAGATGCAGGAGAAGCAGAAGCTGAGCGACAAGGAGGTTGTTGAGCTTGCAAAATATGGGAAGGAAATTGAGAATCATTACGGGTGGCCCCAGGATATCGAGTGGGCAGTTTCCAAGGGGCAGATTTACATCGTCCAGAGCAGGCCAATTACAACTTTAAAGAAAGGGGGGGGTGAGACTGTGGTAGAGGCGGCAACTGCTGTTGCCAACGCGGAGATAATTCTGAGAGGCTCGGGCGCAAGCCCTGGTGTTGCTGTGGGGAAGGTGAAGCTGATTCCGACAGCAAAGGACATTGACAAGATGGAAAAGGGAGAGATACTTGTTACTGATATGACTTCGCCGGACTATGTCCCAGCCATGAAGAAAGCCGCTGCCATCGTCACAAACTCTGGCGGCGCTACATGCCATGCGGCAATAGTCAGCAGGGAGCTTGGAGTGCCCTGCATAGTTGGAACTAAGAATGCGACGCAGGTTCTCCACAACGGGGATTTGATTACAGTTGATGCTAAGATGGGTGTTGTTTACAAGGGAAAAGTGGATATAGCTGTTGCAAAGAAACCCGAGGCAGGGGCAGGAGGGATGATGGTCTCTGCTCCAGTTGTCACGGGCACGAAGATATACGTGAACCTTGGCGAGCCTGAGCTTGCTGAGAAGACAGCCGCCCTCGCGGTGGATGGGGTGGGCCTCTTCCGAGCAGAGTTCATGATTGCAGGCATAGGCCTTCACCCGAGGAAGGCAATTGAGGAGCACAAGGAAAAGGAGTACACAGATAAGCTTGCGGAGGGAATGAGGCAGATATGCGCGGCTTTTTACCCGAGGCCTGTTGTCTATAGGGCGACAGACTTCAAAACAAATGAGTACAGGAACCTTCAGGGGGGAGAGAAGTACGAGCCAAAAGAGGAGAACCCAATGATGGGTTATAGGGGTTGCGCTAGGTATACTTCAGAGCCTGATGCCTTCAAGCTTGAAGTGGATGCAATAAGAAAAGTGAGGGAAGTATACGGACTCAAGAATCTGTGGCTCATGATACCAGTTGTCAGAACTGTTGAGGAGCTGAAAGATGTAAAGAAGCTTCTCGAGCAATTTGGCTTGAAACAGAATAATGACTTCAAGCTGTGGATAATGGTTGAGGTTCCAAGCACGATATTCTTGGCACAGGAATTCTGCGATGTGGGGATAGATGGTATATCGATAGGTAGCAACGACCTGACTCAGTTCACCCTTGCATGCGACAGGGACAACTCAACCCTTGCTTCCAAGTTTGATGAGAGGAACGAGGCAGTGCTCAAGGCATTAAAGCATGTGATAAAAGTTTGCAACAAGAACGGAGTTACAACTTCCATATGCGGGCAGGCTCCCAGCGTATACCCAGAGTATGCGGAGAAGCTTGTTGAATTTGGCATAAACAGCATCTCAGTGAACCCGGACATGGTGGATGTGACCAGAAAGAACGTTGCAAGCGCTGAAAAGAAGCTGATGCTGAAGAAGCTCATAGCGCTCACTGAGAAGGACGAGGGGTTCACGTTCTGATTTTTTAAATTTTCTTCATATAAACCTGAAACGAAGGGTTTGCCGTGAGAGTTCTCCTCCAGCTTCCAGAGGGATTGAAAGACAAAACGTTCAAGCTAGCTGAAAAACTGGAGAGGGAGGGCAAGGAAGTGGTCATCTCATGCTCTCCCTGCTATGGGGCATGCGATGTTGCGCTGGAGGAAGCAAAAAGATGCGGAGCAGACAGAATAATACAGTACGGACACTCCGCCTTTGTGGTGGGAAGCAGCATGCCTGTTGAGTTCGTTGAATACCGAACTCCTGTGAAATTCAAGAAGTTGGTTGGCAGAGCGTTAAAGGAGCTTAAGGATTTCAGTAGGGTCGGGCTGGTGACCACTGTGCAGCATATTGGGCAGCTTGACGATATAAGACGATTCCTTGAAAGCAATGGAAAGAGAGTTTTTGTTGGCAGGCATGGAAAGAGAGCAAAGTATGACGGCCAGATTCTTGGTTGCGACTTGGGAAGCATAAGGAACATAGAGAGAGATGTTGACTGCTTTCTCTATTTCGGGGGCGGGGTGTTCCACCCGCTTGGAGGAGCGCTTGCAACCGAAAAGCCGTTTCTTGCCGTGGACCCGTTCACGGGAAAGATTGGGTGGATGGGAGAGGAAAGAAGAAAGGAGCTCAGAAGGCGCAAGGGGGCGCTGCTGGCTGCCATTGGGGCTAGGAAGTTTGGCATTGTATGCAGCACCAAGCCGGGGCAGTTCAATTTCAAAAAAGCGCTTTCCATAAAGAAAATGCTTGAAGCAGAAGGCAGGAATGCGCAGATATTGGTATGCAACGAAGTGAATTACGAATCCCTCAACAACTTCCTAGAAGTTGATTGTTTTGTGAATACCGCCTGCCCCAGGATAGTTGAGGATTATGATAGGCTGAGAAAGCCTATTCTAGATGCTGAAGAAGTTAGAAAAATAAAAAAATAAATTTAAAAAAATAAAGGACTAGATCTCATACCTCTTTGCGAATGTGCCCACTACGGTTCTGGTTATTGAGGTATCTGTTTCAGTGTATTTTATGTATATCTTACCGTTGAAGGCAGAGCCTGCGGCTCCTGAAGCTGCGCCACCGTTTGCATTCTTGCATGCCACGGAGCCAATGCCTCCTGTACCGGCTATCTGAGCAACAGTCGCCTGGCCTCCTGATGTGATGTTAACCGGGGTATTGAGTGTATTTGGGTTGTAGACGAGGCTAGCAGAATTATCCGTCGCCCACGCAGCTGAGCTGTTCATTGTGCAGTTAACTCCTGTCACCTGAATTGGATGTCCTGTTCCCTGTCCTATGATGAGAGTTAGGCCACCTGTGGTATTAAGCTTGCTGCTAATGCATGTGATACCCGCGGGGAATACACACTGCTCCGGTATTGGTGGGTTAAGAACTCCCAGATAGAAAAGCACTGCCAGAACTACCATTATGATCAAGATTGCCCACCCGTAGGTCATAAGGTACTCCATGGCTGTTTGACCCTTTCTCATTCAGAACCACCCCTTTTAGTAAACTTTTAGATATGCACTAGTATTCAGCATACTCTTATTTTTAAAGTTTTGTGAATACGACGGTTGCAGATAAAATAAGATAAGACCAATGCTAGAGGTAAGAAAAATAAAAAAATAAATTTAAAAAAATAAAGGACTAGATCTCATACCTCTTTGCGAATGTGCCCACTACGGTTCTGGTTATTGAGGTATCTGTTTCAGTGTATTTTATGTATATCTTACCGTTGAAGGCAGAGCCTGCGGCAACTCCTGCAATTACGTTACCGTTTGCATCCTTGCATGCCACGGAGCCAATGCCTCCTGTACCGGCTATCTGAGCAACAGTCGCCTGGCCTCCTGATGTGATGTTAACCGGGGTATTGAGTGTATTTGGGTTGTAGACGAGGCTAGCAGAATTATCCGTCGCCCACGCAGCTGAGCTGTTCATTGTGCAGTTAACTCCTGTCACCTGAATTGGATGTCCTGTTCCCTGTCCTATGATGAGAGTTAGGCCACCTGTGGTATTAAGCTTGCTGCTAATGCATGTGATACCCGCGGGGAATACACACTGCTCCGGTATTGGTGGGTTAAGAACTCCCAGATAGAAAAGCACTGCCAGAACTACCATTATGATCAAGATTGCCCACCCGTAGGTCATAAGGTACTCCATGGCTGTTTGACCCTTTCTCATTCTCATTCAAAATCACCTCTTGATGTTAACATACCTGTTGATATAATCTATTTTCAGCCCCCCTTTTTAAATCTTTCCCTTTTTCACCTCTAAAAGCATTTATTTCACAACAGTACCAGAATGCCTTTTTCCCTCAATTGCGCTCTGCACATCATGGAAGTTCTTTCCATAGACAAAATGTGTCTCTATCCCAGAACGGGCAATAAGCTTGCATGCTATAACGTCAAATATGAACCGCGTACCTGCCTTTCTCTCATCATGCTTAGACGCGAGTTCGACAAGCTGGCTGAAACCCATGTGGCTCAGCTTCCTGGCCCCCTTGTCCTTTCTTGGGTCTGCAGTGTAGATTCCATCCACGTTGCTGAGATTGACTACCCTCACCGCCCCAGTGCATTCTGCAAGGAGGGCAGCATCAGTATCCGTGGTTATCCCGGGTATTGTGCCCCCCATGAGAACTATCCTGCCTGAGTTCATAGCACCAGCCGCTTCCCTGAAACTCTCAGTTACAGAGGGGTGAGCATCGTCTCCCAACGAAGCCATCAGCAGAAGCGCATTCATCCTTGTGCATAGAATTGCCGTCTCATCTGCAAGAAACTCGCTGCCCCCAAGCTTCCTTATGTGGGATGCCTGCTCCCTTGCTGGGACACCACCTCCACAGACAACAGCGAAATGATATTTAGTTTTAAGTTTCTTGAGAAGTGAGGCAAGCTTTTTTATGAAATCAAAATCAGGTTTGCCTGGATTCAGCAGACTGCCACCGACTGAGAGGACTATCTTCAAGCGATCACCGTATAATATTAAAAGCTTTATAAATATAACTTACTCATGAAAAAACTGGAAAGCAGTATAGAGAAGATTGTGAAGATTCTTGAAAATGAGGAAAGGGAGCAGGATGACCTTCTCAGAATATCCAGGGAGATTGTGAGAGGATGCTCGGTTGCCATAAAATGCATCCACTCCAAGGAGCTGAAGGAAGGCGAGAGGCAGATTGGTATTGTTGAAAAGCTGGTTGAAAAAATGGCAGACAGGAAGGGCTTTGACAACATAGCACTGCAGGCATACCAGGAGTACTGCGAGGCAAAGGTGCTGCTCTCAATAATTGCAAGGAAGGACATCCCAACCTACGAGGAGTTGGGGGTTCCATTCAAGGCTTATCTGCTTGGCCTGCTTGACTGCGTGGGCGAGCTGAGGAGAGAAATGCTGGAAGAGCTCAAGAGAGGGGAAAGGAAGAAAGCGGATTACTACTTCTCAAGGATGGATGAGCTTTATGAAATGCTGCTGCCGATTAGGTTTTCAAACTCCCTTATCCCAAATTTCAGGAGAAAACAGGATGTTGCGAGGATGCAGGTGGAGCAGGCTAGAAGCGAGATACTGAGGCATTAGCAGAAGCGAGCGGGGAACCCCACGCTCTTCAGAGATGGGAGCATGTCACGCCTTGTGTAAAAAAGAATTCGAAGAGGTGTTATGATGTTGTTCGAGCTTGAAGCTGCTGTTGAGTTCAGCAATGAAATCGAAAGCAAAAAGAAAGAGATAGAAGAAGTTTTGGTTAACGCGGATAAGGAGCTTTTCAAGAGAGGCGCTCCCAAGGGCAAGGAGAGCGAGGCTTCACAGCTCAAGGGATGGAGCGTTAAAGGAAAAGTGTTGAATGTGTCCATAGCGAGCGGCAGGTATGTCAGGGCAACAGACGCACTTCTCAGGCTGAGGAATCAGCTCAATCTCCTGGGGGCAAAAATAAAGGCTGGGGTGAGGAAAATTGATGTTAAAAGGCTGGAAGTGAAGGGAGTTGAGCTTGGCAGGGAGCCGAAAGCGCCAATCAGAATTGCATTTTATGTCGACAGCATAGAGGTTAAAGGTGACAAGGCAGACATCAGGTTCAGCCCCTTGCTGCCAATAGATGTTGTGGAGGCTGGCGGGGTTGACAGGATAATCGAGCTTGTTGCGGAAAAGGCTGAGAGGCAGGAGTACGAGGGCAAGGCGGAGATAAAGAAGCTTCTCTGGGAGAGCAAGCCCAGAAAGATGTTCTTTGACAAAGACCCCAGCTCAGAGCTTGAGAGCATCAGCTGGATAAGGAGAACGCACTCTAAGGGACAGTTCGTCTACGGCAGAAATTTCACTTCGCTTGTGAATGCACTGAGAGGAATTTTGCTGGAGAACTTGTACGAGCCTTTGGGCTTCAGGGAGATGATATTCCCCAAGTTTGAGCCGTGGGATGTGCCGAAGAAGTCAGGCCATGCAAAGAGCATATACCCTGATGCATATTATGTTATGGTGCCGAAGGTGAGCAGCCCAAAGGAGTGGGAGGATACAATGGACTACTTCCGGATAACAGGCGAAATTCATAAGGAGGGCATAATGAAGAAGGTTGAGCCTGTGGGAATTCTCTCCTACGCCCAATGCCCGCCATTCTGGCAGTTCCTCGAGGGCAAAGTTGTGAAGGAAGAGTCCCTTCCTTTGAAGCTGTATGACTGGAGCGGGCCTACCTACAGGAATGAGGCTGGCGGCACCCATGGAATTTCTAGAGTTGAGGAGTTCCACAGGGCTGAGACGCTCTTCATAGGCTCGCCTGAACAGGTAAGGAGCATAGAGAAAGAGGTGGAAGACAAGCTCACCTTCATACTTGATGAGCTGCTCGAGCTTGAAACTAAGAAGTATTCTGTTGTGCCCTGGTGGATGGCACAGGAAGGTGATAAGAAGCTGGCGGACAAGGCAGGTGAGGGTGTCGGAACTGTGGATTTTGAAGCATACCTTCCATACAGGGGGGAAAGGGGCAAGAGCGAGTGGCTTGAAATCCAGAATATCAGCGTGATTGGAGAGAAGTACCCCAAAGCGTTCAGCGTGAAATCAAGCAAGGGTGAGCTGTGGAGCGGGTGCGGCGGAGGCAGCTTCGAGAGGTGGATATGCGCATTGCTCGCCCAGAAAGGTCTTGAGGAGAAGAACTGGCCTGCTGAAGTTAGGAAAAGGGTCAGAATTGAGGATGAGGTGAAGTTCGCTTAGACGTATCTTAGGATTAAATTTGTTATAGAGGCACGGGAGACTATTCCGATTAATAAGGGTATTCGCATGGGGGAGAAGAGCAAAGCAATGTATGAGATGAAGAAGAAGCTCAGGGAGCTGAGAAACGTTGCGGGTAGTGGAACCGAGCTCATCTCTGTTTACATTCCCCCGAAATACCCCATAGCTGATGTAAGCAACAAACTCAAGGCAGAGTACGGACAAGCGGCTAACATAAAATCAAAAAGCACAAGAAAGAACGTGCTTGACGCACTTGAGAAGATAATCAACTACCTCAAGATATTCAGAGAACCGCCAGAGAACGGGATTGCCATATTCTGCGGGAATGTTTCAAAGGAGCAGGGCAGACCTGACATACAGCTGTATTCCATATCGCCACCTGAACAGATACACGTGCAGCTCTACAGGTGCGATTCCAGCTTCTTCCTGGAGCCTCTTGAGGAAATGCTGGAAGCAAAGGACACCTACGGACTTGTTGTGATGGACGGGCGGGAAGCCACAATTGCAGTCCTTAAGGGCAAGCAGACTAGGATAGTGAGGAAGCTGAACTCGACTGCGCATTCCAAACTGCATGGAAAGGGAGGGCAGAGCGCTCGTCGGTATGAGCGACTCATAGAGGAGAGCATAGAGAAGTACTACAAGAGGATTGGGGAGGCAATGGATGAGGTGTTTGTAAACATTAAGAATCTAAAGGGAATAATAGTTGGCGGTCCGGGCCCTGCAAAGGAGGACTTCATGAAAATGAGCCCATTCAACTACCAGCTCAAAGTGCTGGGGGTGGTTGACACCGGCTATACCGAGGAGTATGGCATAAAGGAGCTGATGGATAAAGCCGAGCCCTTCATTGAAGAGCAGGAGGCAGTTAAGGAGAAGCTGCTGGTTGACAGGTTCCTGAAGGAAGTAGTGAAGGATGGGCTGGCCACCTACGGAGAGAAGGAAGTGAGGGCTGCTCTTGAGGGCAATAAGGTGGAAACGCTGCTGCTCTCGGAGGGGCTTGATGTGAGGAGGTCCACTGCAGAGTGCTCAAACTGCGGAAGAAGAGAATCAGGCATAGTGGGTGAGCCAAAGAACTGCTCCTGCGGGGGAAAGATGAGGGTTGTTGAGAAAAGGGAGCTGGCCGATGAGCTCATAGAGCTCGCCGAGTCGAAGAATGTCAAGGTTGAGATGATATCGACCGACACTGCAGAAGGGAGCCAGTTCCTGCAGGGGTTCAGGGGGATAGGGGCATTTTTGAGGTACAAATAGTCAGATTATCTTTGAGATTGGGCAGTCCGCCAGGAAGTCATCATCTCCTTCCATTACAGCTCTCGATTTATAGAAAGTTGTTGAATTTTTTGCAGAGTTATAGCGTATATAGAACACAGTTGAGTTTGAAATGAGGGATTCACAGTCCTTTATTGACGAGTTTATGATTGCGCTGGACCCTGGTTCTGAGTAGAAGCATAGCTCTCCCTCATAGGCAAAAAATCTAGGGCTCTTGCCCATACCGCTTACCCTTGTCACCACTGCAAGCCCGCAGTTTATAACGATGCCTGAGGCAGGGGATGAGCGAGTATCAGTCACAACCGAGATGTTCTCGCTTTCGTTGAGCTGTTTTTTGAAATCGTTCAGGCTTATGGGCTGCTCGCCTTGGAAGTGGAGGTATACGCCCGCTGCGACAACAAGCAGAAGCAATACAAGAAGTATGTATTTTTTCATTGAACCACTAGCTGAGCACCTTTGTTATGGCGCATTCCCTGAAGAATTCCTCATCACCTTCAAAAACTGCCTTTTTTGTGTAGAACACGTTGAACGTCGCCTTATTCTCCGCTCCGCTTCGCAGTATCACTATTGGGTTGGCATCGAGGGAATTCTGGCAGGTGGATAGGCTCATGGTGTTGTTATCTGTAATGCAGCTGTCATTATCAAATTTATAGTATATTACGCTCTTTTTGAGGGACTCCATTTTTGATGCAATTTTTGATGAGCAGTTTATCATGCTCTCCCTCATCGTCCCGTTGAGGTTTGTCAGCTCGGCAACCACGCCGACTCTGGCAGAGTTCCTGAACTCCGAGAGGAACGGGCCGAAGGTTGTTGGGTGGGACTGCATGTCCGCCACGCTGTAGATGGTGAGCGAGCCAAGCACCAGGAGCAGCAGGAAGAAAGCGAATATGAATGCCCACAGCATTTTAGCCAATCTATGCAGCTCTATCCTTCTTGAGCGCACAAGGAAGAAGAATGCCGCCAGGACTGCGAGGAATATTATGATGTCTCCTACGACAAGCAGCACGCCAATTACTGCAGTCGCATCCTTCTCCTTGTCTGCATAGGAGAGCGGCAGGAAGGAGTTTATAACATTGAGAGAGAAAGAGACCGCAGGCTTTGCTATGATTGCCACGAGGTTATCCACCTGCTGGGAACTGGCACTTGCCCTCTCATCTCTTATTGAATTGGCGTTCAGCCGTATGCTGTTAAGCTGGTCAGTGATATTGTTAACCTCTGAGATGGGCATTGGAGATTCGTTGTATACTGTGAATTCAAGAGATGCTTTCCGAGTGTAGAACCCTTCCAGCTTATCAAGGGTAACAAAGTCGTCTGGCTCTACATACAGGCGCGCCTCGAAAAGCGCATCCGAAGCAGAGCTGTTGGCCGTTACAAGAGAATCATAGGATGTAAGGAGCCCTGAGATGTATGAATCTGTTGCATTTGCGCTCTGGGAGAAGTTCTGGGCGAGCAGGTCTGCTTGGCTATACTGCCGTGCATCGCCAAGCTGCCTTATTTGTGAGAGCAGGTTATCAAGTTCGGCAAGTTTAGTGGATGTCTGGTTATCCCGCACGTGCGGGAGCAGCTCACTCGCCTTCTCAGTAATGTTGTCCCTTATGACAAGCCAGACCGCATATTTGGCATCAAACGCCTCTCTCTGCTCCCTGACGGTTCTGTTGAGCTTCCTCTCTGCAGTTTTGTTTATAACCGATGCAATCTGGCCAGCTATCATGCTCTGAGTGGGGACCCGAGAGCTCAGGGCAGCTGCCTTGCTAGCTGCATCATTGAGAGCAGTGATATTGTATGGCGAATAGAAGTCCCTACAGAACTCCAGGGCATCATTGCTGTGGGTTACAGCATACTGTTCAAAGATTCTTGAGGCTGGAGGCACGCCCAGGTCAGTCACAGCGGACTTAATGGAGCTGAGGCTGCCCTGCATGGCAGTTAAGGAGGATGAGACATCGGAGTTCATATTTGCCATGCTCGCTTTAAAGTTCAATGTGTTGTTGTCTATTATTTCAAAATCGGATTCCATCGCCATAATTGATTGCGCGAGCGGGCTGGACATGATGTCTGGCGATGTCACGGTATGGACCAGGTAGTCATGGCAGACCGGAACTGTGCGGCAGGACTCACAGCTGTTAGCTGTTGTGCATGTTTGTTGGGGGAAACCATCGGGGGTTGACAACCCGGTTAGTACCCTGCATTCGAGCTCAAGAGAACCTCTGCTTGAGAGAAATGAGTTGAAGGAGAAGTTCAGGTCATCCAGTTCAGCTTTTGTTGGGTAGACTGAAACTCTGTAGTAGTCATTGAGTATTGAGGACACCTGCGCCTGGTCTTCGATAAATGATACAACCCCGCTCATATTAAGCAGGAAGGTGGATGTGTTGTTTATTGTTACAAGGGAGTAGTTTCCATAGGACAGAGCTATATTCACTACTCGCACATCTTTTGAATAGTTCTCGCCATGATATAGATATGGAGTGATGAAGTCTGTCATGTTTTGGGCTTTGGAGATTGAAATTACCAATAGCAGAGACAGAAGTAAGATTCCCTTTCTCATCTGATCGCCTCGCTAAGAAATTGGGAAGACCAATATATAAACTTAATTGTGATAAGGGCAAAGCCTAAGCTGGTATTTATGAAAATAAAAAAGAAGGAAAAAAGGGCTTGCGCCCTTTCAGACTACTTAGTGCGCTGCGGCAATCAAGTCAGCCATGAATTTGTTGGCAGCGGTCGTTGTGTCGACTCCATTGAATCCTGCAACCAGGATTCTGTTGTTGCCGACTGCTTGTGCTATGTAGTCACCTGGATTTGCCAGTGTCAGCCCTGGAGTGTTCTTCATCACATCGTCGGCCACTGTGTTGACAACCGGCCCTCCAACTACTATCAAAGTAGCAGAGGATGATGCCTGACTGTCAAGCAGTACCAGTGGGTCCGTTGTGATGGGTAGGGCAACTCTTGTGTCAGCAGTTGCCGGGACTCCAGTCACTGTCAAACCATTCTGGCCTGTCACTGTGCACTGTGCGTTTGGACCTGCTGTGCAGGTTCCAACTGTCGAGGTGATGCTGTCGACCTTTATGGTCACTCCACCACCGACGTTGGCTGTCTCATTCACACCAAGAGGTCCAATTGTGGTTGCTGTGGTTGTGTTTGCACCCTGGCTCTTCACGAAGAACTTCAGCTCGCCCAGCTTCCTCGCTCTGTTGAATACAACGGAGCCTGTATCCATGCTGGCAAACTGAGAGCCCCTCTCAGAGTAGTAGCCTTCCTCGGCTGTAGTGGTGCCTATTGCTAGGTTGGTGTCTATATACGACCCACCGCTCACTCCTAGGTAGTATATCTCTTTTGTTGCTGATGTGGTCAGCAGGAACTTGTCCTTGTTGTCGGTTGTGTCTAGGTATATCGGCACTAGCCACCTATCCGTAATTCCGGATGAGGATGACGCCGATTCCCTGAGCAACATGTATGCCGTACCACCAGCAGTGTAGTTGGTGTGGTTGGTGTATTGCACAAGGGAGTCGTCTGCTGTTGCATCCCCTGCCAGGTACGAGATTATTGGCTGTGTTGCCATCGTGTAGTAGCAGCTTGCTGATGGCTTCTGGAAGAGTACGTTTCCATCAACAGCCACTAATGCGTTGCTGCTATCTGCAGTGCCGTTGCCCATGTAGATGTAGAAGTCACTGACCTGGTATGTTTCTGAGCCACTCAGCTGGAATGCGCCAGCTACATTGCTGTGCACCTCAAGGAAGTTACCCGAGAGGTAACCGACGCTGCTTCCCGTTCCTGTGCATTGCGCATCGTAGTTTGTCTGTATTGTGAACCCAGAGTTCTGCGATATCTGAAAGCTCAGAGTGTCGTAGTCTGAGGTTCCTAGCGTTAGACCGCCGAACTGCAGCTGGAATGCGACTGGTGATGTTATTACGTTGTATGTATCACCAGACATCAGCTCGTCCGCCGTTTGCGGGAAGTGGTTGTCGTATATTATTATCTTCCTCAGTGCATCAGCGCCCTTGCTTAGGTAGGTTGGTTGGTTGTTTCTCCAAACAAGCCTAACCTGCCAGTTCTGGTTGTCAGTGTTCAGCTGCTGCCCATCGTTCATGGTGAACTCCTGGGAATATACAGCCATCTCAGCCCACTTTGCATAGGCGTAGTAACCTGGGTTTGTCTTGTAGACCCTGATCCTTACCTTGGATCCATCTGGGGCCGTCCATGTATAGTGCTCGTTGGGTTGGACCTTGTCCTCTTGCAACAGCGCCCCGGTAGAGTCGTATATGGCAATTGAAGCTGCGGACTCTGCTCCGCCTCCTAGTGGTGCCTCAATATCAACCAGCTTCAATGTGTATGCGCCGGCTGAGAGGTTCTCACCTACATGCACATGTCCATATGCGCTCTCCTTTGCCAGTGCTATTGAACCACCAGTGCACTCACTTGTACTGGATACCAATGGGTATCCACTGCCATTTATTAAGGCAACTCCGGAGCAGGTTGAATCTGCTGCGTATGGGTATGCTGGTGGAGTCATCTGGCTTATTATGTACGTGTCTCCAAGGAAGCCTACAGACACTCTGTGCCTGTCCGTCTTATCGCTGTCAGGGCATAGGTTGTAGTTACCCTGGTTGTTGGTGTTGTTCGAGAATTGGGTATCCAGATTTGTTACTGATGTTGCATCGCATGTTCCAGTCGGAATTCCGGCCTGGTCCTGCGTGAACTCAATCTGGTACGCACCCTTTACTTTCTCAGCTACAAGGGCTTTCTTGTTGCTTGAAGAGTCGTACTTGCCATGGCCCTGGAACCACAGGGTCTGCTCCTCGGTGTATTGCTTGTTTGCGTAGGGGTCTGTTACAGACGGCGACTGAAGCGTCGGGAAGTCGGTTGCGGTTACCCTCCTGAAGGAGGACCACTGACCCGATATCTGATTGGCAGATGCTGGGTCATAGACAAACGGCGACCAGGCAACCTGTGTGTTGTAGACGTCGTCCGCTCCGACAACCAGTCTGTTCTCGAGCTTCTTGTCAATCCAGTCGTTTATGTATATGTTGAACGGATACACGCCGCCTACTGTACCAGGGACAGTCACATCCAATGTGACCTTCTGGTTGCTCACGGCACATGTTCCAGTTCCTCCAGCGCCACTCACTGTGCACCCTAGGTTGGTAAGTCCACCAACAGTTGGCGTTATTGTCTGGGACTTGAAAGCCAAGTTCCCAATCAACGCAGCTATGTTGGCTGCTGCAACACCGTCGGATGCTGCTGCATTCGTTCCGACCACAACCTTAACCTGTGGTGCCCCATCTGCACTTATGATGGGTGTATTGCTATAGGTCACAGCCCCTGCATACGCAAGAGTTGCTCCCAGTATAGCTGCACCAGCAGCTAAGGCCGCAATCCTTTTCACATTCAATCCTTTCAATTTCTCACCTCGTTTTTATGTCGCCTCGTACTTTGGGCATACTCATACAAGGATTACCGGCGACACTTGCCCACACACCCTTATCTCATATGCTGCCAAGAGCCTACTCGGCACACATCAATAATGGTGATCATAGTTGATTAACTTTATAGGCTATTTAAAGGTTTCGGATATATAGCAATTTTAATTTATAAATTAAATATTAAGTTACGTCATCTGTCTAATACAGACTTCGATTTTACGACGGCGGTTCTACTTCCTTTCTCCATACTCTTCCAGGAACTTTATGTACACTTGGAGATGCTGCAGCGTAACAGACGGCCTTCTCTTTGAAAGTATCCTGTCCATTGCATCCATGGAAAGCGTTGTTCTCTTTCCGCCTATCCTCTTCCTCACAAGCTCCATCTTCGCTTCCTGGCAAACTGAGGCTATATCTGCACCTGTGAAACCCTCTGTTCTGGCCGCAAGTGTTTCGAAGTTGAAGTCCTTGTCAAGAGGAATTCCTGCGAGGTTGAGCTGGAAGATGCTCTTCCTGTTCTCAAATAGAGGAGGCGGCACAAGTATTATCTTGTCAAGCCTTCCGGGCCTCAGCAGCGCAGGGTCTATCCTCTCAGGCTTGTTTGTTGCTGCCACAAACATGACCTGCCTCAGATCGCTTACCCCGTCCATTTCATCAAGGAGCTGGGCCACAAGCTTCTCGTTCTCTGGGGATGAGTAATGATCCCTGCTCGGGGCGATGGCATCTATCTCATCTATGAAAATCAATGCAGGTGCTCGCTCCCTTGCCCTGTTGAAGCTCTCCTTTATGATGTTCACAGCCCCCATATAGCCTGCTTTCGTGAGATCCGCACCACTTATGTGTATGAACGCTACATTGAGTTCATTGGAAGCAGCTTTGACTATCATTGTCTTCCCGCATCCTGGCGGTCCAAAGAGCAGTATACCTTTGATTGGGGTCACATTGTATTCTTTCAGCAAATCCTCGTGCAGTAGTGGTAGCTCCACAGCTTCAATGAGGAGCTGGCGCACATCGTCAAGCCCCACAACATCCTCCCACCTGGTCTTTTCTGCCTTATTCCTCACCTTTGGCGTAGCTGTGCGCCTCTCGAAGTCCAGCCTGAACTTCTCATAATCCTGCAGGTCTGCGATTGATACGCTGGGCTTGACAGTCTCAAGAACCGATAGGAAATGTTCCACGGAGACTGGTATAACCTCATTTGTCTCGCTTGCCATCTTGGCGACCTTCCTTGCTGCCTCCATGCATATATTCTGTATGTCGGCTCCCGAGTACCTCTCCGTCTTCTCGGCCAGCCTGTCAAAGTCAACATCATCTGCAAGGGGAAAGTTTCTTGTGTGCAGCTTGAATATCTGCTTCCTGCCTGCCTTGTCCGGGAGTGGCATGTATATTATCTTGTCGAACCTCCCAGGCCTCAGCAGCGCCTTGTCCAGCTCCTCCGGCACGTTTGTTGCACCTACGATTATTACGTTCTTTGTCGATTTGAACCCATCCAGCTCAGAGAGGAACAGCGCCAAAAGCCTAGGGGCAACGTCATCTGATGAATATTTCTCCCTCTTTCTGCCTATGGAGTCTATCTCATCAAAGAAAAGCACGCAGGGGGCCGATGACCTCGCTATCCTGAAAAGCTCGCTCAGATTCCTCTCGCTTTCCCCGTACCACTCGGAGAGCAGGTCGCTGCACTTCACGTAATAGAAGCCTATCTTCATCTCCCGTGACATGGCCCGCATTATCATGGTTTTGCCTGTACCCGGCGGTCCAAAGAGCAGTATACCTCTCGGGGGCTTTAGCCCGTAGGCAGTGGAGAGCTCCTTCTTGGTGAGCGGCCAGAGGATTGCCTCCACAAGCTCCTTTTTAGTCTCTTCGTAATCGCCTATATCATCAAGGGATTCGACTCCTGGCGCAAGGCTCAGATCCTGGATTCCGAACTTCCTGAACTTGCCAGCCTTCTCCATCTTTGTTACAGTAACCTCCCTTGAGATGTCTATTCCATTTTGTTCGAGGAAGAAGACCATTGCTACTCCCAGCAGCACGCTTGGAAAGATGAACGGGTTGAATGGCTGGCTGGATATCGCGCATGAAAGCCAGTAGCCTATGGGAATAATAAGGAAAGAGAAGGCGGCAACTGAGCTTTTGTATCTGCTGTTGAGCACACCAGCTATGGAGCCTGTGAGGAATGCCGCAACAATCCAGCAGATTAGCTGGATGGATGCCGAATCTGATATGAAGAGTATGAGCAGCGCATCCAGTATTGCATTTATTGAGGTGCCCACATACTGCATGCTATCCCATTTGTAGAGGTTCGCAAAAGCCGCTATGATATCATCCCCAAGCAGAGACACATCTGGTGCGGGCGTATGCTTTGAAAGTGCGGAGAACTCCCCCCCTCCTCGCGTGTACAGCTCTGAAAGCTTTTGGGGGTTGTAGATGATGAACGCGCTGTTGACAGTGCCTGTTTCGTTCACGCCCCACATTATGGATATTATGAGGACAAGCAGAACTGTTATGAGGGTTATTACGGAACCCCTCTTAGAGCCAAGGTAGAGGGCTGCGAATGTCAGGAGTGTTGGAATGAAGAACCCGAGCGAGTTGAAGGGTGCAAACACTGTTATGAACAGCAGGCAGATGACCTGCCAGTAGGTGAATGACGCTATGAGAGTTATCGATATTACCATTGTGAAGAACCAGGCGAAGAGCGGCGACTGGTACGCAACTGCCGGGAATGCGACGAATGTGCTCATCATTGTCCCAAGAGGAGCGTGGTGGTATGCTACGAAGCCGACTAGGATGACTATGAACGGGATGAGCCAGATTGGGTAGAGTGGGAACGTAATGAGCAGGAAGAGACAGCCTGCCATGACTAGCAGTGCATTCGCGAATGCGGTATTCGCCTCAACTTCCTTGAGAGCTGCCTTTAATCTGAGGTCCTTGAGGGATTTGAGTTTGGTCGTCTTCTTCGTTTCCTCGGTCAGCTTGCTCAGCAAAGACTCAAGGTCGCCCTTGACAACTTCCTTGGGAGTTTCCTTCTCAAGCATTTTCGTGGGCATGAAACCAGTAATAATAATTAATAGGTCTTATATAAATAGTTGTAGTTGTCTTAGTGATAAGTGGTAGTTTGAAAAAAACTGAGAAAAAAGTTTTCAGGTGGGAGCTGGTCGCTTCGGTACTTGCCATAGTTCTAATAGCTCTGATTTATGTAGCAAACCCAACAGAGTTTTTAATGAAAAGGCTGTATACGCTGGGTTACCTCGGAGTTTTTCTCCTGATGTTCATCTCAAGCGCCACAATTCTCCTGCCCGCTCCTGGGCTTGTCGGAGTTCCAATTGCAGGCATGTTCCTCAACCCTCTCCGTGTTGGAATTGTAGCAGGTATAGGAAGCGCGCTGGGCGAGCTCAGCGGTTATTTTGCAGGCTGCGGCGGTAGGCTAGCAATTGAAAAAAATAAAACAAGAATTTACAAAACTGTAAAAAGATGGATGAGGAGGAATGGCTTTCTGACAATCTTCATATTCGCAGCTATCCCGAATCCATTCTTTGATGTTGCAGGACTTGCCGCTGGAGCATTGGAATACCCTGCATGGAAGTTTCTACTCGCATGCCTTGCAGGCAAGATATTGAAGTGCGTTGCGCTGGCATACTTAGGACGCTCCCTTGTATGATCACAACGCCTGCACAATCTTTTTTCTCACAGATTCGTCATTCCCTTTTATACCCCTTATTCTATCCGCAAGCTCTTTCTCGCCCATCATCTCAAGCCATGGGGAGAGATGCCCGCCGTTTGCGTGGTTGAGCACAGAGGAAAGCGGAGCTATTTTCACTATCCTCACAAAATCCGCCACGCTCTTTGCCTTCCCCACCTCCCTCCCATCCGGCATTCTGAATATGAACTCGCTGCCGGGCGGACAGGGCGCAGTGGAGTATGGCTTAGGTTTGTATCTCGCCATTCACTCACCTCATATCCTCCATCTTTAATTTTTGCTTCAGTCTATGTCTCAGGTCCTGAAGCACATTCATGAAATTTATAAAACCGTCATAGGGTGTATCAAATGGGGAGAAGTACTTGTGCACGTCCCCATCTGCCCATGATTTCGTGCAGAGGTAGTACAGCTGGTCACTGTTCTGCAGCATCCTCCAGATTCTCATGAGCTCATCATCCTTTGCTTCCCTCACCATGGGCTCCAGTCCCTCAAGCATCCTGAAGCAGACCCTCTGCATCTCGTTGCCAAGCCAGGCTGAAGCATCCCGCTCCATATCCGCCCATGAAAGCGGGGTTGGCACGTCAATTTCACCTACAGGCTCAAGGGCAACCAGTTCGCTGGGGGTTTTGAAATTCAGGTTACCGTACCTCAGTATTTCCTCGGGCATCCTCTTCAGGAATTCAAATATGCCAGTGTCTTCCCACTGGTGCTCACCAAATGTTTCGTAATCCATGAATATGTTCACAAGAGGACCTTCAGATCTGCTTAGCCATGCCGCATACTTATCTGCCTTGAGTGGGTACTCGCTCCACCAGCGGGCTGAGAACCTGTAGGCGACATCATCACTCAACCTGTAATTCCTGAGGAATGCCTTGATTGAGCTGCATCCCTTCACCCTGTAGAGGTAGTTGGGGCTCCTCCAGCCAAGGATTCTTTCAAACCCCTCAGTGACCATACCCTTGTATCCCATGCCCTCCACAAGCTTCGCTATATCGTTTGTGAAAAGAGCCTCTGTGTTTCTGAAAACAACCGGTCTGCATTTGAGATATGTTTTAAGCGCTTTTGTGTGCAACTCAACCTGTTCCTTGAATTCTGTCTTATCCTGGAACAGACTGCAAAGCGAGTGGTTGTAGGTCTCATCGAGAAAATCAACACATCCAGTCTTTGCCAGCTCCTCGAATGACTCCAGCACCTTTGGATTGAACTCGTTGCACTGGTCTAGGAAAACTCCTGTGAGGCTGTAGGATATCCTGAATTTTCCATCGAACCTGTTTATCAGATCAAGCATGATTGAATTTGTAGGCAGGTAGCATTTCCTGGCAACCTTCTCAAACACTTCCCTGTTCAGCTTATCGTTGAAGTACAGCTTGTATGCATCGCCATTGTTATCCTCAAAAATAGAGAAGCGCCTCATCCTGAGAGGCTGGTGCACCTGGAAGTAAAAACATATTGACGGCATTTAAACCAGCTCCCTGTAAACACCTAGAGTTTCATCTGCTGCCCTGTCCCAGCTGAATTTCCTTGCATCCTCAACCTCATTCATTCCCATTTCATGGTTGAGCACCCTGTACTTGAGCAACGCTATGATGTACTCTGCCATCTTGTTCACATCCCAGAAATCAACCTTCAAACAATGAGGAGTTATCTCACTCACACCGGATGTCTTTGAGAGTATTATAGGGGTGCCGCTTGCCATTGCCTCAAGGGCAGTTATGCCGAATGGCTCAGAGACGCTTGGCAGAACATAGACATCGCTCTTTGCGTATGCTTCATGAAGCTGGCTTTCAGGAAGGTAACCGAGGAAGGTAACCCTGTCGCTTATGCCAAGTTGTATTGAGTAGTTTATAAGGTAGGGAAGCATGTCCCCTCCGCCTGCCATGACGAACCTCGCATTCTTCACAACCGAGAGAACCTTCTGGGCTGCCTGGAGGAATTGCACAGGCCCTTTCTGCTCTGCCATCCTACCGAGGAAAAGCACCACCCTCTCTTTTGAGTATTTCTTTACCTCCCACTTCTTCTTGAATTTGTCAGGGTCAACTCCATTGTAAATAACTCTTATCTTGCTGCAATCCACGCCGAATTTATCAGTAAGTTGTTTCTTCATCATATGGCTGACTGTTATGACCCTGTCCGCAGAATGCACTCCCATTCTCTCTACTTCGAGAATCTGCTGGTTCGGGCCCATGCCTGAACGGTCGTACTCTGTGGAGTGCACGGTGAAAACATGCGGTTTCCTTATCTTCTGTTTTGCAAGCACTGCCGCTCTCACAGTGAGCCAGTCATGGTTGTGAATCAAATCATAGGGCTTCTCTCTGTTGTTCTTCTCCACTTCCTCAGCGCACCTCATGTTGTATTGCAGCACGCGGCCCATGAAATCGAAACCATAAGCCTCTCTCGCCGTATACGGGCCAAAGTGGACTGGCATAACCTGAATCAGTCTCGGTGTAGTTCCTTTCATCTCGAACTCTGTGCGCGGCATGTAAAAGTCTACTTCAATGCCCTTACGTGCGAAGGCGCTTGTGAGCTCATAACAGTGGACTCCAAGCCCCCCGCTCTTGAAAGGGGGGAATTCCCATCCTAGCATTGCTATGCGCACAAGTTCACCTCTTACATCCACCCCTAAATTATAGACTAATGACTGATTATGATTAGTAAGCAAAGATTTATAAAGTGTATTGCTTGAAAATGAGTAGGGAATTTTTAAAATTTATAACGTCTGAGAATTTGGGCATTTTTGAAACAATTCAAAATTATATGGAAAAATTGGTTTGATATCAATTGGAAAGTTGGTTTGGCATATAGAACCACAGGACTGAATATTGCGTTTAAAAGACAACTAGGTAAGAATTATTTGATATGCAGACGAGAATAGAGGGCAATTTTAGACGATAGTTGCTAGATAATGGTGAGGCGGTGCAGGTTAGGTCGTTGCTTTGGATATAAGAGAGGGCTCATAGAAGAATCAGCAGAAGACACAGCGAGAAGAGGAGAAGCGTCAAAGGAGTTAGGGCAGAACATCTTGAATGATGAAGAAGAAAAAAGAATTTCGAGAAGTTTGAGAAGGATCCAGTAAAAATCTATTGAGTTTACAAACACTTCTAATCCGAACCCAAATACTTTTAAATGTATGAATGTGAAAAAGATATGCGCTCCCGCCATAGCTCAATTTGGTAGAGCATCCGGCTGTAGCTTGCTTTGCTGGTTTTCTTCCAGCAGAAACCGGATGGTTGGGTGTTCAAATCACCCTGGCGGGATTGCCCTGGTAGTGTAGTGGTCCAGCATCCGGGCCTGTCGAGTCCGTGACCCGGGTTCAAATCCCGGCCAGGGCGTGGTGCTTCTGTCTAGAAAGTCTAGACTGGTGGAGTTATGAATCCTGTCATTGTAGGCATGGCCTTTGTAACGTTCCTGTCAACACTTATGGGCGGTGCAGTCACCATAAGGTTCAGAAAGGTTCTACCGTACTTTTTCGCATTTGCTTCGGGAAGCTTGATTGCAGTATCGTTCTTTGACATATTGCCGGAGAGCTTGGAGATTTCAAAATCAATCGATTTGCCAGTAAAGTATGTGATGATAACTGCCGTGGCATCATTTTTCTTTTACAGCCTTCTTGAAAAATACTTCTTGACCCACCACTACCACGAAGATGAAGGAAGGGAGCACGGACATATTATGGGTCCTGTGGGAGCAGGGGGGTTGGTTGTGCACAGCTTCTTGGATGGGGTCGCTATAGGAACTGCATACCAGGTTAATTCCTCAACTGGTTTGATAGTTGCCTTGGCAGTTATATTTCATGATTTTACAGATGGGGCGAACACGGTTACGTTAATGTTAAAGAACAAGCACCCTGTTAAAAATGCGGAATTGTTTTTACTTATGGATGCAGTAGCTCCTGTTCTGGGGGTCTTGTTTGCAACTTTAGTCAGCATAAGCCAGATGATTCTCGCCTTGATACTGGCAGCATTTGTAGGGGAGTTTATATACCTCGGGGCGGCTAACCTATTGCCGGAAACACGCAAGCATGATCCATGGAAAATGAATCTTTCGATGGCACTGGGTATCGTTCTAATTTTAATACTCACTTCAATAATGTGACATGCTCCCACCCATAAATGGTGTGGACTTTCCCGCTATATTGTGGTAACTTTCCAGTGAAAGTGAATTTATGCGCAAAGCCTCAGTGAGTCAAGGATTATAAAGTTTCATATTCAATGTATTTCCATGGCTATTATTAGCACAAAGAATCTCACGAAGTGCTATGGCAAGTTAACCGCAGTGGACAACCTCTCAATTGATATCGAGGAGGGGGAGGTGTTCGGCCTTCTCGGGCCGAACGGGGCTGGCAAGACTACAACCATTTCCATGCTTTGCACCATCTTGAAGCCAACCTCCGGGACAGCAAAGGTGAATGGATTCGATATCAGGGCACAGCCAAGCAATGTCCGCTCGTCAATTGGGATAGTTTTCCAGGAGCCCAGCGTTGATGACCTGCTTACTGGGAGAGAAAATCTAGAGATGCATGCAATGCTGTATGGGATACCAAAAGAGATAAGGAAAAAAAGAATTGACGAAGTTATTCATTTAGTTGGTTTAGAGGATAGGGAAAACGACATAACCAAAGTTTACTCTGGTGGAATGAGAAGGAGGCTGGAGCTGGCGCGAGGCCTCATGCATCACCCCAAGGTGCTTTTCCTGGATGAGCCGACTCTCGGATTGGACCCGCAGACAAGGGAGCATATCTGGGAATACATAAAGAAGCTTTCAAGGGAAGAGGAGATGACAATGGTGCTCACAACTCACTACATGGAAGAGGCGGATATGCTCTGCAAGAGAATTGCAATAATGGATGCTGGCAAGATTGTTGTTATGGACAATTCATCAAACCTGAAAAAGAGAGTCGGCGGGGACATAGTCGTGATTAAGATGGATAAGCCCAATCTTGAAAAAATCAGGAAGCTGAACTTTGTGAAAAGTGCCGAGCTGAAGGATGGCGATGTGCAGGTTGTTATTAAAGATGTGAACAAGAATCTCCAGAAACTGCTCTGCGAGGTGGGCAAGATAAGCTCTGTTGAGGTGAGACCAGTGAGCTTGAATGATGTTTTCCTGCATTATACGGGCAAGGAGATAAGGAGCGATGAGGAGGAAGGCGGCTTCTGGGAGAGGATGATGCAGTCATCGGTGAGCAGATGAGCGAGCTTGAAGCGGTATACGCAGTGTGGCTGAGGGAATTTAAGGTTTACCTGAGGGAAAAGGAGAGGGTCATCTCTTCCTTCATATCCCCAATACTCTGGCTGGTTGCATTCGGCTCAGGAGTTGGGGCGAGCGTATCCCTCCAGGATCCGATTTACAAGGGTATTGGCTACCAGGCTTTCATCTATCCCGGCGTGCTTAGCATGTCCCTTCTCATGACTTCAATTTTCTACGGAGTCTACATAATTTGGGATAGGAAGCTGGATTTCCTCAAGGAGGTTCTAGTTGCTCCCGTTTCCAGGTCAAGCGTCTTTCTTGGTAAGATGCTTGGGGGCTGCACAGATGTTATGCTGCAGTCTATAATTCTGCTCATACTGGGAATTCTGATAGGCATGCCGATAACGCCTCTGGTATTCCTGTATTCCTTGCTGATATTATTTGTAATTTCTGTGGCAATGGTAAGCCTAGGCCTCGTAATGGGTTCAAACCTAACCAACCAGGAAGCATTCGGGTTGGTTATGAATTTCGTGGTATGGCCGCTCTTCTTTTTCAGCGGAGCTCTTTTCCCAGTGTCAAACCTGCCCTCATGGCTGTTGATAATTACGCAGATAAATCCTCTAACCTATGGAGTAGATTTGCTCAGAGGCGCCATACTTGGAGTTCAGGAATTTTCAACGTTGAAGGATTTTTCAGTCCTCATAGCTTTCTCAGTTATAATGATGTGGATTGGGACGATAAGCTTTGGCAGAATGCAGCAATCAAAGTGAGTCTATGCTGAAGGTCTTCAACACTCTTACTAGGAAAAAGGAGGAGTTTAAACCAATAGGCAGAGTGGTCAGGCTTTACACCTGCGGTCCCAGCGTATACTCCCAGCCACACCTGGGCAACTTCCGCACATATGTGTTTGAGGATGTTGTGAAGAGAGTCCTGCTGTTTGAAGGCTACAGAGTGAAGCATGTGATGAATATAACTGATGTTGAGGACAAGGCGGTGAAAGCTGCCGCAGGGAATATGAGAAGGCTGAGAAACATAACAAGGAGAAATGAAGAGATATTCATGAAGAATTCACACGAGCTTAACATGCTTCCTGCGGATTGTTACCCCCGAGCATCTGAGAACATACCTGCAATGGTTGCAATGATAAAGAGGATTATAAGGAGGGGATGGGCTTACAAAGACGGAGAAGGCAACATCTTCTTTGATGTCTCGCGCTTCCCCGAGTATGGGAGGTTGTCCCGCTCGAAATTCAAGAATTCATTGGACAGGAGAGTCTACAAGGATGACTACTATCAGAGGGAGGCGGGGGATTTCCTGCTATGGAAAGCATGGAAAAGCTGCGATGGGGATGTTTACTGGGACACCGAGCTTGGGAGGGGGAGGCCAGGGTGGCATATAGAGTGCAGTGCGATGAGCTCAGAATACCTCGGTATTCCGTTTGATATACACATGGGAGGAATTGACAACATATTCGCCCATCATGAGAATGAGATAGCTCAGAGCGAGGGAGCAACGGGCAGGATGCCTGCAAACTACTGGTTTTACGTGAGGCACCTGATTATAGAGGGTAGGAAGATGAGCAAGTCCCTTGGGAATTTTTACACTGTGGATGACATACATAAGATGGGTTACGGCTATGACGTTATACGGGCGCACCTCCTGAAGGAGCACTACAGGAAGAGGCTCAACTTCACATTCAGTAGTCTGCGGAGGACGGCCATTGAGATAAGAAGGTGCAAGAACTGCGCGAAGGTTTTGTGCCACAGAAAATTCTGGGAGGAGAACTCCGAGGCGGATGAGCTTTGCAGAGAAACCCTCTCCAAGTTCAGAAGATATGTTGAGGATGATTTTCAGATACCTGAAGCAGCTGAGATGTTCTGCTACTTTGTCTGCTCGTTGCAGGAGCTTATAAAGAAGAAAAAGTTTGGAAAGAAAAATGCTGAGAAAGCACTTGAAACTCTTATGAAAATGGATTCCGTACTTGGCTTTATCAAATAGAGGGAGTTGGTTTTATGAAATACATCCACCCGAAAGCGGAAGTTGTAGGGGATATTTCCATGGGTGAGAATTCATCCGTATGGGCTTTTGCAGTAATAAGAGGGGATGAGGGAAGGATAAGCATTGGAAGGAATACTAACATACAGGAGCACTGCGTGTTGCATGGTGAGGGAGTTGAGATTGGCGATAATGTCACTCTGGGGCATTCATCAGTTGTGCATGGAGCGAAGATTGGAAGCAATGCGCTGGTTGGGATAGGCTCCATAATATTGGATGAAGCTGAAATAGGAGATTGGGTTATAGTAGGGGCGGGAGCGGTTGTTACCCCGGGGATGAAGATAAAACCAAACACTCTCGTGCTTGGAACTCCAGCAAAGGTTGTGAGAGAGCTGAAGGACGAGGACAGAGAGCTTATAACAAGTTCCTATAAGAAGTATACTGAGAGGGTGAGGAGGTTAAGCGGCTCATCCCGAAAAGCTTAGATGAGATTAATCAAACTGAAAGCTTTTCTTTATCATGACACTTCAGATGGTTAGGAGAAAGGGGACAATGAGAAAATTTTCCTCGCGAAAAGAATTCAGGGACTGGAATGAGACCATGTTCCTAAGATTCGGCAATGAGAAGGCTTACTACAATCCCAACCCCTTTATAGCTTGGATCGAGAATGAGAGGGCGAGGCAGGTAGTCGCTGAGGTTGCCTCAGAGAGGAAGGTGCTCGACATAGGTTGCGGTGAGGGTGTGATTCTTGAGAAGATTGGAGCAGACAGAGCGGTGGGTCTGGATCTCTCAAAAGAGGCATTGAGGAAGGCAAGGGGCAGGCTGCCACGGGCAAAGCTTGTGCTTGGAGACGCGCAGAAACTTCCCTTCAGGGACAGCTCGTTTGATGCGGCAGTATGCTCTGAAGTAATTGAGCATAACCCCGAGCCTGGAAAGATATTGAAAGAGGCAGCAAGGGTCACCAAGCCTGGTGGGAAGGTTGTTGTCACTGTTCCCAATGAGAGGAACATTGAGAGCGTGAAAGCCTCAGCTATGAGCATCGGTTTGTTCAGTTTTCTCCTGCCCACTGTTCCCGAGAAGCAGGACTGGCATCTTCACTCGTTCAGCCTTGAGATGCTGAAGAGGATTACTCCAAAGGAGCTTAGAATTGAGAAGGTATCGGGCATTCCATCTTTTTACCCTATTCGCATAGTCGTAGTTTTTAGGGTGTCGCCAACCAAACGTAATGTTTAAATATAAGTTATTCCAAGTTCTTGAGTCCTTAGAAAGAGGCGACCGGTATGGATGAGAGAACGCTAATGGCTATCTACAGCTATCAGTGCGAGATAACTGAAAATATGCTAGCGAAGAAAAAAAATTGGAAAAAAGGGATGTAATTCACTTCTTCTTGCCCTGGCCTAGGAACCCACCTATTGCGCCTAGCAGTAACCCGAACATTACAGCTGCAACAACTAGAACTACTGACACGATGACCCATCCCAGGATGTTCAGAGTTCCAGTAGCTGCTGCGAGCACTACTGACACTATTTGGGATATCACGCTGGACATAAATCCTGCCAAAGCGCCTGTCAGAGCTGCACCAACCAAATCGAGCTGGTATTTTTTAGCTGCAGAGTATCCTGCGTAACCCAGCACTACGAGATCGATAACGTATATCGGGAGAGTCAGAAGCGCTGGTAGGAAGCATAGTAACGGCAGATACTTTGTTATGACGAAGTTCAGCAAAGCATTTATCACTCCCAGGACAATCAGCACAATTGTCGGTATCATTGCTGCAGTAATTATCTTCTTAAAATCCATTCTACCACCTCAAAGTTCACCTTTGAATGAGATGTAATTTCAGTGTTTATAAAGATATCTCTAAGTTAACATGGTGAGCGGGAAACCCACACCCTTTAGGGGTGGAGCATGTCACAAGGGATAAATTTATAAGAGAGAAAAGCAATAGAGTGATGGGTGTTTACAATGTTTGAAGGTATAATGAAGGGCGTCGGTTATGTTACTGAGAGAGAGTTTGACAAGCTCCAGAGGACATTGAAGGATGAGAGAACATATGTTGCCAGGGTTGAGGCTGAGAAGAACGCCATGATAAGGGAGCTGGAGGAGCAGGTTGCGGAACTCAACAGGCAGAATAGGAAGCTTGAGAACGATGCCAGCAATCTGTCCGGGGAGCTCTCCAAGATAAACGAGGAGAAAGTCAAAGCTTATGAGATGCTGAAGAACAGCGAGAGAAAGGCCAGCAAGATTGGGAAGGAGCTAGAAGGCAATGTCAGGATACTGGAGAATAAAATCAAGGTGATGGCTGAGAAGATTGAGAGCATGGAAAAGAGCGGAAAAGAATCTCTTAATGCTGCTGAAAAGAAGATGAAGCTCGTCTTGAAGGAGAAGGACAGGGCGATGAAGGATATTGAGAAACTCACGAAGAAAATTGAGAATCTCACGAAAAGAATTAGTGATATGAAGAAACCCAAAAAAGTTGCAAAGAAGAAACCTAAGAAAAAAATTGCAAAGAAGCAAAAGAAAAAGGTGGGGAAGAGGAAGCCAAGGAAGAAAGCAAAAGTAGCTGCAAGGAAAATCAAGAAGAGACTGATAAAAAGGAAGGCAAGGAGAGTTATGAAGAAAAGGCCGGTAAAAAGGAAAATGAGGAAAGTTAAGAGGAAAGGCAGGAAGAGATAAGCTGTTGTTTTTGATTAAAGTTTTCCCAAAAGTTTACAAGATGGAAAAGACTCGGTTTCTTAAGGGTTTAAATATCGAAAGAGGCATAATTTAACCATGCCGGAAAAGCAGAAAAAACCAGTTGAGCAACCAGCAGAGGAGCAGAAACGCAGCTTTGGAGAGTATGTAACTATGGTTACAAAGACCTGGCGTAGTGATTAACCCATATAATTAACCAAACATATACTTTTTTATATGTTACGTTCATTAATATAAAACATGGAAATACCGCTCTCGAAAAGGCTCAGGAAGAGAACCCACCGGGAGGTCGCCCTGCTGCAGGATGAGCTGGTGGAGATGCTGTACGGCGCATTCCAGCAGGAAAAGCCGGTGCTCCATGGCGGAACCGCAATCTGGAGGTGCTACCAGGGGAACAGGTTCTCGGAGGATTTGGATTTCTATGCAAATACAGGGAAGGGTTTCAGGGAGCTGTTCTTAAGGGAAGCAGCAGCAAGAAGCCTTGAGGTGACAAAATACAAGCAGACTGCAAACCTGGTCTTCACAAAGGTTTCAAACGGCTCGGTTGAGGTCAGGCTTGAGATAAACATCAGAAAGAGAGTTGAAAAAGTTGTTGGCGAGTACGAGAAGGTCGACGGGAGCAGAATGGATATTTACACACTCTCCCCTGAAGCCCTCATTGAAGAGAAGATGGCAGCCTACAGGGGGAGGAGGCTTATCAGGGACATTTACGACATATACCACCTGAGCAGGCATGCTGCAAATGTGCTGGGCATGAGGGAATTCCTGCAGAGAATGACGCCGCCTCTTGACGAGAAGAACCTCAGAGCAGTCGTATACAGTGGGGTTGCGCCCTCATTCAGGCAGATGGTCGAAGTTCTTTCCTCGAGGTTTTCCCAATGAAATACATGAAAAATCTCATTGAACATTTCTCCTCCTTTCCGGTATTCACGATTTCCGATGCGAGGCTTTTCCTGACAGCGCGCGGCGCCAGCCAGGGATATGTCTACATGCTCATAACGAACCTGCTCAGGAGCGGGAGAATAAAGAAATTGAAGAGAGGAGTCTACACCTTCAGGGAGGACCCGATGCTCGCTGGCTTTGCATTTTCTCCCTCCTATCACGGGCTGCAGGATGCGCTCTCCCTGCATAACCTATGGGAGCAGGAGACGAACACCATAATCATAACCCCTCGGAGGGTGCGGAGCGGGATGAGAACGATGCTCGGCGGCAATGTTCTTGTCAGGAGGATAGGAAGAGGCATGTTCTTCGGGTTTGAGAGCATCAGGTATCATGATGTATGGATATCGGTTTCCGATGTCGAGAAGACGCTGGTGGACTTCGCGTATTTCAATGAGCCGCTTGATGAGTCAACCCTCAGGGAAATTAAGAGGAGGATGGATGAGGAGAAGATGGGCCGATATCTGAAAAGATGCCCCGAGTGGGTGAGGAGGAAAGTATCAAAGCTCCTGGGGAAGTAGCTCTCGAGTCAAAGCAAGCTTAAATATTGAAAATGAGCTAATTTAAGTATGCATAAGACGCTTGAGGGCGAGATGGGGGATAGAGGGTGGGAGTTCTTCAGGCGCATGATGGGTGAAGAATCTCATTTTGGGAAAATCACAGATGAGTGGTCCATAACTATTCCCGTAAGGATAGCCAGTTTTATGGGGTTGGAAGGCGGAATGTCATGCAAGCTTAACTGGGAGGGGAACTCTTTGACGCTGGCTCCTCTCAAGGAAACAGAAATGCCGATGAAAATTCGGCTTAGCCGTACCTCACCACAATATGCTTCGTTGATAGTTGGGATTCCCGCGAATATGTTGCTTGCCGGCGGGCTGAAGGTTGGCGACTATGCGCGGTGGAAGGAGGAGGAGGGAGGGCGGCTGTCAGTCAGGAAATCCGAGGGGGCTGGGCCGTACGCAAGGAAAATCCAGTGGATTGGCGAAAGAGGTATCGTGGCAGGGACCAAGATTCCAGCAGAAATAACTGAGAAAGCGCATCTTGAGCCGGGGCAGTATGGGTTCTGGACATTCGAGGATGACGGGCTCAATAAATCACTCTGGCTGGAAGTGGGAGGGACGCGCAATATCGCAAAAATTACGAAATTTGAGAGAGAGGGTGGGGCTCGCTTTTGGATCCGTATACCCGAGAGCATGAGGGGAAAGCTTGAGAAAGGGGATGAGGTTGCCCTTGAAGTGAAGGATGGGAAGCTTTACATAACAAAATAGTATATGTAAAGCTGATGTTGTATAAGGCAGGAAGAGATAGCACGGCTGGTTCTGGACAGACATAATTAAATATCCTTTTTCCTAAATATTTACTGGGTGGTGGAGCTGTGTTTGGGAGATTGGGCTTTTTATTAAGGAGGGGCAGCAAGTGCGAGGTGTGGGAACTCAAAAGCATACCCAGCGAGGAGTTTGACAACCACTCACTTTTTATTAAGAAGCTGAAGGGGCTGGCTTTCTCAATTCTCTATGATTTCAAAAAAATGAGACTGTTGCTTATAACAGTTGATTTCCCTGAAGGGCTTGTTGAGTCCATAGCTGCGAGCGTGGCAGGCTTGGAGTTCAGAAAGTTGGAGGATGGAGTAACCTTTGGCGAGTTCAAGAATTCCTTCCGCTATGACGGAATTCCATTCAAGCAGACGGCAACAGTCCATGAGCCATTCGCAACGCACAGAGAGGATCCAATGAAGGCGGAGAAGAGCCTGCTTGCTGACCTGCCTATGGCTTTCAGGGATAGCGACTGCTACATGCTCGTCTCCTTTGTCCCAGAGAAGAGGGAGGCACTTAACGAGGTGAAGAGACAGTGGGAGAAGGAGCTCAGCAAACTGACTCCTGTCAGCAGGGAAGGCGTTTCACTCCAGGGCTATGAGGGGATGCAGCGCAGTCATTTCAGCGAGAGGACCAACTATGAGGAAACAGATGTTGCCATGGTTGCAGCAGAGCTGCTCGCCATGTGTAATAATGCATTGCTGCACAGCGATGCGGTATACAGCGTTAGCCTTATTGGGTGGGGGGAGAAGGCGGAGCTCCTCAGGCAGCATCTGAGGGGGAAGTACTGGGGCATTTACGAAAGGGTCAAGGCAAGTGATGAGCTCAAGAGCTGCATGCCAGTTGCAGGAGGGGAGATACTGAGCGGCGAGTATGCCTCTCTATTTGTTAATTTTGCTCCGGAGTTTGCTAGGGAGGAAACAGCCCTTGACATAGGCGAGGTTCCCAGGGAGTTCCTCTCAGGGGGAGGAGCAAGCATCGAAGTGGGGGAGGAGCTTCTGAAAGGGGTGAAGAAGCATAGAAAACTGTACCTAGATAAGATGAGCTATAACACCAACATGCTGATTGTTGGGCAGCAGAGAATGGGCAAGACTCTTCTTGCCAAGAACATCGCAAGGCATGCCGCAAGCGAAGGAGCTGGGGTGATTGTCTTCTCGCCAAGCTCCGAGTGGTCCTCGCTTGCCAGAGCAAGAAAGGAGATGCTTGTGGTAAAACTTTCGGAGAGGGTGCCCTTCAACTTAGTGAGGTGTCCTCGTGGAGTGAGAAAGGAGCAGTTCTACCAGAACCTTGCGCTGCTGCTTGCAAATGCGATGGGAGCAGGCCCTTACACCAACCCCATAAGGAATGTCATGCTCAATTCATTCACCTCACTATACGCAAGGAATAAAGAGCCAGGCATAACTGACATCTATGATGGAGTGCACTCCTCTATTGTGGAGTTCTACTCCAATGAGGAGGGAAAGAGCTTCGGAAAGTTCGGGCAGAACATCCGTGCCTCTCTGGAGAACCTCAGGCAGATAATGCTCAAGGAGCAGTTCCGAGTGAAGGAAGGGATAAGAGTTGAGGATTGTATAAGAGACGGTGCTGTTTTTGACCTGAGCGGCTGCAGCGAGCTTGAGAGAGCTTTGTTATATGCATTCATCCTTGCTCAGGTGTACAGCTATGTACTGAGCAACTTTGATGAGAAAGGCGACAAGGAGCTGCGCTTCCTGCTTGTCCTTGAGGAGGCGCACATGATATTCAGGAGGCAGGGCAGGGAAGGAGTGAATATTGAGGCAACAGCAACTGCAGATTTGGAGAGGAAGCTGGGCATGTTTGGCAAGAGAGGAGTGGGAATGATGCTCATAACACATTTTGCGGATCAGCTCAGCGAGGTTGTGAGGAGGCACGCCCAAACGCATTTCTACTTCAAGCAGGATTCAGAATCCCTTGAAAGTGCATTGAAGGACTTGAAGTTCAACCCAAGTGAGGAGAAGTTGTGGATGGGCGCATCTGCCAAGCTACTCTCTCTTCCCACAGGTGTCGCTGCGTGCAGAACAGTGCATATTGAGAAAGGCGAGAGGATTGAGGTTGGCCCGTTCTTTATAAAAACCATCCATCACGAGGATGAGAACCTGAGCGAAAAGGAGATAGAGAAGAGGGTTGAGAGGTACATGGTAAAGAGTGGAATTTCAATGCCGGGTAAGGTGAAGTTGAAGGTGAGGGTGATTTCAAAGGAGGATGGAAGAGGAATTCCCAATGCAAATGTGGAGCTGTTGCTCTGCGGCACTACTCTGAGCTTTGGCGAGACACTGGATGGCATTAATTATGTAAGCGGCAAGCTTGAGCCGGGTATTGCTGGAAATGCCTATGTTGATGCAATGGATGGAGAGGAGTACGAGCTCAAGGTTTCAAAGAAGGGGTTTAGGAGTGAACAGAGAAAGGTTACTGCAAGCAAGGAAGGCTCTTTACAGGTTGAGCTTGAGCTCTCTGGTAAGGCAAGCAGGGAGAAGGTAGGGTGAGCAGCAAAGGCTTATGGTCTTGGCCGATTGTTAAGCTGCTTCTTCTTTGATTTTCTTGTTGCAGTTGAGAACATTGCTTCCCTTACAACGAAGTAGCCAATTACCAAGCCTATTATTGCTATGAGAACCACTGCCATCGTCCATGTGTTTCCTACCGGCATCTCAACGGTTGGTGCCATAAGAGCTGTTGTCTGGACTTGAGTGCTTGGTTTGGTTGCAGGTGCGAGTTGGTATAAGATTGAGCTGTTGTAGAATGTCACCAGCGCCATTACAGGCTTGGAGCCGTTGTAGACAGTGAAGTTCTCTGCTAGGCCTAAATTCATTGATTCTGAAGGAATTTTTATGTAGCCATTTGCATCCGGGTAGCCGACATCGCCAGTATCGAATAATACGTTGATGTTTGCCAAATCAGTTGAATAGTTGAATGGACCCTGCCCGAAATTTCTGGCTGCCGTGATACCATCCGTTCCGTCAACATTCCTGTCCAGAACGCAGTCTGCCATGTAATCCCATCCTGTGCTTCCCTCCCATGTTCCAAACTTGCGGTTTATGAGGATGCTGTCTGTCCCATCCACGTTCCCATCAGGCCAGAATTTTATTGTTGGGTAGGGGCTTTTACCTCCTGCCTGGTCGCACCACATACGGGTGCAACCGCATTTCCCGGATTGGCAGTTTGTATCGCTCATGTTGCACCATAAATCTACCTTGAGATAATAGTTGTATGAAAGGTACTCATAGGGAGCTAGGCCGGCGGTCAAGTTTGGAACGTATAGCTGACCATTTGGGCCTCCTTTGAGAGCTGCCGCAGGTTGCGGTCTGCATGCTCCATCTGAACAAGAAAAGGAACCAAGATATGTACAATCATAAGTCGACGTGCCAATAGAAAGTTGTCCGGGGAAAAACACATAAGCGTACCAATTACACCAATAATCTATTACAGTTGTAGAATTAAGACAGTAATCAGAATAGAAATATGGAGCTTCATGCAGCAATCCACTTATATTTGACTTTACTAGTGTCGCACTCCACCCTGGAGTGTTTGCGTATGGATTAGTGTCTACACAAGTATCAGGTTTTGCATAAATATTAAAAACCGGGAAGAGCCAGCAAGAACCCTGGGCGTTATAATCTATTTTAAAGTAGCCATCACCATTCCAAGTGCTGCCCCAGCTGTTTTTTGCTATCCAGTAATTGCCTGTACGGTTATAGCCTACAAGCACTACTGCATGATCATAACCGCTATAATCGCACCCGGTATAAACTCCGTTAACAAAATGACCACTCCTCATATCAATTAATGCTAACACAGGGCCGTTTTCTGATATATACTTTTCTGGATTCGGAGAAAAGAGTACTATTCCTTTGTAAGTATAATTAATGTTAGGGTCATTTTCAGAAATAACAACATAATAAGGATATGGACTAGCATTATATCCGCCAATTTTTTGCAGTTTGTTTTGCCAGCCAGAGCATCTGGCACAGGCGTATTCCTCATTACAGTTATAATATTTTGTAGAATTGTCGTATGTATAGTTTTTACATCCAGTATAAGGAAAACAAGCCTCATCTACCACACCAGGTCCTTCCATATAATCTAATGCATATTCTGGAAATCCGCCGTTACAATCACCAATATAGGGACCGCTACAAGAAACAAGATCTTGTTCAGACAAGTCTGAATTGGTAGTAGGAGTGTTATATTCTATTTTTTTCTGTGCTTCCACAGCTCCCACAGCGGCAAATGCCCAACAGCTCCCGCATTTTCCTTGATCTTTAACAGGAGTCATCCAGTTGGAAGCATTGACATTTCTCCAGTCAAATGTAGAAGGAAGAAGAGAAGAGCTACATTCATAAATAGCAACTAATCTTTTTGGCTTGTTAGGGTCCGGATCTCCGCCACAATTGGTATTGCTAGCTGTAAATGAGCATGAGTTTCTGCCTACACAATTACTATTATAATTATATGTGCATGACCTCTGATGTCCTATAATTAGATAGTCATTTCCATCCGCATAACCATCCTCATGATTCGATGCAAAGGGGTAGTTGCAGGTAGTACTGCTCTCATTGATAAGATATAGTGTGTACCAAACTCTTGTGATGACATAACCGTTTCTGCAAGCAAGCGTTATTGTTTGGCCTTCAAAGGCGTCTGAGCAAGTTTCTATTCCAGTGGCTGATTGAAATATTTCTGTTCCTGTAGAAGTAATCATATTTATTTTTATACCTCCACCACCAGTGTTGGGTACTAGATTGTTAACGGAGATTGTTTTATTTTCAGAAGCATTGATAGTTAGATTTTCGCGGATATTCATTGTATTTTTTAAAACATCAGTAACAGATATTTGCACCTGTCCCTTTTTTTTAGGAACACAGACAGCATATTCAGGAGAATAAGAATTATTTCCATCACTCATTGTTTTGATGTCATACCCGTTTTTAACGCAGTAGGAGTAAGTATTTCCGCACTTTCCCTTGAAGAAGTCCCACTCATCGCACTTGCTGTTATCAGGAAACGCACACTGGCCACTTTCACCTTTGGGTGTTTTTATGATGTTGTAGGTGTAGCCCATCTGCGTGCAGTAAACAGCAGCAGGGTTGGGCAGGGCAGAGACAATGTTGATGACAAATAAAATTGCCAGCAGCAGAGCAAGTTTGTTCATTAAAACCACCAAAAGAATATGCCGTTCCGAGTATTAGAATATATCGGTTCATTGGCTTGTCAGGATGAAATGCATCTTTTTTTCATCGTCAAGTATGCAGAAGCCATAGCGGACAAACTGGATGATGTCTCCTTTTTTCAGATTCTTGCATTCGGATTCACAGTAGCCCTCATCAACTCTCAGGCTTTCCTTGTTGAATTTTTCATTTATAAACAGCTCCGAGGGAACAAGCACTTCCGCCTTAACGTGTTTGTCTGTCACCCACTGCAGCTTCTTCTCCTCCATGCCCTCGTTGCCAGTGAATTGAGCCTTGAGCATTTTACCTTTCTCAAGGAGCTTGACGTTGCAAAAATCCAGCAGTCGGAAGCTGTCCCCCTTCTTCAGCTTCTCTGCATCGGATTTGCTTATGAAGAACTTACCGGTTATTTCAAGAGTCCTATCCCCGAGGTTTTCAGTTGGGTGTTTTTTAAGCCTTACCTCGCCTTTCGGCACGCCATCAACCACAAGTTCGACAGGCTCGGCAACAAAGAAATACCTTGCAGCTTTCGGGTCAAGCAGCTTCCTGTTCTCGGTGAGCAGCGCATCTATTGATGGCTCGCTCTCCACCTTGCTCAAGCCAAAGCTGAGGACGAAATTCCTTATTGCATCCGGCAGAATTCCTCTTCTCTTCAAACCCTGTATGGTTGGCATTCTGGGGTCATCCCACCCAGAAACTTTCTTCTCGTCAATCAGAGGCTTCAGAAGCCTCTTGCTCAGAGGAAAGCCTTTCAGGGTGAGCCTTGAGAAATCGTAGACAATGGGCTTCCTCAACCCCAGCTTCTCTATTATCCTGTAGTACAGCTCATCCCTCAGCTCATACTCCTTGCTCCTCAAAGCATGCGTCACTCCATCAAGCGAGTCTGCAATACTCACCTCAAAATCATAGGTAGGCCAGACAGTATATTTCCTACCCTGCCTGTAGTGCTCTGCGGTGTTTATTCTGAAAAGAGTGGGGTCGCGCATCACTGTATTGGCTGCATCAGGCTCTGCCATCAGCCTGAGTATGGCATCCCCTTTCTTGCATTTGCCTGCAAGCATGTCATCCCATGCATCCAGACTGCTCTCAATTGCGTTGGACCTGCACTCGCACGCCTTGCCATTCGCCCTGAGCTCGTTCACCTTCTCCTTCTCGCAGTTGCAGATGTAGGCATCTCCTTGCATGATGAGCTGCCTTGCAAATTTATAGAACTCAGGCATCTTGTCAGATGAGTATATCTCTTTCTCAAACTTCATCCCAAGCCATCCCAAATCCTCTTTTATCGAGCTGACAAACTCTGCTCTCTCCTTCTCAGGATTTGTGTCATCGAAGCGCAGAAGGCATTTCCCTTCATATTCTCTGGCAGCCTCGTATGAGAGTAATGCAGCCTTGGCATGCCCCAGGTGCAGGAAGCCGTTCGGCTCGGGCAGGAATCTTGTGACAACCCTGCCCTTCTCTCCATCCTCAAGAGTGATTTTTCTCTCCTCTTCCCTCTTCTCCTCAAAAGTAAATTTGGAAAGCTCCTTCTCAACCTGCTCCTTCTTCATTTTGTTGACTTTCTCGACAACATTTGTTATGAGCTGCATTGTGCCCTTCATGTCCTTTTTTGCATCTGGGACTTCAGCTATAACCTTACCCACAACTGCCCCGGGCTGGGCTCTGCCGTACTCGCAGGCATTCTTCAGCGCGTATTTGTATGCAACCTTCTCAGCGTCCAATTTTCCACCCATAATACATCAAATTGCGCATATTTAATTATTCGACTCCTTTGGCACCAAGCACTGTCTCAAAAGATTCATAACCCATCTTGTTATAGATTGGAATCAACTCTCTCGGTTTTCTTGAGAGAATTGTTATGCAACCGCCTCCACCTGCACCAGTTATCTTTGCCCCCAAAGCGCCATTTTTCAATGCAGTATCGATTATTCCATCTATCTGTGGAGTGGACAGCCCTAGCTCGCCAAAGCATTTCTGCGCAATGTTCATGTTCTCCCCGAATTTTTGGAAATCTGACTCTTTCAAAGCCTTTATGCCTTCAGCTGCAGTTTCCTCCATCCTGTCGAAGATTTCATCAACCTTCTTTCTTTTGCTCTTGTACATTTCAGCAACTCGGCTTATCATATCACCGGTATCCTTCTGAGAGCCTGTATTCACAACAAGCAGTGGGACTTCTGTTTTTATCTGCAGCAGCCTGACTCCCTCGCTCCTCCTGAAGGAGATGTAGCCTCCAAAGGTGCAGGTGCTGGCATCAAGCCCACTGGGGTTTCCATGGACAACCTTGTCCCCGAGGTTTGCTAGCTCTGCAACTTGATTCTTGCTCAGCGCGGTTTGGAAGAAGTTGTTGAGCCCGCCTGCGAGGGAGCAGAAAACTGCTGCGCTGGAGCCGAGCCCGGAGTTGCGCGGCACTTCTGAGTGTATTGAGATTTCAACTGGAGAGAAGCCGAACTCAGAGAAGAACTCTCCAAGAATCAGCTTGTACGGAGAGAATATGTCCTTCCTCTCCCTTCTGAGCCCTTCCATGTCTCCCTTCCCGATCATTTCCTTGATTTTTAGGTGCGAGGAAGTTATATCCTTGAAGCTGAATTTCTCCCTCTTTCCGAAATCGAGTAGATTGACAGCTATTCCGTCCTCTGCCTTTTTTATTTCAGAGAATGCCCTCTTGCTGAAAGCTGCTGAGAGACCCAGCCTGTTGTAGACGACTGCATGCTCCCCGAAAAGCTTCAGACTACCAGGAGCTGATGCCATGGGATAGATTATGCAACGAATATTAATATTGATGACGCGCGGGAATATTTATATAGTCGGAACGGCATAGAGTAATCGGTTTTCATGGCATTGAGGCAGAGAAGGGGAGAGTTGGGATTGCACGAAGGAAAGGAAGGGAGTATCGAGAGTCTTTCGTCATTTGCTGTGATAGCTGCTGAGAGCATAAGTAGTAATATTGCAAGACAGGCTATGGAGGAGGCTAGGAACCGCGATGTTGTAACTGGGGAAGCAGCAGCGAACATAAATGCCAAAGTAAAGGGGAGAAAAAGGAAGCGATAGACTCCTGCGCGCCTCTTAGATTATAGATTCCTCCAATTCTCACACAATTTCACAAGTGAGGTGGAGACAAACTCCAAATCCTCCAGTCTAACAAATTCATCCTTGCCGTGTATATTGCTCTTATCTGAAATTGGTCCGAAGCAGATTGAAGGTATGTTCTTCCTGACGAAAAACTGGGCGTCTGTCCCTCCCAGCTCTCCGTAAGCATGTTTCTCCCCAGTCGCATTCTTCATCATATTAACAAAATGGTCGGATTCGGGCAAAGCATATCCATCGGTTCTCTCTTCTATTCTAAGCTCAATTTTTGGGTTTATTAACCGTATGTACTTTTCAAAATCAGAAATGGCAGAATCGAGATTCTCCTCGGGGATTGTCCTAAGGTCAAAAACTAACTCGCATTTTCCTTTGGCATCGGACAGCTCTGCGGCCTTCTTCAGCAACGGCAGAGACAGGTTTATGGCATTCTTCACAAGATGAGGATAGCCAGCATGGCCCTGCTTTCCAAGAATCAACCTCTCCTCCTCTCCTTTCAGCTTTAAGCGGCATTCTCCCGGTATTACATTGGACTTAACTCCTGCTTTTGCGTATTCAACAGCACCCCCGCTCAGCTCGAGCATTGTCACGGAAATCCTGCCCCAGACTCTTCTTCCAGCTGATGTGCTTGTAAGGTTTGAGAGGACTTTCTCCCTGTTTTTTGAGTAGTCTATTACCCCGGACAGAAGCGTTATAAGCCCGGGGAGCGGGCCTGTTGCTTGTATTCTGCCGGCAGCCCTTCCGCTTGAGCCTATGTGAACTCTCGGGCCGGAGTCAATCAGTACGGCTGCATCGCCGTCAATGAGAAAACTGCCTTGCTTTTTAATAGCCATAAGAAATCCGAGCCCCTTTTCACCGCCAACCTCCTCGTCGCATGTTACAAGAAGCTTTACATTCACTTTCGAAGAGCTCTTTTTCTTGAGGGTTTCCATTGCTGAGAGAGCAGAAATGATGCCTCCCTTGTCATCTGCAGCACCTCTTCCGTATGCCCTGTTTCCTTCAATTGTAAGTTTGAAGGGCTGGCGCTTCCACCCCTCCCCTGCTGCGACTACGTCATAGTGGGTTGCAAGAAGCAGAGTCTGCTCTGCAGCTGCTTCAAGCTCAATTAGAACATTGGGGTACTGTTTTTCTCCTTTTGCTGGCGCATTGTAAATTTCTGCGTGTAACCCAACGGATTCTGCCTTGCTTTTCACAAGTTCTGTACATCTTTTATAGTTGCTTTTTGAGTCAGAGTTCGTGTCAAGCTCCACAAGCCTGGAAAGGAAATCTAGTTCCATGTGCACACCATCATTTCATCTTATTACAATTTCATTTACTCCTTTTATTCTCCTCAGTCTGTCTATTGTTGCACCGTCAAGCCTCTTCTCAAGTATGAGAGTGAGCTTTGGCTCAGGATATATGTCAGGGTCATCCGCCACTATCTGCCGTATAACTATGCCTCTCTCTGATACCACAGTTGCAACCTTGGCAACTATGCCTTTCTCATGAGGCTCAGCCCTTATCTCTATGCTCTCAAAGCCGAGCTTGTGCGCTGCTTTTCCTATGAACGCGGTTGGAAGCAGCTGTGAGAATATGCCATAAAGCTCGTCATCCTGTGCGAGCATCCTCCCAGTTTCTATGACCACTCTCCTGTCAACTCCAAGAGCCCGGGCCATCTTGGCAGGGGAGAGCTCTATCTCTGAGCAGAATATTCTGCCTTTATCATCAACCCTTAAACCGTACCTCAACAGTGCTTCCACAACCTTTCTCTTCCCTGGAGACTCGGCAAAGGCTTTCTCGAGCATTCTGTACATAATGTATATTTTTGTTCAGAAAAGCTTAAAAGTGTGTATTGTTCCAATCCTTCCCACTTGCGAGGTGATGAAAAATGAAAAGGGATTGTCTTTGGGGAGATAAAGCTGATTCTTGAGCAGGAAGAGCTGCCGCGCTATTACTGCAACATACTGCCTTTTTTGCCAAGGCCTTTGAATCCGCCTCTTAACCCTGCAACCATGAAACCTGTAGCTCCAGAGGATCTGATGAGAATCTTCACAAGGGAGGGAGTGAGGCAGGAGATGTGCATGGAGGAGAGAGTGAGGATTCCTGAGGAAGTTAGGGAGGCGTATCTTAGACTGGGCAGGCCAACACCGCTGTATAGGGCTACGAGGCTTGAGAAATATCTGAAAACAAAGGCGAGAATCTACTATAAAAGGGAGGATACCAACCCCTGCGGCTCACACAAGCCGAATACTGCAATAGCCCAGACGTATTATGCATCCAAGGAAGGGGTGGAGAAGCTGGCTACGGAGACTGGCGCGGGGCAGTGGGGCACTGCTCTAAGCTATGCATGCATGCTATTTGGTCTGGAATGCGAGGTTTTCATGACAAGGAGCAGCTATGATAGCAAGCCTTACAGAAAAACGCTTATGCAACTCTTTGGAGGTAAGGTGCATCCATCCCCTAGTAGCATAACTGAGAGCGGAAGGGCATGCCTAAAAGAGATGCCTGACCACCCTGGAAGCTTGGGGGTTGCAATAAGCGAGGCGATTGAATTCACACTAAAATCAAAGAATACCAAGTATTCTCTGGGAAGTGTTCTAAACCATGTGCTGCTCCACCAAACAGTGATTGGGGAAGAGACTATGCTGCAGTTCAAGCAGATTGATGTCGTGCCTGACCTCATGGTGGGCTGCATAGGGGGTGGGAGCAACTTCTCTGGCTTCTGCTACCCGTTTGTGAGGGATAGGTTGCAGGGAAAAATTGAAACGAAGTTTCTCGCCGTGGAGCCTACCGCGGTTCCATCAACAACCAAAGGTCAGTACAGGTATGACTATGGAGATACAGCAGAAATGACTCCTCTCATTGAGATGTATACTCTTGGGCACAAGTTCATCCCGCCTCCGATACATGCAGCTGGTTTGAGGTATCACGGGAAGGCTCCTTCTCTCAGCCTGCTCATAAAAGAGGGAGTTGTAAGCTCCGTTGCCTACGGGCAGGAAGAGGTTTTTGATGCTGCGCGGATATTCGTAAGAACCGAGGGTATTGTGCCTGCGCCAGAGACAGCGCATGCAATAAAGGCAGTTATAGATGAAGCAAGAAAGTGCTCTGAGGAAAGGATAATTGCATTCAACTTCTCGGGGCACGGCCTGCTTGACTTGAGCAGCTATGAAGTCCAGAGGTGATGCCTATGAGATTCAGCATCATTCTTCTCTCTGAGCTGAGGGCTCATGAGCTGCCTCTTGAGAGCAGAGTTGAAGAGCTTAAGGATGACATGAGGAGGAGAGGGGTGCTCATCAAACCCATAGTGGTTGACAGGAACACTATGGTGATACTGGATGGGCACTGCAGGTGCGATGCGCTGAAGAAGCTCGACTGCTCCAAAGTTGCAGTGAAGTTCGTTGATTATACTTCGGAAGATATACATGTTGAGAAGTGGGATGGCGGGGAGATGACAAAAGATGAAGTGCTGAAGGCCGGCCTGAGCGGCAGGCTTATGAAGCCCAAGACATCAAAACATATCATCAGGAACGGAAGGAGAAGAGTTCACATCTCAGAAATTTGCGAGAACGCATTGATTCCACTTGAGAGACTTGGATGACTCACAACTTATATATAGTTGTATTGAGCAATATTTGCAAGGTGGTCTCTTGAGGAAATTCATTCTCGCATTTCTTGTGTTGTCCACTCTTGTTTTTGCTGAGAAAGCGGGTGTGGTGATTCAGTACGGCAATTCAAGCTCTATAATGAAATGCGTTGAATTCCAAAGCGGAAACAGCGCATTGGATGTCCTCAAAAGTTCAGGAGTGCAGGTGGTCACAAAGGATTATGGAAGCACTCTTGGGGCAGCCCTATGCAAAATGGAGGATACTGGCTGCGACTTGGATAACTGCTTCTGCCAATCCAGTTACTGGGGTTTCTATTATGTTGAGAATGGCAGTTGGTCGTATTCCCCTGTTGGTGTGAGCAAGTATTACGTTAGAGATGGCGACGTTCTTGGTTTCAGATGGGGGGCGTACGGAGATGAACCAGCGCTTAAATCTTTCAGCGAGGTGTGCAATGAGAAGAGCGGGGAGGCTGAGATTATCGCTCCAGATACAACAACCGCAGGCGGGACTGTTATTGTGAAGATGGTTTCTGGGGATGGCAACCCTCTGGCTTATGAGAGCATAATTGTTGATTCTCCAAAAGGCAGGAAGGAACTTGTAACAAATGAGAGCGGGGAGGCAACCTTCAACGCCAGTGAAGTGGGAGTCTACAGCTACAGCTCTCCAAAATATTCCGTAAGCCTGCCCAGAGTAACAAATGTTATGAAGTCAGCTGAGGTTTCGCTGGAGAGTCCCGCTACTTCAGAAGAGAAGCCCGCATCTGTTGGGATGGCAGCTGCAGGAGTTTCACCTGAGATTCTCGGGGCAGGTGTGGTTCTGGTCCTGCTGCTTTTGTATTTTATACAGAGGGTGATGGAATGAAAGAGCTCAGGAACTCTGCAAAATGCATCCTGGCATTCATTTTCTGTGTTTTTGTGAGGGTCCTTCCAAGACCTCCGAATGTTGAGCCTGTAATGACTGCATCAATGCCATTTGCCAAGGAATTCGGCGGGTATGCAGGCTTCCTATTTGCTGCTCTTTCAGTCATTGCACTGGATGTTGTTGTTGGCAGAGTGGGCTACTGGACTGTGTATACTTCAGTTGCATACGGAGTGGTTGGCTACGCTGCATGGTGGTGGCTGTCAAATAAAAAGGAAGCAAAAGGAAAAGATTACCTTGCATTTGCATTCTTTGCAACCATATTCTACGATGCCGTGACTGCGCTGGCTTTTGGAATGCAGTTCGGCCAGAGTTTGGAAGTGACATTGATTGGGCAGATCCCTTTTACCCTCTATCATCTGCTAGGGAATTTGCCTATGGCGTACTTCCTGAGCCCGCTTCTGTATAAATGGATAGTGGCAAACCCCAAGCTTGAGCTGGAGTTTGCCCTGGGCTGATGTTATTTTGTTTTCTTCCTTGGTTTTGCAACAGCCACTGTTAGTGCTTCCCTCAAGATGAAGTAGCCAATAACTATACCTATTATTGCTATGGCCACCACTGCCAGAGCCCATGGGCTTCCCATGGTTATCTGCTCTGTTGGCTCCATCATGTAGTGGCGACCGCCACCTCCGCCACCTCCGCCGCCGCCAGTTTGTTGCAGCACTGTGTATGTCTGAGTTGGGCCTATCTTGTACGGGTATCCTGGCGCGGAAGCAATGCAATACCAGTTATGAGCGCCTGCGGAGATAGTCGCTCCTGAGAAGCTGTAGCCAGTGCCTGAGTAAGTTGCTGTATGATTTATACCATCTAACATCACCAGTACATATGCGCCTTGCACACGAGAGAGAGTAGAATTTAAGTAATAGAAGTAATCGCATGTAAAAGTCGGAGTGGCAGAACCGTACTGTGTCCCACTTGTGGGGTATACATACTGACCCAAATATGTTATGATGTCTGCCTGCACCATCCCAATGAGTGCAAGCAATATCAACGCATACAAAATCCTTTTTCCACCCATAGATACCGCCTCCTTTTAATATTTTTTAAATATACTAGGTATTGTATAGGTAATCGGGTGTATATAAACATTTCTAGAGTATGGCTTTGGAATGCTCTCTCCTGTTGGCAAACCCCTCTGGGCTCACCCCTCTTAATCTAAATAGCTCTGCAGTCCGCCCAGTTATTATGAGCTGAGCATTCTTCAATGCCTTCAGGTTTTTGGAACCTGTCAGGAACATGCAGGTTTTGAGCTGCTCCTTCCATCTCCCCAACTCCTCAGCAACTGCATCCTCCCCCTTCTCGGCGCTCTTGAAGAAGGGAAGTGCTGCCCCTGCGTAGTCTGCTCCCAGTGCAATTGCCTTTGCAGCATCGCATCCGGAGCGGATTCCCCCGCTTGCAATGAGAGGAAGCTTGCACACGCTTGCCACCTCGACTACAGAGAGCGCAGTGGGGATGCCCCACTCCCAGAAAGATTTATGGCCGTTTGAATTCCTGAGAAGCTCAACACCACCCCATGAGGTTCCGCCTGCCCCTCCGACGTCTATTCCCTTCACACCTGCATTCTTGAGTTCAATGGCGACCTCCCTGGAGATGCCTGCGCCAGTTTCTTTTATTATTACAGGCATTTTGAGCTGGGATGTGAGCTTTCCAAGGAGGGAAAGACATCCCTCAAAATTCTTATTCCCCTCGGGCTGAATTGCCTCCTGAAGGGAATTGAGATGTACGAAGAGTGCATCTGCTTTCAACTGCATAAGGGCTTCAGCTATCCTGCTGACATCATACTCCATAAGCTGCGCTATACCTATGTTGCCAAGCAGGAATATGCCCGGCGCCACATCCCTCACCCAGTATGTATCCATCAGAGAAGGGTTTTCGATCATTGCTCGCAGAGAGCCAAGCCCCATGGCAACTCCTGCCTGCTCTGCTGCTTTTGCCAGGGACTGGTTTATCTTCTTTGCCTCTGCAGACCCCCCAGTGATTGATTCAATGAGGAAAGGGGCAGAGAGCTTCTTCCCAAACATGTCGCAGGATATGTCTATCTTCCTTAAGTCCAACTCCGGAAGCGCCTTGTGCACAAAATCTATATCTTCCAAGCCCGTGGTCTTTTCATTGAATTCAACACTCTCCGTGGAGCATATCTTCATATGCGAAGATTTCCTATCCTGGATAGCGGATTTTGCCATATATATTTGTAGCAGGTTTATAAATTTAGAGCATCACTTGTGGATAAAGGTCCCGATTTTTTTTCCAAGCAGAGCATTCCTCAGGTTCCCTTCCTCCAGTCCATTTATTATATTGCTGGGAATTCCAAGCTCGGCAAGCCCCAGAAGTATCTCAACCTTGTGCAGCATCCCTCCAGTTACATCTATGCCATGGGAGCCTGTGAGAGAGGCTTTTATGCTATCAAAATTGGCAGGCGTTATCTCAGGAATCCTCTCTGCCTTCTTGTCAAGCTGCGGGTCTGAGGTGAAAACACCATCGGTTACGCCAGCAAGGATAATCCTGCTCGGCTTGAGCTTCCTTGCCAGGTAGTCGAAAATCATCTCTGTGGATAGTATTGAGCAGCCCCTCTTCAAATCCACAACAACGTCACCGTAAGGGACTGGCAGGAGATTTTGAGACAACATTTTTTTCAGAGGTCGCACATCAAAATGGACTATTCTGCCCTCGCTCGCAAGTGCACAGGCTGAGGGCTGCACAGAAACTGCATTCTCCCCAGCCTCAATCAGGCTTTCAACAACTATCCTGTTCAGCTTTGATGCAGCATCCTGCACCTCTGCGATGCCCCTGTAGGTTTCCGGGTTTATGACTCCCTTGTGCACCTGATATTTCTTGGCGGGGACATGAGGGAATGAACCACCGCCATGCCCAACCAGGAGCTTGAGCTTTCCCTCTCCCTCTGCTTCGTGAATCTCCTTTGAAAGCCTCTTTATGACGTCCATCCTTGCAGTGAAAGGCCTAGTCTTGTCAGTTATGAGGCTTCCGCCGAGCTTGGCAAACACCAATTCGCTCATTTTGATACCTCGACAATACCTTTATTTCCATCCACAACAACTTTGCTTCCATTCTTTATAAGCTTGAATCCTTTCCTCTCCAGCTTGTCAACCATGGGAATTTCAGAAATGATTGCACCTACTGCGACAATCACCTCGGCCTCTTCATTGATGATTGCCTTGGGGGCCTTTCCATTTTTCTTGAGCTGGTACATTGCGTACGAACCTACAGTTGAGCCCCTGCCCCTAGGGAAGACCAGAATTTTGCCCGCTATGCATTTGTTGAAGAGGGGGTGCTTTGAGTTGACCACAACCCCTGTCTTCGTGTCAAGCTCTCCAAGGAAGCTTATTGCTTCCCTGCTGACAAGAGCTTCTCCCTCTGCTTTTCCTTTTGAAATTGCTCTTCCTTTTATTTTCATAGCATCACTTCAGTATATCCCTAATTGAGCCGAAAAGAACCTTCTGCTTGCAGAAGCTCGGGAGGTAGTGAGCCGCCTTTCCGGAGTTGACAGCAGTGCGTTCAAAGCCCATCTCCTCAAGCGGGCATACCACCATGCACGTGTCGCTCACAACCTTTCCACCCGCCTCCTCGATTATTTTTGTCAAACCGAGCTTGTCAGCTTTGCTCTTGATTTTTCTTGCAGTGCACACCCACAGCTTTCTCTTAAGCTTCCTCCCTCTTACTCTCTCAGCTATCTCGCGTATTTCCTCAAGAGAGCAGTGGGGGCATCCAATTGCCACAAGCTCTGCATCCTTTGAGGAGACGAGGTTTTCCCTGGCTGCCCTGAGCTCTCTGGCGCCAAACTCCACACGCTCGGGCTTGCTGACAACCCTCCACTCGTCGGTGATGCCTTTTATGAAGAACAACGCAACAGCTCCGGATGCGGCAAGAGCAGCCCCAAGAGTTTTGACCTCATCAACGGTCACTGTGTCAATTCCTTCAAATGCGACAACCCTCTGCTTTGCCACTGCTCCTGCGTATATCCCAAGCGCCCCAAAATCGGAAAGGTCCTCAAGTTTCGCCTTCACATCAACAAGCACTTCCGCAACCCTGTGCTCATCCAGGTGGTAGCCAAAGTATGGAGTCTTTCCAGTAATCGCAGAGGCGAGGGCGCTAATGCCGCTCTCCCTGTTCGTCCTTGCCCCCAAGGCGGAATTGGCAAAGACTACTGCAGAGCTCTCGCTCCATGCTATGTGCTCTCCCCTCTTCGGGAGGATTCCTATGAGGTATGGCGTGCAGGTGCATGTTGCCTCAACTCCCATCTTCTGGTATGCACGTATTATCCTCATCTGCTTCCTCGCAAACTCCTTTGGAAAGCCCAAGGATTCCCATTCCTCCAGGTCCATTCCAGCCGGATTGAGGTAGCTTGGTATTCTGACCTTTCCATCCTTTGCGAAGCTCTCCAGAAACTCCAGCCCCCCATCCCCTATGGTCTTGTAGCTCACACCTGATATCTGTGCAGAGGTCACCGGGATGAGCCTCTCCGCGTTGAAAATTCTCCCAAGGGCAGCCAGTATCTCCATAGCCTTGGCTGCCGAAGCTCCATTCTCCCCGTTAAGTATATTCTCCTCTTCCCTTGTAAGGTGCATCAGAGATACCTCCAGAGCTTGACTTTCGGAAACGGCGCCTTCTTGAAATCCTTCAGATAATTCTTTAGAGGCTTGGTCACATCCAGCCCCATTTTGCTTGTGTCTCTGGTGTATGGATTCGCAGACGGGTCCAGGGAGGAGCCTTTCTCCTTAGGCTTGACGACAAGCCCATCCTTAGCCTGGAATCTTGTGGCGATTGCCCATTCCACATCAAGCGGGTTGTGTATGTCTATATCATCATCCACAATGAGCACGTGCTTGAGGGAGGCATGCCCTTTGAAAGCCGCCTCAATAGCTTTTCTGCCGTCATCCTCATCTCTCTTGCTTATCCTAACAATTGCATGCAGCCAGGAGCAACCTCCGAGAGTGAGGTTGACATCCTTGCATTTGCAAACCTTGTTAACCTCCCTGAAAATTGTCGGTTCTTTGGGCATACCCATGAGAAGTTTATGCTCATTACAGCCTGGAAGAAGCGCATGATATAATGCATCCTTCCTGTGGGTTATTTTTCTTATCTCAAGAACATTCTGCTCCCTGATGACATCATAGGTTTCAGTCAAATCAACAAAAGGACCCTCTGGAACAATCTCCTTTGTGATTCTGCCCTCAAGCACAAACTCGCTGTGAGCAGGAACCTCAACATCCACTGTCTTGCACCTGGCAATTGGCAGCTTTTCCAAAGCATTTGCTATTTTCATCTCATCAAAGCCCAGCTCAACAGAAGTTGCCGCTCCGAGAAGGAAGTTTACAGAGTTGCCTATGCATACTGCAACGTCAAGCTCCCCTCCGCTCCTTTTCAGGAATTCGTTCAAGTGCCTCGGGAGTATCCTGATTGCAAATCTTCTGTTGTCAAGCTGCATCAGCCGGTGGAAGGAGATATTTCTCCCCAGCTCAGGATCCTTTGCAACGACAACGCCTGAAGCCACATAAGGGCCTCCGTCCTTCTCGCAGTGGGTCATTATTGGAAGTCTGTTCAGGTCAACCCCTTCCTCAACAACCTCATGGCACTGGGCTTTTTCAACAAGTTGAGGCTCGCTCGGGTTGTCGATGGCATTGGCAATCTTGAAAATCAGTTTCTTCTTCTTTACTCCAAGAGATTTCGCAATGAGCTCCCTGCTTGAGAAAACATTCCCGATGACCTGGAATTTGCTCTCTTTTATTCTCTCAAAAAGCACCGGCCTCCCATCCAGCTCTTTCAGTATGCCCGCTGCAATGAACTTCTTGCTTACTGGCTTCTTTATGACAACAAGCTCCTTTGAAAGCTTGAGCCTTTTTATGAAATCCCTGAGCATGCCATCACCTCAAAGCGGCGGGTCGGACTTGAAAGGCTCCAGCATTTTCTTCAAACCAATCGCACCAAATAACAGCTCTCCTATCATACTCTCACCTCACAGCTTTCAAAACTTCTCGCGTATCATAGTATAAACCGGAGTTGAAGAAACACCAGCCCAGCAGAACTGCGTAGAGATTGAAATCCTGTATGCCAAAGGACAGAAGATAACCGAGGTTGAGCAGAAGCCAGGCAAAGCTGAGGGCAAGCACAGGCAGGACAACAAGCAGAATCCTGTCCTTGCGGAAAATTTTCTCGTGGAACATGAAGATTGACAGTGAGAAGAGCCACAGAAGAAGCATTGTTACGATGTCCACCAGCTCCAAGCTCAGGTGGTTTTGTGATGGGACTGCCAACCCCAGAGAAACAAGGAGTGCACCCATAACAAGGAATATTACGCCAACGGTGATTTTCATTACACACTCCACCTCTTGTAGAGCTTATTCTCAATCCTCAGTGAATCCAGAATCTTGCCCACTATGAAATCAACCATGTCCTCAAGCTTCTTTGGCTTGTGGTAAAATGCAGGTGAAGCGGGAAGTATGACGACTCCCAGCCTGGAGAGCTTCAGCATGTTCTCAAGGTGAACGGCGCTGACAGGGGTTTCCCTCGGGACGAGTATGAGCTTCCTGCCCTCCTTGAGCATCACATCAGCGCTCCTGGTTATTAGATTGCAGCAGTAACCATTCGCAATTGCGGAGAGCGTTTTCATGGAGCACGGGCATACCACCATGGCATCGAAAAGGGAGGAGCCGGACGCAGGAGGGGCGCCTATCTCTGATTCATCGTACAGCTTTCCGTACTGCCTTAACTCTGCCACAACCTTTTTCGAGTCTCCAACTTCATGCTCGATAACTTTCCTTGCGTTCTCGCTCACAACTATGCTCAGCTCATGCTCCTTCAGAGTTTCGGCTAGCCTTATGCCGATCTGGATTCCTGAAGCTCCTGTCAAGGCGAGAATCAGTTTCATGGTTTAGATTGAGCTGCAGGCATTTTTATAGGTTAGCTTGGCATTTACGCCTCATAACGAAGTCTTGATGGTTTCTTGTTAAAAGAGGAGTCGACCTCCCAAGTCAACTCTATCGTGTCACGGATAATCAGAAGGTCACGTATTGGTATCCTGACCCCTTCGAGATTCTCCTCATAATATTTCTTCACCGCCTCGAAGATTTTTTGCGTCGGGTCTGAGATATTTCCGCTCTCACTTAACAATCCAACGCGGTTATGCTTATCCCTTTTCATCTGAGAGGAGGGAGTATTGCACAGCTCCGGTCTTTTGAGTAGGTGAGTTACGAATTCATTCATCTCTTCCACATTTTTTGAACCGCGTTCCTTTAGATCCGGAGTTGCATCCCACACGTATTCTGTTGTCTCCCTCATGAAAATAGCTATATCCTCGGCAAGCATTTTCACAAATTCCTTGTCCGTTGGTAGAGCGCATATCCTGTTTTTGGTTATGTAGTCAAAATCCTTGAGATTCTTAATCGTACTGTTGTAAATAAGAGTGAAATCTTTTATTGTGAGCCAGCCGTCGCTCTCCAAATCGCCCATTAGCCTCTCTTGTGTCTTTAACATAATCTGTATATTTTTAACTCTTTCAGACTGATTGATTCTATCGCTCATTGCAGAACCCAGTGATGTATATTCGGCGGGTACTATTCTCAGTGCCATGAATTAGTTTTGGACTTTCCTCTTTTTATAGCTACTTGGAAAATGCAATTGAGCAATAGGCAACGACCTCGTGGTAGTCCCTTGTGACATCACCGGAATTAGCATACTTCAGAATCTTCGCCTCCTTCCCTCCCCTCAGCCTTGAATAGAGGATTGCAACCGTTATCGGCATATAGCCGCATATTGAGATATCATTGGATGTCACCTCATTGAAAAAACCTTTAGCATCCAGTTTCTCAACATGTTTCAGTGCAGATTCATCCTTCCTCTTTGCGCTCTGTGCATCCTCAAAATGGGTGAAGTCAGAGCTGGCTATTACAAGAATATCTCTCTTAACTTCTTTCGATGCTTTGAAAACCGCATTCGCAATATCCTCTGCGGTTTCATAATCCCCTAGCCCGATGCATATTGGTACGAATTTGAGATCATTGTAGAGAAACTGCAGGAACGGCAGCTGTACTTCAACTGAATGCTCCCTCGCATGCGCCTCCTCATCAAAATCAACTATTTTTGAATTCTTCTGAATGAGCTTCCCCAGCTCTTCATCATTGCTGACAAGACCCAGTGGCGTTTCCCAGTCCTCCTGTGAGAGGGCAACTCCGCTCCCTCTTCCCGTGTGGTTTGGTCCCAATATCACAAAAGTTGGGGGCTGTGAATAATTTTGGAATATCTCACTGTAAGCAAAAGAAGCAACCCAGCCGGAGTAGACATACCCGGCGTGGGGGGAAACTACTGCAAGAAGCTTCTTTCCAGCTCCGGGTTTGGGCATGCCGGCCCCTTTCCTGAAGCACTCCTCGACATCCTTCTTTAGCTGCTCGGCTCCAGAATGGTAGAATGCACCTGCAACTGCGGGATAGCGCATAAAGACACCTATATAATTTCACAAGTTATAAATTAATTGCGTAGATTAGAAGTGGTGTATTTCTATCTGATTCGTGTTATAGACATCTTTTGATAAATCAACAACTGCATATGCCTTCTCTTTGTTCTTGTAACTGGTTGAGTTTAAGGTCAAGCATTTGCCGTTGAGTTCGTGGCTGACTCTCTGCTCGTGGGCTCTCACCATAACTCTTGAGCCAACAGCGCCTAGGAAAGAGTTCAGAGCATCCTCGCCAAAAACAAATGCCTTGTCCTCATCCAACTCCTCAAACCCTCTTGCGCTGTTTATTGCATAGCCCGAGGTATATTGATTTGGGTCATTCCAGGTCATCTGTATCTTAGTTTGTCTGCTAGGGTTTATTACATCGGACAGACTCCTGACAGTGCTGGCTGCACCTGCATGGGTTATAAAAACTCCATTCTCTGTTTTCACGGCAATCGGCATATTCTCGAAAAGTTTTCTATATGCCAGATAAACCGCCGGCCCCTCTTCTCTATATTTGCTCTCAAGCTCTGAAGGAAACTCATGCGGTCTTGTACTTGGCTGTTGAAGCTCATGGTTGCCTGCCAGAGCAGAAACCTTGTCAGGGAATCGCCACTTCAAGCTCACAACCATCTGGGCAACTTTATCCCCGTCCCCCACTTTCTCATTTCTATCGGCATAGTCACCCATGAAGACCATATAGACATTCTCCCCCTTACTTGCCCTATTAACAAAATCAGTTTCCTTGAGGATGCGCTCTAGGCACTCAGGGCTACTGTGCAGGTCACCAACAATGTACAGCACTCCTTTCCCCTTTTGCACATGAACGAGCGAACCCTCAACCCACATTCCACTTCTAATCTGATGCATATTGTAGTCAATTCCCATTCCATGTTTCCCTGCCTCTCTCTCCTTTTCTAGCATCTCAGAGATATTATTCAGGAATGTCTTCAGCACGCTTGCGTTTCTACTTTCAACTGTCTCTATCATTTCCTCCAAGGTGACTTGCCGTGTCTTTGGTGCTTTAGCCTGCTCTGGCTCGCTTACTCTTACATCTACTCCGAACATGAATGATATCTTGCTGTGATCCGGAAGGATGAGAGTCTGAGATGGATCGATTGCGATTTTTTGATTTTTTTCCATTATGGTGAGGGCAGGCTTTCCGTCTGCGTTAACTAGAAACGTTGGCTTGTCGGTGAGATGCGTATAGTATATCCTTCCATTCTCAAATGACACTTGTCCATGAACTTCTGAAACCAGTCCATCTTTATCATGTATCTGGATGTGCTCCCGCTCCACTTTTCCAAGTTGTGTATGGGATGCAGTTCCTATTGTGGCATTCCAGCCATCGTATAAGAAGTTGATTTTTCTTTCGCCCTTGGAATGCTCAGTATCAAGTCTCAGATGCTTAACAGCCTCGCTCATCGGCTGCCCTTCCTTGACTACTCCATTGGACAATTTTCCACCTATATCATTGCGAAGTCTTCATATAAAAAAGTGAGTTATTTCACACTCTACAGGTATTTATTTATCATTCTTCATATTCTCTTTATGAAAATAGCCCTCACCGGTGTGCCCGGCACTGGGAAAACGGCAATTGCCTATGCTCTGGGGAAGGAAGGCTTCGAAGTGATATCCCTGAATGAAATTGTTGAGAGGAAAAAACTGTGGTCTGTGGTTGATGAGTTCGGGAGCAGGGTTGTCAAACTTAAAAAGCTGGAGCAAGAGGCAAACGGGCTTCTCAGAAGCAGAAAGGATTGCATTGTGGATGGCCACTTGGCGTGCGAGATGAAGCTGAAATGTGATGTTGCCATAGTCTGCAGGACTAAGCCTGAGATTCTTGAGAAGAGACTGAGAGAGAGGGGCTACCCTGAGAAGAAGCTGAATGGAAACCTGCTGTGCGAGCTGCTCGATTACTGCACAATCAGGAGCTTGGATAATTACAAGAAAGTTTATGAAGTTGAGACAGGCAAGAGCGTGAAGAAAAATGTTGAGGAGATAATGAAAATTGTGAATGGAAAGGGTGAGAAGTTAAGGGCAGGCTGGGTGAGCTGGGGTAGGGAGCTTAGGAAGGCAGTAGCGTAGAGAGGAATATGCGAAAGGTATATAAACCTTTATTAGGTAATCAACAAGCAATATTTCAGCCCACGGGGTGATTTGCTTGGACGAGGATGAAGAGGATGATGAAGATGAGGAGTGGGATGAAGAAGACCTAGACGAGGAAGATGAGGAGGAAGAGTAGTCTAGGTTTCTTTGTTTTTATACGTTTTCTCTGACAGTCTTGTTCTCAGGACGTTAGTTTTATATACCACCTTTGGCTAGTTCTTATCACTTAGAATAAATCGAATCTGTCGCAAGGCAGACTTAAGCCCGCGCTGGGCTTATCTCCGGGAGTCATTGCCCGTGGATGAATGCAGCGCAGAGTGGGTGAAACCGCCGTAAGGTGGGTTTGGAAGCTATTTTCGTATAGCGTAGCTGGTATGTCTTATTCTATGCCAAGAGTCATATTTTATGCATCTTTTTCTGCGAGGTTTTAGCGCCATTTGATTTTTTTCCAGCGGATTTTTTCCGCATAGCCGGGGGTGGGTTAAATGGGTAATGACAAACCGGAATGCGGAGCGAAGTTGATGGCGCAGGCTGAGGGCTTTCATTGCATCAGGTGCGGAAGGTATGTAGCTGGCTATGAAACTGCATGGTTCAGCGGCATGAGAATATGCAGCGAGTGCTACTACGACAATGAAGCAGGCAGGAGATGCGCCGGATGCTTCAGGAAGCTTGAGAGCTGGGAAGGCAGGGTCTTTTTGGACGGAAATGAGTACTGTGAGTCCTGCTTCCTGCTTTTGAGCGAGCGCTCCGCGAGAAAGGGCATGGGCGCTTGGGGAGAGCAATTCGCGTTTAACTAAGCCGATTCTTGCGAGCTAAAATTCCCTAGCGTAAGTCATGCTCAGGGAAGGCCTGAGCGTGTGCGATGAGGGTCGCCCTATTTTCAGACTGTTCTATGAACAGCTGAGAGGAAAAAAGGTGGGAGGATGGAAAGAAGCATGGATGAAGAGGATGAGAAGCTGTGGGAGCAGTGGCAGGACATGAAGGATGCACAGCTCGGAGAGGATGAAGAGGAGATGGAGTATTCCGCAGCAGACGACCAGTATGATGACAACTGGGATGATGAGTTGTGGGAGGAAGAGCAAGAATACGAAGTGAGTGATGAAGAGATAGTAAAGAAGACAAAGAAAAGGAGAATTTGGGAGAAGTAAGAAGCAGAACGGCGGAGGGAACACAAGGTGCTCCGAAATCCGGAGATTTGTAAGGCCTTGGAACTCCGCCAATTTTATTTGTTTTTCTCTTTTTAAGTTTTTCCAGCAAAGCTGGAGGTGGTGAAAATGTTTGGGAATATTCTGGGTTTTCTGAATGAATCTGATTCTGAAGGAGTTGAAATTGGTGAGAAAATCGGGGAGCTCGCCTTCCTGAAAAAATCCTACATAGCAGAATACCATCCTATATTGAGAGTCAGACCAGCTCCAAGATGGGTTTGGAAGGATGCCCGCGGGAAGTTTTCCATTGATTTCAATTCAGAGGCGAACTGCCATGTGAACATATCTGGGATGAGCGGTTTTGGGAAGTCCACTCTATGCAAGAAGTTGGTAAGGGGTATAAGGGAGAAGCTCAGGCTTCCCGTGAGCATATTTGATGTGCATTCCGAGTATGTGGATTTCACATTGGAGCTCGGGGGGAAGGTGCATTCCCCAATTGAGTCGAGCATAAATATGTGGGAGCTTGACGGAGCTAGCCCGGCAGAGAGAATCTCTGAAAATGTAACAATGCTGAAGAGGATACTGAAGCTGGGGGACATACAAGCTTACAGCCTACTCTCATGCGCGGAGAAGGCATACGGGCGAAAAGGCATAGTGCAGTCAGAGCATGGGAGCTGGGGAAATGAGCCGCCCACAATGCAGGATGTGTATGACTGCATCAGTGAATCACTTGGGGTAAGGGGGCATAGGCAGGGCTACTCCGGCCTCAGCAAGAGGTTGTACCCACTCATGATGGGAGGCATGTTCTCTGCAAAAACCACCCTTCCCTTCAGCACAGTTCTGGATGGTCTGAATGACTTCAGCATAGCGGAGCTGGGGAGCAGCGAGGCGCAGGCTGTTTTCATTGAAACATTCCTGAGGAAGCTATATACCCACATGCTGAGCCAGAAGCTTACAGACAGACTGAGGCTTTTCGCAGTGATAGATGAGGCGCACAGGGTGTGTATAAGCAGCCCTGGTGAGCTCTCCCTACCAGGCAGGCTCGTCTCAGAGGGAAGGAAGTACGGGCTGGGGATAATAACAAGCAACCAGATGGCCAAGAGCCTTGACAGGGCGATAGTTGCAAATTCTGCAGTGACTTTTGCTTTTTACCAGAGGGAGCCTGAGGAGCATGAGTATATGACAAACCTCATCGCAGGAGGGGATGATTACGGGAGAAGGGCTGCAGTGGCGAGGGCACTGAGAAACCTGAAGCAGTTTGAGTGCATAGCCCTAGCTTCAAATGAGATGGAGCCTGTGTTTGTGAGGGTGGAGCCAGTTGGGAATGGATGAGAATACCAATCAGCTCAGGTGCCTTACGAGATCATCTACTCCAGACGACTTGTTTATCTCATCACGAAGCTCATTTATTTTACCCTCAGCGCGCTTGGCTGCCTCAATGGCATTGGCAGCTACTCTGCGCTCAACCTCCATCTGGCTTTTATCCATATGAAACTCAGCCTTGAATTTTTCAGCCTCAATGAGCGGTTTTATCTCGCCGTCTAGCACAGAGAGCTCAACAGCGCCAGTATCTTTTCCCCTCAGCTTCCTTATCTCCTCGGGTATTCTATTAAGCTTTTCATGCAGTTCAGAAGCTCTATCCACTTCTCTTTGTATGATACGAACTTCTAGTATATCCTCCTGGGTTTTGTGAGGTTTTGATTTTATCTTCTGAAGCTTTTCCTCATAACTAGACACTCTGCTCTCAAGCGGGACAAGCTCCTGGTAGATTTTCACTATAGATGCGTATGAATCAAGAAATTGCTGGCGCGAGTCCAATTTCTCCTGCTTAGGTTCAGCGAGTATCGGGGTCATTTTTCGGCACCATATTATATATAATTAGGTTAAATTTATGCACTTTCAGTAATAAATACCTTTCTGAAGTCATTTTTGAACATACTTAGTAATAGAATGAACTGGTTAATTTACTTTTCTTCCTAGAGGTCGTGGTGCGTTAATTAGGATAGGCTTTTCTGCTAAAGCCGCCATCACCAGTTAAAGTTACAGTATCCTTCCTTGAGAACATTTAAATAGCAAAAATGAGCAATTAACTTGGAGGCTAAGCTTATGGGTGGAGCTACCGTAGAGAAGCCAGGAGATGACAAAGAAGCACATCAGGAGGAGTTTAAGAAACTGCATATTAGAGAGGGCAAGGAGAAGAAACCCTTAGAGGAGGTAAATCCTCCGCACCTAGAAAACAAGGCAAGGGAGGTACCTTCTACTGCTGAAAGGCGTTTTAAGGCTGAGGAATACTGCGGGGCGAGGAGACTTAGAATAGAGCTGGAGTTTGAGCCAGCCACTAAGCATGAGGGTTACGTAAAAAAATATCTGGAGTTGGTTGATTCCATTGCAGGCATTCTGAGGGCGGAGGGGATTACAGGTTACTATATCAAAAATGGGAAGGACATTTATGCAGGATTTACGGACAAGGAAAAAATAAAGCTGCAGGAGAAGTTTATAAAAGGAATCTGGAAAGCAGCGCAGGGCAGGGGCATAAAGTTTGAACCTAAAAGTGGATTGCTCCATGAGTCGTTGAATAGGGGTTTATGGAATGGTAATCGTGGTTCTGCACTTCTTTTTGATGTAGCGAAGGAACTTGGCATTCCAGCTGAGATAGTTGTAGTTCCTGGGCACGTATTTGTCAAGACTGACGATTTCTTCTTTGAAACGAATAGTAAGGATGCAGAGTATCGGCCTCTTAAAAAACTTAGCAAAATGTACCCATTCTATACCGCAAGTTCTAAACTGGAGGTTAGTGACGCAGTTGCTTATAATGTCAGAGGTATTGGTTATCATGAGAAAGGAGAACTTGACAAAGCTCTTTGGGACTACACCAAAGCAATTGAGCTGAATCCGGATTATGCAGATGCGTATTTCAACCGCGGACATCTTTATCATAATAAAAAAGACTACGATAAAGAAGTTGAGAACTTAACCAAAGTAATTAAGCTGAATCCGAATTGTTTCGAGGCATATTTGTTTAGGGGCATTGCCTATTCTGAGAAGAGGCAGTATAAGCAGGCCCTCCATGACTTCAGCAGGGTAATTGAGCTGAATCTAATGGACAGGAACGATATGGCAGATGTGCATATCCTGCGGGGCCATAATTACTACTATGAAGATGACTACGACAAGGCAATTGCGGACCTCAATAAAGCGATTGAGCTGAATCCCACCCTGGAAGAAAAATACAGGAAAGAAATCGCTGCTATTACTCGTGATAAGGAAAATAATGCGGGCAGGGCACTTAAGAGTCTGGATGACACTGATGAGTTTGACAGGGGTATTTCCTGCCTAAGCAGAGGGGAGTATGATGAAGCTATTGAGCACTTCAGCAGGGCAATTAAACAGGATCCCAAGGATGCATTGGCATACATGGGTAGAGGCGCTTCCCACGTGCTTAAAGAAGAATACGACGAGGCAATTCCGGACTTAGAGGAGTCACTTAGTATTGACCCAAACAGTGATATGGCACGGCGCTACCTAGATGTTGCCCGTAAGAGGAAATGGTAGATTAGAGGAAAATTGTAATGAAAGCAAAGCAATCTTAATATTCTCCCGAGCAGTAACCTATATCGGGTTGGCTTATGAAATGGTGGGAGTTTATCGTAATACTTATCCTGGTTTATGCTGTATTATACGCATACCACGCGCTGACAACCAATTCGATTCAGGATATTTCGCAACACCCTGAGAGGTATGTGGGAAAGAATGTGACTGTTGAAGGCTACTACGGTGACTGCGGCGGTTATAACGTATCTGCAAACGGCACAGTTCAGCTATCCAAAACCAGCGGGTGCATTTTTGATGAGCAGCAGCTGAGCTGGTTTAGTGTCGCCTATCTTGAAGCAAAGCCGCCTATGACTGAAAAGCTCAGGGTTACCGGGACTGTTGTCAAGCAGGATGACGATTACTACATAAACGAAACAGGACACACAGAAGTATTGGGAATAGATCTGCTGAGTCTGATTTCATGGTATATCCAGTACGAATTTGAAAGGTTTGTGATAGCCTTTATTTTTGTTGTGATAATTGTGTTTATTGTCAAATACGTAGTTGGAGAGCCACAATAAGTCAAAGCAATCTTAATATAACAAGAAAGTCAACTAGTGGTGCACAGGTTCCGACTTGGTATAAGCAAGGGGAATACGAAAAAATAGTTGAGTACATTGAAGTAGAGGCTAAGGAATTCATAAAATTGAACACTTGGCTTTATAGAGAACTGCCTAACTTTTTAGAGAGATTTAGAAAGGAAATTTCGGTATAATATACCATTCTTGAAAACCCTGTAAACGCTTCTCCTTCCGGCGTTACCGGCAAAAAATGCAGATTAAGGCAGAAAACGCAGGAAAAAAGCAGGTCTGAGCCGGGATAACCTGGCTTCTCAGACGCGCGGAGCGGCTCTACTCCGGCAGAACAGCAAAAATAAGCGTTTACCTCGGAGGAATTTCAAAGTGAAAACGCTTCCTGCATGCTTCCGTCGTGCTGCTCTGGAAAAAACCGAGCGTTTTCACTGTTTTCACAGACGTATTTTATACCTAAATATTTTTGCAGTCTAAATTGAACTAGCTCAATTTTTTCTCATAAAACTTAACTTCGTTTTTATGTTGCTGTATTAATTTATTTGTGTAGTCTTCGAAATATGAGAAGGAGACATGGTGGTATAGAATTGAAGAATATGCATATTGGGGGATTCGGTACAAGCAGTGAGATTGGTCAATGCATGAGGAATGAATCGCTAAGAATCGCCGAAAGTATACCTGGGAAAGATCGGGAAATTCTGTTAAGGAAAAGTAAAGAGTGGTTTGCAAGTAGTTATGAGTGGGTTATGGAAGATGGATGGGAGACGGGAGAGTATCATCCATGGAACGCAGAAAAGCGGCACGGGGAGAATCAGAGGCTTTAGGATAGGGTAATAGGTTTAGTATCTTTAACAATTCGTAGAGAGGGAGTAATACTTAGTAAAATGAAGGCGCGAGTGATTTTATTGAACTTTTCGTCAAATCTAAACAATTTTAGAATACGACTCTCCTTCTTCGTGTAGTCAACGTGGGCCTGCTCCGCCACCTTTGAGCTCATTCAACTCGCTCTCCCTAACATTCCTCAGAATTTCGAACTGCCTTGCAATGTCCTCCTTGCCATCCATCCTCATGTTTGCTGCAAGAGTGGCGAGGATGTCAATACCTTCCTCAAACTCCACAATGAGTTCATCCTGCAGCTCCTTCCTCTCCTCCCCAAGCTTCTTTTTTTCTCCCTTGTCCTTTGCTTCCTCAAGGAGGAGTGAGTTGAGCAAAAGCTGCAGCTTCAGCTTTCTGATGGTTATTTCCGATATGTCGTGCGCCTCGTATATCGTGGATGGCTTCTTTAAGGCAAGCAGGAGGTCAGAGTAGTCTATGGACCTCCTCAGCTTCCTCTTTAGCACAGCACGCTCTGAATCTTCATCCATCATTATGCACCTTATACTTTCGTTGTTACCTCGCCTGTCCTTGAAACAGATGCCTCGACCTCTCTAATCTTTCAAGTATATTTCTGTCCAGTGTCTTCACTGTCTGTTTTTGCAGCATGGGCTCAATTGCGCTTGCTTTCATGCGCTGTTTCATGGGGTTGGGCGCGTAGTCTCTGAGGATTATTATGTTCTTTGCCTGCTCCTGGAAAGGCATGTTCAATGCAACCGCCTTGTATTCCATCATCTCCCAAGCCTGCTTTGGATGGACCAGGGGCTCTATGGAACCGAACATCTGCACGTACTGGTACGTGAATCTCTTCTCAATTTCAGGTATCAAGCTGGGGTTCTCCATTATGTATCTTGCTAGATTCTTGTATTCTGCGTGATACTCGACTTGGAGCGTAAGCTTCCTGCTCTTAGCAGCCCATGTCGAACCGATGCTTTCTATCGGTCCCTTTGCGAGTCGTATATACCATGGAATCTCTTCATAGGGAACTCCCAACCCAGGCTTCGAGGGTTGCACATCACCGTACTCATCCACCCGTAAACCTTTGGTGATGTATTCAGTGCCTCTCAGCTGGCTTCTCCACGCCAGGTCAAAGCTTTTTGGAGGAGCGCCTGACCCCCTTCCCGTCATGTGAGGAGCAAAGTTGCCGGAGTGGAATGCATCGCGCGCAACGGCATCAATCCCGCCCGACCCAGCCGGGCCGTAAATATCCTGTTCAGCTTCTTTTCGTATGAATGACTTACCTCCGTATATCCCCAGAGAACTTGCTCCTATTCCAACTGATATAAACGGCCCCGCTACGGGTATTAGAAATGGCGCTGCAATTACAGTTGCGCCAAGAAGGAGTTTCCCGCCATGCTTAAAGAGGAATTCTCCTCCCTTGCTGACTTCTTCGGAGGCAGATTCTGAAACACGACCAGCCTTTCCGGTGTATAACCTATCCTCAAGGTCGTCACGGAAGTCTCTGAAGAAACTACCAGCTTTCTTCTCGCTCACAGGTTTTGCGAGAGCATACTCCCAAGGTTTTAGGGGATTTAGGTGTTTCTCAGGATGGAGAACTGAGTTGTACTGGTCTTTGAAATCTTTCATGTCATTATATTGCTCACTATACTTATCACGCAAGACATCCAGCTCAGTCCCTGTCTGCTTATACTCCTGAACCTTATTCGGGTCTTTGGTGAGTTTAGCTAGTTCTGATTCTTTAGCCTTTATCTGTTTGCGTGTCTCATCAAGTTGTTCTTTATACACTTTTATTTTCTTTTCAGATTCGTTTTTAATTGCATTGAACTTATAGGTGTCTTCTTTCTGCCCGTAAAGACGCGCAAACCTACTCGCACCATCCCAGAACTCTTTGTAGCTGTGTTCGGGAAAGTCCGTTTTGAACTGCTGTAATTCATTCCATGTTTCCTCCTGCATAAGGTTTTGGACAAGAGTCTCTCTCGGAGGCTTTCCGCGCGCGGCAAGCTCCTCTTTGTCGCTGGCAAGAGAGTCTCGTATAGTGGTCTCTCTGAGGAGGAGCATTCCCAACCTGTGCATTTTTGCATCTTGGATATAATCCTCCCTTTTTGTTACAAACTCATCGCGGTCTTTTATGTATTCATCAAACGATTTGCCATAGAGTTGCGCGAAGTTATTCTTCAGTTGCTCGAGGTTATTCTTCTTGGGGTCTATCCCTTTCTCAAGATATGATATCTGATCTTCAAGCTTTGAAACTTCCAGATGAAGTCTTGAAGCTTCCGCCTTATCACCGTAACTTTTTGCATAATCTTCAGTAGTGATAAGTCTCTGGCGCTGATCCTTGAGTTCTTTTATCTGCGCATTTTTTTCTTCTATATCAAGAGCAACCCCATTAGCAACAGCATTGTCGTGTATTTTCTTCAGCTCCTCCTCATGTCCGTTAATAATCTCCTGGAGTTCCTTCACCCTTTTATCCCAGCCGCGTTTCCTAGCCTCTTCCATTTCGGTTTTAGTCAGCTGTATAGTCAAGTCCAGCGCTTTCTCCTCATGGGCAGCATTGAAAATTTTGTTTTGTTCATTCAGTTCCTTGAACTTTTTATTATTCTCCACCGCTTCTTTTAGTGACATAGCACCCGATTCCGCCAGCACACCCATGTATAGCCCGTCATTTATGAGTTCATCCTTTTTATCAAGGTATCCTTTGAACTCTTGCGTAATCCTTCTACTGCCTCTCAAAAGATCATTATCCTTCTGCAGCTCTTTATCATTGCCTATTTCAATGAGCATGGAATTTTCAAGACGTTTTCTGTGCAAGCCCGACTCACTGCCCCATCTTGGGTCCCCCATCTCATCAATCGTTTGCCTCAAAAAGTCAGAGTAGTTTACTGTTTCAAGCTTTTCCCATTTTTCCTTTAGTTTTTTATTTGCCGCCTCTAGGTCTTTCGCGTACTCAACCTTTTTTCCACTGTAGTAATCAATGAATCCCTTCATATCCTTGGTTTGTTTGCATGCATCGTCCAGATCTTTCTTGTACTCATCCTTGTTGCCCTTGTAATGATCTACAAGCTTGTCTGCATCCATGCCTGCATGTTGACCTACGCCAAGGGCCTTTATGATGTTTATTGCGGCCATGCTCGGTGTTCGTTCCTTATCTGCTAGCTCCAGCCCGCGCTCGCTCTCTAGCGTAGCTCTTTTTTTCAGCTCTTCTTCCTTTATGATGCCTATTGCATCTCCGCTGGGCGCTCTGGGGCTTATTTTCTCTATCTCAATCTCACGGCGTAGGACAGCCCTCTGCTCCAGCAAATCTTCTCCGCCAATCCTGATTTTTGTCAGGCGGGATGCTCTAGCAAGCTCTGGCTTCAGTTTTTCTCCAGTCAGCCCATCAATCTGATCATACTTATCAACTATTGACTTCTCCAGTGTCGCTTGGTCGCGCAATAAATTCCTGTAGTCTTTGGTGTAATGCTCTTTTTTATTCTCCATCATCCAGAGTGATGAGTACAGCGCCTTATATTCGGGAGTTTCCTCCTTGCCACTGCGCTCCATGTCTCTAAGTTCCTCGCTGCGGGCCGAGTATTCCTTCGAATACATTTTTCCGGAGTTGGACAACTCAATCATTTTCATTTCAAGTTTCTCCTTCTCCTTAAAGTCAGCGTCAAGCTTATTGTCAAGTTTTTTCAGCTTCCTTCTGTTCTCGCCAGTAGGGTCTTTCTGCTTCTCCTCCAACTGCCTTTGCAGAAGGAGCGCGTCTTCGTACATGGAGATGTTCAGCAGCTTGTTTATGGCGAGATTTGTCTTAGCTAGCTTTTCCTCTGCGTCTGTTATATGGATTTTCAGATTATCGAGTTCTTTCTCCTTTGCTTTGAGCATGGTTTCTTTTTGAGCGATGAACTCCTTGCTGGCGTTTTTCTGCCTGTCCTTTCCAATCTTGTCCTTCAGATCTGCAATCTCACTGGTGAGCCTTTTTTCCTTATCGTACAGGTTTTCCTTCCCACCTTCCATAGGGAATATCCTTTCAAGGAGTTTATTACTTCTTGACTGGGCTTCCTCACTTTGGTTGAGCTCTCTTAGAAGATCCGCTTGAGCGCGCCGTTGTCTCTGCAACTCGGCCCACATTGGCGATGAGATGTTTTCTATGATTGAATGTACATGCCTCAGCTCCTGGGTTGCGGCAAACGGTCTAAGGGAGAACCTGAACAACCTGGCAATCGGGCTTCCGGACTCGACTGAGGAGTCATACATGTCTTTCAGGTATTTTACGTTAGTCGTGGCTACCCTCTGCTGTTCTGGACTTACATAGTAGGAATTGAAAACTTTTCTTTTATCTTTCTCTTTCTTTAAATCCTTGGTCTTTGCCAGCTCAACCTCTTCCATGAGGCCAAGACCGTAAGCCCCTGTCCTCCCTCCGGTTCTGTCCCTCACAATCTTTTCCTGCTCTTCAAGTCGCTCTACATCAATCCTATCAAGATCTTTGAATACCTTGTCTTTTTCTTTTTCCCTGTTTCTCTTCTCCCCTTGTAGATACTTGGTTACATCTTTGTTTATGCTCCTAATTTCTGCTTCTTTCTCTTGAATTTTGGTTTCTAAAGATTCAACTCCTTCCCTATCTTGTTTTGCCCTCGCTTGCCTCTGTTCTTCTTGTATTCTATCAAGCTCTTTGTTGGCCCTTTTTAGATATTTATCTCTTACTCCGTCCTTATCTCCCTTCACCTTCCTCTGGTCTATGATTATCTCGTCTATCTCTTTGTTAATTTTCCTCTTCTCATCATTTTTATCTTCAATTTGCTTATCAAACTCCTTTTCTTTATCTTCGAGCTCTTTTTTTATTAGTTTTACTTCTGCTGGTGTAGCTATTTGTGTTTTGATCGTAGTTACTTGCGGTTTGATCTTTTTTTCCTTTTCAAGTGTCTCAGGCCCCAGAGGTCCAAAAAGAAGCAAAGCCAGGTTATTTGTTTTTTGCGTCAAACCTTTCTCAAGATCTTCTTTACGCTTAGCGCTAATATTCTTATCTCTAAGCTCCTTTGTTGTCAGCGTTATAGCATTAGCTGCAGCAAGTATCTTCTGGGAGTCCTCCGATAACAGCCTCTTAGCTAGCTCAGGCCCCAAATGCTTTGCTACTCCTGGGGTGGGTTTTTCATTTATGTACATTATATTCACTAGCTGCCCGACTTGTTTATCCACATCCTTGAGAAGTTTGTACTTTTCTTGGTCGTTGGTTGTTGTTAGTTTTGCGAGATTGCCATTTATTGCATTTATGAGTTCAGGCGCAGTCTTTGTTACAACCTTTTCCTTACGATCTTCAGAACGTGCTTTAGCCCAATCTCTTGTATTTGATAAATAATAGATTGGAAGTATATCCTTAACGGCAGATTTGGCTCCAGTAAAGTTTGCTTTCAGGTAGAGTTTAAAGAGGTCTCCCCTGTCTAGTCCCATGGGGTTGAATATGGCCGACAGCATCTTCGGCCTGTCCCTCAGCTCAAGGTATCTTTCCCTCGCAGCGAGTAGTTTAAGCCTGTCGCTTTCTGCCTTATCTTTCTTGGATTTTTCCCTCAAATTCTCAAGTTCTTTTTTCTCTTTCCATGTCATGGGCGCGTCAGCATTCATCTTCTTGCCGTCAGGAGTCTTGTTACTTTCAATCGTCTTTTTAAGTTCCTCCCTCTCTTTCTTGGTGGCGTGGGATTTGACTGCATGCCGCAGCCCCATGCCTGCTCCTGAGACTAAAAACGCACCAGGTGCTGCCATCATCGTTACTCTGCCCTTAACGCTGCCAACTGTATCTAGCGCTTTTATCTGAACCTTCTTCCTTCTCTCGTCAACTGCCAGCTTGCGGGCCCACCTGCTCTCTGTGGTCATATTTTTGAACAGATTATCGGCCTTTGCCTGCTTGCCCCCCTCCTTCGCGTATTTATCCCGCATGCTCAGAAGCTCCTTCGTTAAACTTTTAAGTTCCTTGATTTCGGATTTTGACGCCTCCCCCTTTGCCTTCTTCACCGAGAGTCTCGTATGCTCCTCCCGTATGCTCGCTATGTTTTTCGCCTCCTTGACTTGGATTTTTAGAATTTTTAGTTGTCTCTTCTCCTCCTCGCTCAGCTTTCCCTTCGCCTTTAACTTATCTATCTCCCCCTGTTTTTGCTTTATCTTGTCCTTAGCTAACAGAACGCCGCCCACACCTGCCGTTCCCAGTAACGCCAAGCCCAGCGTCTGCCTGAGGCTCTTGACGTTCTCCTTCTTTTCCTGTTTTGCAATCTCAATATTCGTCAGAGCGCCCCCTCCGACAATGCCCGTCCTTGCAGCATTCTCCCCCAGACGCCTGTTCAGTATTGGGACATGTTTGGTCACGGTTGCAATGCCCTTCACTGCAGTCTGAACCTTCGTTGAGCCCGAGGTAACTGCATACTTAAAGCCTCTCTGGGACATTGCTTTTGTAAACCCAGAGCCTCCTTTCGCCCAGTTGGTTCCGTGTTGACCCTGTGTTGCCTTCTCCGCAACCTTTCCTGCGCCCTGGGTAAACTTATTGGCAACCCAGCCGATTCCCCTGCTCAAGTGGGTGCCTCCTCCCTCCATATCTCTACCCTTTGAGACAGTGTCGAAGCCGCCCGAAGTGTAGGATTTGACCTTGTAGGATGTTGAGCTGATTTCTGCTGGCGGCTTGGTTATGGATATATCAAAGCCCACAAGGGGGCTTTTCCCCTGGGCTAGCATGGCAGCCATGAGTAAGGCAAGGAGCAGGAAGAACGGGAAGCATATTGTGATGTCGCCCATGCTGGCAAAAGAAGGAGTAGTGAGAAGAAGAAGTGGCAGAATAATAAATAGCAGTCGATTAAGCTTCATGTATATATTACTCATTTTTTTGCTTATTAAACTTTCGTTTGACTGCCAGTAGGCCCAGGGCGGCTGCTACAAGCAGGAGAGGCTCCAGCACTGAGAACTTGCCCATTCCTATGTTCATCCCTCCAGCGTAGAAGGGCTGTATCTGAATTGCTGGCGCGTATTCCCTAGTTCCGTTGAACACTGCGAACATCATTCTTCTCCCAAAGCCCCAGATTGAGAATGATGTGTGAACCATGCCGTTGGCATCTGTGGGGAATATGCTCCCGCCAGTGGCATTGGGCAGCCAGCCAAACTGCCTGCACTGGGGAACAAAGGGTATGCAGTCCCCAGGGCTACTGGGGTCGTCTATCCAGTCCGGGCAGGAGCAGTTGCTAATCTCCGGGGCAATAGGACACACTGCAGTAAGTGGGTGGCAGCCAGTGGGGTCATATGCTGAGTCGCTCGAGTTCTGCACGTAGAGCGAGATGTTGTAGCCAGCTCCTATTGGAGTGTTGGGTTTCTCCTCTGGCTTGTCGAACCTCTGGTAGAGCAACTGCGCATCTACTGTCACATCCGTCCTGTCCAGATCCACGGCGTTTCTTTGGGTGGTTATTGTGAGGAGGATTGAAGTTGGCTGTCTCAGCCATATGGTGTATGGCACTATGAAAGTGTTGTTGAACCTATCGTAGAACCTGAACTGGAAGTTGTGCAGCCCAAGGGAGTTGTTGTCTGGTATGTTCAGATTTATCGAATCCTGCTGCGAGTACAGGTAGGTGCCTGATTTGTTCTGGTGGGAACCAACAGTGAAATCGTTGGGCACAACGTCTATCACCCCTATCTGCTCGGGCACCTGGTCTGTAGTACCTGGGTAGTCAATAGAGAGCGGGGCGGTGGTTATGTTGAAATGCTCATTCTCCTGTGTATCGTCGCCGTTCCCTCCTATCTCTATGGAGAGCACATGGGTGAATTGTTCGTTTGTTATAAGGGAGGCAGACGATGCACCGGTTACTGCGGAAACTAAGAATTGATTGCTCTGCCCGCTCACCCCAGCACCCTCGGGGTTAAAGGCGGTTATCCTGTCATTGCCTGCGGCAGGCACAATGACACTGCCGCTCCATACTCCGTGGTAGAATGGACCTGCCGATTGCGGGCACATCATTCCGAGTGAGTCCCAGAGCCGGACAGCCCCGTTAAAACTGTTGCAGTTTGCTGCTGGAGGTCCTGCGGCTTGGCAGGTGTTGGCCACGCATGTCGTTCCCACTGGGCATACTGGGTTGCTGTAGGTACATCCTGCGGGAACTGGAAGTTGTGGTGTTATTTGGAACACTCCTATTGCATCAACGTAGTATTCTCCGCTGGTGTGAGGAGAGATGTCGTAGCTTATGCATTTGACATTGGCAACCCCATTGTAAACAACATAGTCTTTAGGAGTCTGAGCTATTGTGGATGGGGTGAATCTGCCGTATTCTGTGAATGTGGAAAGGCTACTGTCAGTTCGGCAGTTGGGGTCATTTGACACTTTGATTATGAGGGTGTGGCCTAGCTGATCCCATGAACGCATAGTGGTATTGACTCCTCCAATGTCAATGGTGTTGTCCGCTACTATAAATGAATCCAAATGCTGAGGGATTACAAGTGACTGCCAAGCTACACACATTCCAAAGGCGTCTGGTGGTCCTAGGAGACGGAATGGCGCATTACTGCCTCCGCAAGTGCCACCTACTGATCCTGTTTGGGTCCATGGGTAGGAAACAGGCTGCAGAGTTGGTGGCGGGTTCTGGCAGGTGTTGCCTATGCATACATAGGGTGCCGGACAGGCGGGGTTGTTGGATGCGCACCCATTTGGCTGAGGCGGAGGAGGCGGACCTGTTGACACGGCAGTTATCCTTACTTTGAAGGGAACGCCAACAGCCTGGTTTCCTATGGTTGAAAAGTTGAGTGTGCATCCAGAGAGTGCAGGATCGGGGTTAACTGGCGCAGGGCCGGTGAGGGAGCAGCTCACTTGAGTTGCCTTACTATTTTCCTCTTCGACAACTTGGGTATCGCCTTTCATGCCCTTTATTTTGTAGTGTATGACTCTGCCTGCTGTGGGGTTGTCCGAGGTTATCATCAGCCTCCTCGGCTGAGGCTCTATGCTACCTATGGATGATTTGGTGGTATAGTTGCTTGTTGGAAGGTACAGCGTTGCAACATCGGTAAGGGTTTGGCCAGTTGTGAAGGTGAGAGTTTCTCCTTTTAGACCATCGACAACTTTTATTATATACACGCCGCTGAATTTATCATTTCCAAAGCTTACAGGAGTGTTAGGCCCTACAGTGAGGGTTGCAGAATCACTGATGAGACCAAAGTTGGGATCGTTTGCTCTTGTACCGACAATTGTTACAGTTGTTGCATTCACGCTGTGGTCCTTAGTCGAACTAACTTCAAGTGTTTCGTTGAGTGCGGATGTGTCTATCCTTGGGCAAACGAATGATGGGGGGCAGGGTGGCCCTGAGGGATGCATTGCTACTCTGCAGGTATCTATTTTGCACAGCCCAGCCACACAGGTTATGCCCATGGGGCAGTCAGCATCAGTGGCGCAAGTTATGCATGCTCCGGCAGAGAGGTTATCTATGCGTATGAGTGCATCCGGGTCTGTATAGACATTGAACCTGTCTCCCAGGTATCCTTTGCCGCTGATGGATAGTATCTCCCTAAAATCTCTGTTCATGGGGTCATCTGGAGAGAACTGCACCTCACCTTTTGATACAGAGTAGGTGGTCTGGGGGTATCTATAGATTCCGTCAAGGGAAGAACTAATATAATCGTGATTCGGAGCAATGTAGGCTTCGCCTATGATTTTTTGCCCTGCAGAGTCATTTGCGAACTGGAAGAGACAGCCTAGCGGATCTGAGCATTTTATATTGCGTATACTATACATTTCGCCTACATTGTAAGGTGTTCCTATTCCTGCTATAAGCAACCACCCGGAACTTGTTTGGTAGTTTACGTTGGTATTCCACGCTCCCGCCATGGGATCCCATCCTAGTAAGGCCATTGAGACATCAGCATCAGATTTGAAGTATATTGAGTGGTCAGTCAGGTTAAACGGTAGTGGATTGTAGAGTTCCCTGACACCAAGATTTGCAGTAGCAGATATCTGACCAAATTGGCCATTTGGCATAATGGTGTTATTCACCCCATGGAGTGTTAGAACTGTTGGACCGCTCATGTTTACCGGCACAAGCTTTAGAGATGCCGGCCAAGGGGTGTCGGGCTCGTTCAAAAGCGGGTAGCGTGTTGACATGGATATATCATTTTGATTGCTTATGTAGGAGATTACTGTATTGGGCTGTATTGACTGCTTGAACCATGCTCTTGTGGTGCTGCAGAGCGTGCTGTTATACCCACCCATTTTTTCAAAGCATATGCCCTCGCTATCTGGCAGATCCTGTGGCTTAATGAAGAGTGAGGCTTCATCCGATGCTCCGCTGATTGCTATACCATCTATTTCCTCACAGCTCCCCAGGGAGACCCAGCTGAGATTGGTGACGGTTACAACATATGTACGAACGTTCGCTGCACTATCTTTGCACATTATGGAGAGCTGGAGCAGGGAAACATTCGTTGATGCAATAAAGATATGGTCAGCGGCAGGTTGGGGTGTGAATGGAAGTGGGTTGGGAACAAGGTTTACTGGAGTAAACACATAGGCGAATGGGTACGTCCAGTTTATGGTGTTGTTGAGGGGTATCGTGCCAGGTGCGTAGGTGCTGATTATGTCTGGGTTGAAGTATCGTGCCGCATTGGGGTCGTCAAGCCAGCCCCTTACAGCATCCCATGACGCTTTCAGTCCATAGAGGGGAGTCTGCTCTTGGTATTCTCCCACTGTTGGAGTTGTGGAGAGGTACTGGTAGCTGTAGTATTCATTCTGAAATATCTGGAATGTTTTCCTGTAGCTTGCATTCAGTATCCACTCCTTTGTATCGGGACTGGCGCATGCATCTGGGAATAAAGCGCACCATGCACCAGGGTAGGCTAGAGGACCAGGCGACTGCCAGAAATTGTTAGGAGGCGGGCCCATCACATTCAGGTTGCCGGATCCACTTGATGTATTATCCATCATGGCGTAGTGCTTGTAGAAGAACCTGTTTGTGTAGTAGTTATATGCCAGGTAGGGCAGAGTATCTGGTGGTCTGACAGGCTTCTCAGGGTAGTTGGGCGTTGTGAGCGCTAAGAACTGCCCGCCCCCCTCAACCAGCCGCTCCAGGTTATTGCTGTAGCTTGTGACATTGAGTTGTTTATTTACTGTTTGAGTGCCAGTCAATGCACTTGAGCCTCCTCCGCAATCGATATTATTGGCATACTGGTCTATTTTAAATTGGTAATCAAACCTCAGGAACGCCGTTATGTTTGTGGATATGGAATTTCTCCTGTAAACTGCCGGCTGCCCGGGTGGAACATTTATGACAGGGGTTCCGGGAACGATGTTACTTGCCGCCAGTGATGCGTTTATGTTCTGTGATTGGCTGGCGTTTGTCTGCGAAATCTGCGTTGTGCATACGCTCGGCTCGACAGAACCCTGCAGTGAGCATCCCTCACAGGAGACTCCCGCCATCATGGATGTTTTTATCATGTCAGCATAGCCTATCACGCCGTCAGGTCTTGTGACATTGTCAGTCACACTACCATAGGGGTGCGAAGCGTCAGTCCAGCTTCCCAGAGTTCTTGTTTTATAAATGTCGGCAGGGTTTGACATGTCCGGCAGCCAGCCATTTATTACATCAAATGAGTAGGAACCGCCGGGGTAGTTTAGAGAGGGGTCTGCTTGCATTATGTTAAGTTTGTAGTGAACAATGGCATTGTTCTTGCCTTTCAGCGCTATGTATACATTGAAGTTCCCATCAACATCCATCCCGTGTGTGAAGTATGTCAGCCCTGTACAGATACCCCCAAGACTATCACAGGTCTGAAGGCCCGGATGGGTGGGGGGCATTACCCAGCCGGTTAAGAAATCCTTGGTGCCTTGCGTCATGACTGTTGTGTTTGGCTCAACAGTTATTCTTGCTCTGTAATGTCCATCAGGGTTGTCTGCTATATCGAATACTAGGAGCCTGGTCACCTGGTTCTCTATGTAAGCAGCATCCTTGCAGTTGTTGCATTCATCGGGGTACGCTAGACTGAGAGGTAACGCGCACCCTTCGCAGCAAGGAACAATCGCCCATGGTGGACATGCCAGGCAGCTGCCTGCTATTGAAGGACCTAGCATGTCAGTCCATTCTCTGTGGGGAAGCGTCATATAATCAAGAACGTACAGGTAGCCTTTCCTCATCTTTACTCCTCTCAGGAAGTGATGGTCAGCGTTGTCGTATTCAGGACCGAGTGTGGGATTGGCAGGGTCGTTCGCAAAGCTTAGGCAGACGCCATCGGTTATATTCTCATTGGGGTTGTTGCCCCACAGTGTGAAGCCCGAACCGCCGTCTCCAAATATGCTTTTGTTCCCAACGTTCTGGCTGACATTTGAGGCGTTATACTCGTAGATGAGGGGGTTCCCTATCCAGTAGCATAATCCCCAGCTACAGGTCCACTTCTTGTCCCTTACAATGAAGATTTCACTGCCGGCCTCATCCACGGTTATGCTCGGCACAGTTCCATAGTACTTCTCCGTGCAGTTGCCATCTGCATCAAGAGGACCGCAGCAGTTGTTGCTGTCGTTTAAACTAAATGTCCTGTTGTACTTGTTTATGCACATTCGGTTATCCGGCTGGTCTGGGTTTGTGTTGCCTACTACATAGAGGTTGCCCCAGGTGTCTGTGTCCAATCCATAAGGTCGGAAGACCATTCCATTTGGCGTTATGGTATCTATCTCCTTCACAAAACTAATTGTAGGTGGGTACGAGCGGGTCATTCTCACGACGAGTATTTTTGACGTGTTTGAAAGCGCCACGAATATGTTTCCCCTGTTGTCATAGGCAAGCGCCTGGGCATTGGCTCCGACAATGTTTGGGGTGTAGTCCTCAAGCCATTTTGCCGGAGGGGTTAAAGTGAACTTTGCGAGTCTGCCGTTATTTCTCTGGTCCGCCACAAGAAGAGCTTCCGGAGCTCGCAGCTCTTGGGGGTTGAGCACCGAATCATTGGTTATGTTGTAGGGTTGGAGCACTCCCAGAGGCAGGTTGACAGTCACATTGAAGTAATCCGTATAAAGCGGACCAGGCGTCATGGTTACTGCATATTTGTCATTCCCAGTCATGGAGCAGTTTGAGAGTGTGCCGCTGGAGGCATTATAACCCCAGCCCCAGACAATTTCTGGGTGTTTGAAAGTTTCCTCGAGATCAGCAGTTCCATTGTAATGGATGTGGTCAGAGATGCGGCCATCGGATTCGGGGTTGTAGACGAACTCCTTGACGCAGACGGAGATTGGCGCCTTGTCAAACTGTATGTCTGTAGAGTTGACACACATCCTGCCGCTGTGATAGCTCTCAAGGCATATGCTATAGTTACCCTTCATCTGTCCAGTTGCGGAGTCGTATCCTATCAGCTGGGAGCCTATCTGGTAATTGTGATTCATTATATCTGTGATTGGTGGGGTGGTGTTTGAGCCGACTTGTATATCAAAAGGCGGGGTTAGCGTAGCCACTGGGGGTATGGCATAGGAAGTACACATGTCTGGTTCCAAAACGAGCACGCTGAAATTATCTTCTATTAGTCTTTTGTTGACCGAGTCATAAACAGAAACATTGCACCAGATTGTGCCGCTCTGGTTCGCAGTGAATGTGAAATTGGTCGTACCCATATCGACCGGCAACAGGTATGCCGTCTCGAATGTCGGGTAGGTCGCTAGAGGCGGGCAGGTTATGTTCACCTCTCCTGTGAAGTTTGTCACGGTATTGTTCGCCACATCCTGCACGGTAACGTAAACATAGAAGGGCAGAGTCTTGAAAACTCCCTGGTGGTCGACGTAGACATTCACGTGGTCTATTCCTGATGCGCCAACAATCAGCGTGCCGGCGCCGTTTATCGTAGGGTCTGCTAGATCCTTGGCGTATAACCTGTATATGCCTGTTATATTGAAGAAATCGAATGATTTGGTCGAGGTGATATTGAACGTCGACTCTCCATTGGTTAGCTGGACGCTACCGTTTATCACTGCCCATGTGATCTGGGGGACGTCAAGACGCGCAAGTCTGTCTATCTCAACCATGTGATTGTTGCTAGTATCTACTGTCCCATTGGAGAGGACTACCTGCACGGTTAAATTGAATGAATCATTAACGCTTATCTGGTGCGGGTTTGCGATGACTTTGATAATTGGCAGTGGTCCTATGGGCTTTTTGTATTTTACAAAAACTGAATCTGTTTTCAACCCATTGGTGGGAGTGAAAGTTGATGTCGCGATACCTTGATGCCACGGAGGGTTAATAGGGTTAGTGTCATAAGCCAGTGTGACCTCCTCTATGTAGTTGGTTATGTTGTCAATGGTTACTGTTGCATTCCATGTGTAGGCCTGGAAGTTGAAGGTGTACTTACCCTCCATCGATGCATTGAAAATCGCATAGCATGGGCTGGGGGAGATTATGGTGCACACTCCTGGCGAATAGACCCATGTATCGGTAGAATTCCTGAGGGTTTGGGTTATTGCTATAGTTTTATCGTAATTGGGGAATGCACCGGAAGTTTTGTACGGTGGACCGTCAAATGAGCTGTTGCATATATTCCCGTACTTGTCCTCAATCTCAATAGATATGATGTAAGGATCTCCAACGTCCAGCAACAGGGTTTTTGGAGTAGTGACGTTTATGGAGTAGGGAACATCGTGGAAGGCATTTATATATGTTGATGGTTCTGCAGGTGCGGTGGCTACCCCACCAGGGCATATCGGAGGGGTTGCATTGAGTGGAGTATACATGCCGATGTTTAGCGGGAGAAGAAATGATGCATTGGCAACTCCACTAGCATCTGAAAGCACCACCGCGCTTGGAGAGCCGGGCAAACCCCAAGCTGTTATGTTAACGCTAATACCCGGCATGCGGGCTCCCGAGGCATCTGTGACCAATAAAGCGACTGCCACTGACTGGTTAACCACATGCGCGTAGTGGTTTGTTGGGATTGTTTTGAAATCTGTTGGGGCGGCTGGGGAGGCGACCCAGCGCATGTTGCAGTATAATACTTTTATCTCATAGTTTTCTGGTGACGCATTGGCGGGTGCATATTTCAAGTTGGGGTCAGTTCCGTTGCAATACCATGAGTAGTTTCCGATAGCGGTGAATGTGTGTGTAAGTTGATACCCAGTGAGGTACCGCGTTACAGGCGCACATTCACCGCTATCGGAAACTACTCATGGCCCTGTAGACGGAACTGACCCCGACTTAAAATGTCCCGGCGCACAATGCGTCACCAGAAAACTTGAGATAAAAGTATTATACTGCAACATGCGCTGGGTCACCTCCCCACACGGGATTTCAAAATAATGCCAACAAACCACTACGCGCGCGGTGTGGTTAACCAGTCAGTGAGCCATGGCTTTTCAGGAGACAGATACCTTGGGAGCCCCGCATGCAGGGTATTAGCGTTCACCTAACAGCTTGGGGTTTGCCCGGTTCTCCAAGCGCGGTGCTGTTTCAGATGCTAGTGGAGTTGCCAATGCATCATTTCTTACTCCCCCTAAACATAGGCATGTATACTCCACTCAATGCAGATTCCTCATAGATGCCCTGGTAGTACTTAGCCCAAGCACCTGCAGAACCATCAACATATATAAATGCCTTCGACGATGTTCCCTACTCCATAAACGTTCCACTACTCCAAAAACCCTTTAGCTGGACGTTGGAGATCCTTACATCATATCTATTGAGATTGAGGACAAGTACGGGAATATATCCGACACTCTATTAGACGGTCCACCGTACAAAATTGCCGGTGCATTCCCCAATTACAATAAAAACTATAGCAATAACCCAAACCCTCAGGAATTCTACCGATTCTGGGTCTATTCGCCCCCTCAGTGCACCATAATCTCCCCCAGCGATCTATGCGATTTTCAATGCATTAATAAAAAAAAAGCACCCTTTCAACTTCCACCACTACAGCATGGAATGCAACAGTAACCATTGACAACATAACCAACTACATCAAGGAAGGGGGTCGCACTGACTTATGACACTAACCCTCTTAACCCTCCCCGTAGCATGGAGGCTGTCGCGACATCAACTTTCACTCCCACCAATGGGTTGAAAACGGATTCAGTTTTTGTAAAATACAAAAAGCCCATAGGGGCACTGCCAATTATCAAAGTCATCGCAAACCCGCACCAGATAAGCGTTAATGATTCATTGAATTTAACCGTGCAGGTAGTCCTCTCCAATGGGATAGTAGGTACTAGCAACAATCACATGGTTAAGATGAGACAGGACTTTACAGCATCTTGACGTTTTCCCCAGATCACATGGGCATGGGTAAACGGTGACGTCCCAGCTAACCAATGGAGAATTGAACATTTAGTGTCACCTCAACCAATTGGTTCGATTTCTTCAATATAACGGGCGTCTTCTGGTTATACGCCAAGGATTGAGCGGACCCTTACGATAAACGGCGCCGGCACGCTGATTGTTGGCGCATCAGGAATAGACCACGTGAATGTCTCCGTCGACCACCAAGGAATTTTCAAGACTCTGCCCTTCTATGTTTACATTTGCTTGGAGGGTGCAGGGTACAATACCGTGACAATCATCACAGGAGAAGTAGGAACATAACCTGCCCGCCTCTAGCAACCTACATGATATGGTAGCGACGGCATACCCTGTTTGCCGGTAGACAATAGAAAACCACTATCACATTCACTGCGAACCAGAGCAGCACCAATATAGTGCAATGTTTCTGTTTATGACTCGGTCAACAAAAGACTAATAGAAGATAGTTGCAGCATCCTCGTTTAGGAACCAGACATGTGTCTACTACCCTATGCCATCACCCCAGTGGCTACGCTAAGTTCCCCCACCTTTTGATATACAAGTGGGCTCAAACACCATCCGACGGATCACAAAAAATCAGGAATTTGTATTACCAGATAGGCTCCCAGCTGATAATATACTGAGCTCAGGAACTGGACACAGATGAAGGGTAACTATAGCATATGCCTTGGAGAGCTATGGCAAAGCAGCAGGATGTGTGTGGACTCTTACAGACATACAATTTGAGCGAGGCACGAATCTCAGTCTGAGTCAAGGAGTTGGTCTACAACCCGGAAACAGACGACAGTATCTCCAACCACATCAATTACAATGGAACTGGCGAGTAGAAGAAGATTTCAAACACCCAGAAATTGTCTGGGGATGGGGATATATGCCTCCAGCGGCACACCTGCAAACTGCTCTATCACCAGGAAGTGGACACAAATATGCAGTAATCATGACCCGCCCCTGGCTCAACTTTATACTGACTTCTTCAATGTGACAGTCAAACTCCCTGTGGGAGCGCTCGAGGCCTACAACATAACCAATGATCCCCGCTCAACCCCATGAGCTGCGCGCCCCAGAAGCCCTGCTTGTGGCGGAGCCAGAGAAATAACGGCAGAGCTCGCAAAGTTCACTTTAACCCCTCCTGCCACATGGCTTGAGGACTACAACCTCTTTTTTTTTTTAGCCAATGCCCAGGCGCTAGCTTATGACAACAGGAGTAACATTTATGAGTAGAGCCGATAAACACGTCAAAAATACTGGTCCGTGAGAATGACCCGCTGGTACCCACCTACAATTAGTTTTGTGAAGGAGATAGATACCATAACGCCAAATGCAGTGAACAACCGACCTTTATGGATTGGACACAGACACCTGGGGCAACCTCTATGTAGTAGGCAACACAAACCCCAACCAGCCGGGGAACTGAATGTGCATAAACAAGTACAACAGAAGGATTAGTTTAAACGACAGCAACAACTTGCTGCCAGTTATTCTTCCAATGCAGTGGGCACTTGCACGGAGAAGTAGTATGGAACTGTCCCGAGGGTGCCTGGATAAAGGCAGGCAGCAGAAATCTTCATTGTAAGGGACAAAGAGAAAAACCCCCCCCCAAAAAAAAAAAAAAAAAAAAAAAAAAAAAAAAAAAAAAAAAAAAAAAAAAAAAAAAAAACAAAGACGTATTTGAAGAAATTGTGACAGTACAGGGCTTCACACTGTGGGGCAACAGATCCCCAATGAGAAGTATAACCAATAGCATGCTGCCTAAGCTTTGCGAACGACCCTGCCAATCCCACACTGGGCCCTGAACAAGACAACGCTGACCATCACTTCCTGAGGGGAGTGAAGATTGAGGAAAGGCTACCTGTACGCTCTTGATTATATGACGCTTCCCCACAGAGGGTGGACTGACATGCTAGGTCCTTCAATCACAGGGCAGCTGCCTGGGGTGGTCCACCATGGGCGATTGTTCCTTGCTGCAAAGGGGAGGGGGTACCTCTCAGTCTAGCGTACCCCGATGAATGCAAGAACAACTGCAAGGATGCTGCTTACATATAGAGAACCAGGTGACCAGGCTCCTAGTATTCGATATAGCAGACAACCCTAGATGGAGGCAGTTAGAGAGCAAAGAATAACTCCACAGCCAAGAAACACAACAGTCATGACGCAAGGCACCAAGGATTTCTTAACCGGCTGGGTAATGCCCCCCACCCATCCGGGCCTTCAGACCTGTGATAGTCTTGGGGGTATCTGTACAGAGCTAAGCGCTTACTTCACACACGGGATGGATGTTGATGGGAACTTCAATGTATACGTAGCACTGAAAGGCAAGAAACAATGCCATTGTTCACTACAGAACTTAACATGACCCAAGCAGACCCCTCTCTAAACTACCCAGGCCCCTCCTACTCATTTGATGTAATAAAATGGCTGGCTCCCGACATGTCAAACCCTGCCGACATTTATAAAACAAGAACTCTGGAGCTGAGCTGACGCTTGGCACCCTTATGGTAGTCTGTAGACTGACAATGTAGCAAGACCTAACAGCATGATAGGCTATGTAATAAACAG
>CAVXDX010000002.1:0-14065 GCA_963760615.1 uncultured Microcaldota archaeon | reverse complement strand
ATGGGTTCTTGCTATGCTGAGAAGCAAGGTACAGGAGGACAAGGCTGTTGAAGCGAAGGAAGAAGCAGAAGACCCCATTTCACTTTTAAGAAGAAAAATTCTGTGCGCTTTGGAGTATACCGGCAATTACCAGGAGGTTTTGCTGGAAAATGGAAAGGTTGTAGAAGTAGAAAAGATGGGAGAAGTTCGCAAGAGACAGGGTGAGGGATGCATTGATACATGCTGGTTTTGTCGCCCCCCTTACGAGGTTGCCGGGAGCGCATGGGGTGACGCCTGCTTTGATGCGATCGGGCTGAATTCAAAATATCTTATTCTTGGAGAGGTGAAGTGGGGAGAAGAAGTTACTGAGGGGGATGTAGAGTCTCTGCTCAGCAGGGCGCAGGAGGCTGAGAGGAATGGGAAGGGCAGGGAGCTGGTGCTCTTCATCGCATCTCTAAGAAACCTCTGCGAGAAGGCGAGAGCGAAGGTTGAGGGATGCCCACGAAAGAAGTTTATTGTAAGCTTTGAAGAGGTACGGCCTTATAGTTTGTGAACCAGCATGAATTTTTATCTCCTAAATCAGCGGTAGATCTTGTCTCTTTTATCAAAATCAAGGAAATAGATTGTATCATCCTGTAGAGCGTAGATAATCCTGAAAGGGGGAAGCCACACGGATCTCTCTCCCTTCTTCTCAAATCTGAGTGGTTTTCCAATTTTCGGCCGCTCGATTATTTCCGCAATCTGTTTTTTTATGCGTTCCTTGACTGCAGCATCCTTGAGCTTTCTTATCGAGCGCTCAAAAGCCGAGGTGAAGACAATATTTTTTACCATGCAGACAGCTCTTTGAGGAAGTCACTCTTGGCCATCTTCTTTGCCTTGCGTTCTCGTACTAGGTTCCAGCCTTTTTCAGCTCTGAGCATCAGGTAGATTTCCTCTTCGATATCTTTTTTCATTTGTTTGACCGGTCTTAGGGTGATGTTACCATCCTTCTCGATAAGCATCAGCTTTTCTCCTTTACTTATACCAAAACGCTTTCGGATTGAGAGAGGAAGCACAAACTGCCCTCGTGAGGATACTTTTACTAGTTCCACGTCCATATAAACACCGTAAGATAAATAAGACTAATCTTATTTATAATCATTTCGGTAGATAGCCCAGTAGAATTTTGATGGATGCAAATTCGTGGTGGGTTTTTAGGAAGTACGACCGTATAACTTGTGACTGCGGATAAGCTTTTATTCCCCACTTCTGTAAGTTTAGGGGGTGAACTGAGTGGATTTATCGGTCTCATTCTGCGGAGCAAAGATGAAGAATCCCACCGTGCTGGCATCTGGCTTCCTGGGCAGCAATGTGGAGATGCTGAAGAGGGTTGCAGAGGAGGGGGCTGGTGCAGTAACGTTTAAGTCCATAGGTCCCAGAGTTAAGAGCGGGCACAGGAACCCCACGGTAGTAGTTTATGAATGGGGTGTGATGAACGCAGTGGGGCTTCCCTCGCCGGGCTACAGGGATATGGCTGAAGACCTCTCGAGGATGAGAGAGGTTAAGGTGCCTGTTTTTGTAAGTATATACGGCGCATCTGTTGGGGAGTTCAAGGAGGTTGCAGAAGCAGTTGCAGGGTATAAACCGGCAGTGATTGAGCTGAACGTTTCCTGCCCCAACACGAAGGCAGAGGGCATGGTTTTCGGGTGCAGTGAGAAGCTTGTTGGAGAGGTTGTTGCCGCTGTGAAGGATGTCGCCGGCAAGGTTCCTGTGATGCCTAAGCTGACTCCGCAGGCATTGAATATTGCAAATGTCGCGAGGGCATGTGAGGAGGCAGGCGCAGATGCAGTAGCTGCAATAAACACTGTGGGGCCTGGCATGCTGATAAACATAGAGGCGAGGAAGCCTGTGCTGGATTACAGGAAGGGGGGAATTTCCGGTCCTGCGATAAGACCAATTGCGGTGAGATGTGTTTATGAGATATACGAGGCAGTGGACATTCCAATTCTCGGCATAGGCGGAGTCATGGAAGGGAGGGATGTAATTGAGATGATGCAGGCAGGTGCATCTGCAGTTGGGATAGGGAGTGGAGTTTACTATAGGGGAATTGAGATTTTCAGCAAGGTGTGTGAGGAGATGAAAATCTGGATGAAGGAGAATGGTTGCAAGAATGTGAAGAAGCTTGTGGGTGTGGCGCATGAGTGACATGCCAGTTTCGAATAGTGTGAGGAAAGTTGTTGAGGAGAATAAGGAGGTCAGGACGATTTTCCTAGAAGGGAGCATACCGGGCGCAATTCCCGGGCAGTTCGTCATGGTGTGGCTTCCTGGAGTTGATGAGAAGCCTCTCGCTTTATCATACTTGGACGGAGAGGCAGCAGTTACTGTGCAGAAGAAGGGGAGATTCGCAGAGGAAATTTTCAAGCTGAAGAAAGGCGATTTTATTGGTGTGAGAGGCCCATATGGGAATGGATTTGATGTGGATATTTGCAAAAGACCGTGTATAATTGCTGGTGGAATGGGTACGGCGCCTCTTGCTACTCTTGCTGAGAAGCTCGCCAAGAAGAAGCCTGTTGTTATAATGGGCGCCGGAAGTGAAAGAAAGTTTATATTCAGAAAAAGAATAGAGAAGGTTGGGAAGGTGGAGTACGCAACAGATGACGGCTCCTGCGGGAAGAAGTGCTTTGCAAGCGATTTGCTGGAGGGAGTCATTGGGAGAGATGGAATTGACGTTGTCTATGGGTGTGGACCTGAGATGATGCTGAAAAAAGTTTTCGAGGTATGCAAAAGGAAGAAGGTTGAGTGCCAGCTTTCATTGGAGAGGTATATGCACTGCGGGTTTGGCGTATGCGGGAGCTGCGCGATAGATGGTTACAGGGTTTGTGTTGACGGACCTGTCTTCTCCTCAAAACAGCTTTCAAAGATGAGTGAGTTTGGGAAGTTTGCAAGGCTGAAGTACGGGAAGAAAGTGAGTTTGGGCGAGTATTATTCATGGAGGGAATAGGTGGTTGGATGAGCAAGGAGAGAATTGCGGATATTCTGCTTGACATCGGAGCTGTTACACTGAGCCCTGCAAAGCCATACAGGTATGCATCCGGTATACTGAGCCCGATATACACGGACTGCAGGCTGCTCATGTCGCATGTGAGGGAGAGGGAGGAGGTTGTTGGCGCGTACGAGGAGGTCCTGCGCGACAGAATCGGCCTTAAGAATGTTGACTGCCTTGCAGCAGTTGCATCCTCCGGAATACCGCATGCCGCATGGCTGGCTGACAGGATAAAGAAGCCCATGGTGTATGTGAGGAAGGAGGAGAAAGACCATGGAAAGCAGAATCTAATTGAGGGGAAGTTGGAGAAAGGCGCAAGAGTTGTTGTGATTGAGGATTTGATAAGCCAGGGTGGAAGCTCTTTGAATGCAGTGAAGTCAGTAAAGGCAGCAGGCGCAAAGCCAACTCATTGCGTTGTTATATTTACTTACCAGATGCCCAAATCTGTGGAGGGTTTCGGAGAGGAGGGTGTTGAGCTGATACCGCTTACTGATATAAGCACTCTGGTGAAGAGGGCTACGGCAAAGAAGATAATAAGCAAGGAGCAGGAAGGAATTGTCTTGGAGTGGACCCAGGATACAGCTGGTTGGGGAAAGAAGAAGGGGTTTGAGTAGAGGCAAGGTTTTTCTTATTGTGTGTTTATTCTAATAGCATGGCAAAGAAGAAGAGTTCCTTGTGGAATTTCGTGGTAAATTTATTCAGCTCATTTTTCAGAGTAATAATCTGGCTTCTTGGTTCTGCGTATCATCTCATAACTGGCTCTGTGAGAAGTGCTGGAGTTGAGGCAAGGAAGCCAAGGGCGGGCGCAGCCTATGTAGAGCTAAAGGTTGTCAATGTGGTTGATGGCTCATTGGAGGGGTTTGAGGAGAAGCTGCTCAATTCTAAAAGCACTGTTGGCTTGATAATCGGCGCAAGGGGAAGTGGGAAGAGCGCTCTTGGCCTGAGAATTCTGGAGAATGTTCATGCAAAAACAAATAGAAAGGTTTGCGCAATGGGGTTTAGGGAGGATATCCTGCCTGGGTGGGTAAAGGTGGTGAGAAGTGTTGATGAGATAAAGGAGGGTTCATTCGTACTTGTTGATGAGGGAGGGATTATTTTTTCCTCGCGTGACTCCATGTCAGACGCGAACAAGCTTCTCTCAAACCTACTTCTTATAGCGAGGCACAAAGATTTGAGCGTGCTCTTCATCTCACAAAATTCCGCAAACCTTGAGGTGAATGCCATAAGACAGGCGGATTACCTCCTTCTCAGGAAGCCATCATTGCTCCAGAAAGATTTTGAGAGAAAGAAGATACGTGAAGTTTATGAGCAGGCTGAAAGAAATTTCAGGGAAAGCAGAGCGGATGCAGCAAAGGCGACTTTTGTCTATTCTGATGAGTTCCGCGGAATTGTTGAGAATGCGCTGCCAAGCTTCTGGAGCGAGGAAGTGAGCAAGAGTTTCAAAAAATTTAAAGTGAAGTAAATGCGGTGACTAGAAAAGTTTATAACTAATTGAATGTCAAATCAATTCATGTCTCCCAACTCAAATGGCGCTGCGGCTGCAGTCGAAGAGAAGAAAGCTAAGGAGGAAGAGAAAAAAGAGGAGAAGAAACCACTGAAATTCTTGTTTGTTTCCTATGAGGGCCTGATTGGAGACCTTGCCTGGCAGGTTAAGAAGGAGGGGAGCGAGGTAAAGTATTACATCAGAGATAAATCAGAGAAGGATGTTTGCGATGGGTTTGTGGACAAGTGCGACGACTGGAAGGAGTTCAAGGACTGGGCTGATGTGATTGTTCTAGACGATGTAGGTTTCGGGCAGATTGCTGAGGATTTGAGAAAGGATGGGAAGTTGGTTGTCGGAGGCTCTCTTTACACAGATATGTTGGAGGATGACAGGGAGTTCGGGCAGGATGAGTTGAATAAAGCCGGAGTCAACACATTGCCTCATTGGGATTTCGTAGGATTTGATGATGCAATAGAGTTCGTTAAGAAGAACCCTGATAGGTATGTGATAAAGCCCAGCGGCAGGGCGCAGAACGAGAAGGAATTGGTCTTCATAGGGCAGGAGGAGGACGGAAACGACGTGCTGAATGTGCTGGAGCACTATAAGAAGAGCTGGTCAAAGAAGATGAGCCTGCAGCTCCAGAAGTTTGTGCAGGGTGTGGAGGTTGCAGTGGGGGCATTCTTCAATGGAACGGATTTCATGCAGCCCATATTCATAAATTTCGAGCACAAGAAGATGTTTCCTGGCGGACTGGGGCCGAATACAGGAGAGATGGGTACCGCAGCTTTCTGGTGCCCGCCGAACAAGCTTTTCAATGAAACACTTCTGAAGATGAAGCCGATGCTTGAAGCATCTGGTTATTCTGGATACTTCGACCTAAATTGCATTGTCAACTCAAGAGGCATATTTCCCCTTGAATTTACCTCGAGGTGGGGGTATCCAACAATAAGCCTGCAGATTGAGGGCGTTACAAGTGACTGGAGCACCTTCCTCAAGGAGCTGGCAGCTGGGCAGGCGAAAGAGGTTAAAACGAAGAAGGGGTTCCAGATTTGCGTGGTTGTTGCAGTCCCGCCCTTCCCATTCAAAGACCCGGATGCTTTCAAGAAGTATTCAGAAGATGCAACCATCCTGTTCAAGAAGTCAAACCTTGATGGGATACACCTTGGTGATGTGAAGCTTGTGGAGGATGACTGGCGACTTGCTGGGCAGTCTGGCTATGCCTTGATTGTTACCGGCTCGGGAGTTACCATGGATGACGCAAGAAAGCAGGCGTACTCAAGGGTGAAAAACGTTATGATTCCCAACATGTTCTACAGGACAGATATAGGGGAGAGATGGAACCTGGACAGTGACATGCTGTACACGTGGGGGTATCTGTACTGATAAGGGTGGGGTTATGAAGAAGTTACCAATACTCATTCTTCTCCTGGGGTACTTGGCGGGTATTGTATACGCAGATATAATGGACCCATTTGCGGGGGTAATGATTTTAGGTGCTGCTCTCATTGTGTTGCTTGCTTTCTGGGTAATAACGCTGGGGGTGGAGCTCGTTACCTCATTCATTTACCTGCACGTGAAGAGACTCAGCAAGTGGGTGCTGCTGAGCGTCATACTTGCAAACATCATATCCCTGCCTCTGCTGTGGGGTTTTGTCATAGTGGTAGGTGTAATTATTCCCATAGGGTTTGGTTTGCTTAACTCCATCGCGACAACTTACATACTCGCGCTGTTTATTGGCGAGGTTGGGGTGATTGTACTAGAGGCGGGTGTGATATTCCTGTTGAACAGAAAGGGAATAAAGAAGTCTGATGCAATTGCAATGAGCATTATAAACAACGTTGCAAGCTTTCTTGTGGGAGTGGCACTCGTCATGGTCACTAGGCTTTGAATTCGCATATCTTGTCGTAGTTCATTCTTATCCTGTGCAGTATTTCAACGATGGAAAGTCCGAAATGCTTTACTTTCCAGAAGGAGACGCAGGACCGACCGTGCATGTTGCCTTCAAGCGGTATGTTAAGTGAGAATGTGGGGTATTTCTTGCCGTAAATCATTGTTTCATCTGGGTGGCCTGTCTTGAAGCCCATTTTTAATTTGGGGATGCGCCCGAGGACCTTTCTCAATTCCTTTTTATTGACGTTCTGCGGCCATTCAACGTTCACATCAGACTTCCTGGCTGCCTGCGTAACATCAATGGCAATGTAGAGGGCTTTACCCTCCCTGCGCAGCACTTTCTTTGCCCCCTCCATGTTTGTCTCCTCTCCATTGGTGAAGTAGAATTTTGTCTTCCTGTCCTTGACGCGCGGTATTACTGAACGCAGGACGGCGCCGACGCAGATCACGTTGTCAAGGTTGCCCATGAAGTACCTTTTTCTCTTCTTTCTGAAGAACTTCACCCGGGCAGCCTTCCAGATAACGTCGCAGTGGACAGATACAATAATCTTGCCTTCGTTGGGCATAAAATCAGCAGTTTAGTTACTCAGGTAGATTTTAATAGCTTACCCAGAACAGTTTTTTAAGTCGGGGGGCAAAAAGTATTCATGGTGTTCACTCATAAGGAGCATGAGGGGGAGCCGGAATTCAAAAGAATAAGAGGGGGGCTTGCAGAGAGGTTCGCAGACAGGCTGGGCAGAGAGCATCCGGACACTAAGACGGATACTAGCTTCGGCAGGAATGAGGAGGCTATTAAGGAGTTTGGAAGGCTGCTTGCCCATCTTAAGCTTTCTGAGGGCAGGATTGTGGTTAACGAGGTGGGGGCTGGTGTCAAAGAAAGGTCAGCTGGCATGAGGGGGCGCATCTTTAAGCAGAATGTCTCATATGAGCCGTTTGAACTCCTGAATGGGTTCAGGAAGGCTGGCATAAAGCCTGAGGGGTTTGTTCTGAATGTGATAGATATACGGGGGGATGTGCTGCTTGCTGTGAAATCTGGAAAGGAGGTGAAGGTGCCCTCCATTGATGCTTTTGGAGAGTATTTCGATGGGTTCTTCCCAGCGTATCACGGGAAGATGAAAAACCACTACATACCGGTGGGCATACCTAAGGAGTACCGGGAGAGGATTAACTGCATTGAGTTGGATATAGAGAAATCTGCACCCCCTGAGAAGGCACACATAACATTCTCATTCATACAGATGAAGTATGAGGACGTCTATCTGAAGAGTCTGGCGAGGAGCACCAGAAAGGGAGGGTATATCATTACACACGTAGAACATGAGAAGAAGCTTTTGGATATGATGGGTTTGGATGATGTGGGGCAGGGGGAGCATTCGTATGCTGTGTATCGGGTTAGGTGACTAACTCTTTCAAATACAAGGCTCGGGGTTGCACCTGCTCAATTCTTTGTAACCAGAGAATCCTTGAAGCTGCTTCTAGAAGTGCTGTTTTTAAGATGTGAGAGGAGGCTCTTGAAGAGGAGTATGCCACCTGTCTCTCCCTTAAATTCTTTTCTAGTCCAGTCTGGGTGCTGGTGGTGGAAGCAGGCATCTTCTGCATGTGGCATGAAGGCGAGGACATTGCCCTGCGGGTTGCATATGCCTGCTATGTCTGAGAACGCCCCATTTGGGTTTAGTGGGTATTTTCCATCTGCTGCCTTTCCACTCTCATCGCAATAGCGGAATACGATTTGGTCGTTCTTCTCAAGAGTCCTCAGCAATTCCTTCTCTTTCTCCTTTGGAAGCAGGAATCTACCCTCCCCATGCGCTACAGGGACGCGTATCACTGTGTTTTTGGGAATTTTTTTTGCGAACAGGCAGTTGCCCCTTGAGAAATTCTTGAGGTAAACCCACCTGCACTCAAATTTAGAGGATGCATTAACTCCCATTGCCGCTTCTGGGTATTCGCTTATCCCATGCAGACCTGGAATCAAGCCAGCTTCGACAACAACCTGCATGCCGTTGCATATCCCAAGGATGGGCCTGCCCTCATCTGCAATTTTCCTGAAGTCTTTTGAGAGCTTGTAGATGAGTTGCTTAGCCCAGATGGCTCCTGAGCGTATCCTGTCGCCGTATGCAAAGCCTCCTGGGAAGATGAATGCATCATAGTCAAGCAGGCTCTTCCTGCCTCTAAGGAACTCATTCATGTGGACTACTTCTGAATCTGCCTTAAGGTAGGAGAGAATGTCAGAGATGTCGTAATCTCTGTTTGTTCCTGCAACCCTCATGATGCATATGTGATTCATACCATCACTTCAAGGGCTCCTTCCAGGCTTTCCTGAGCTTCTCAAGGTTCTCTGCAATGAGAACCTGCCCCTCCTTGCCAATGACAACGAATTCCTTCAGCTTGGTGGTCCTGCCAATCCTGCAGAAAGAAACTCCTTTCATGAGCTTCTCAAAGCTCCTCTGCTTTGAAGGAGAAACTTCAACCAAGAAACGCGAGTTTGATTCTGAGAAAAGCAGGAAGTCGTCCCTCTCGTTTGAATGGAGCTGGTGCAGGTCGATTTCCATGCCAAAGTCCCCTGAGAATGCCATTTCCGCAGCGGCAACTGCAAGCCCTCCCTCAGAGGGGTCATGGCAGGAGAGCAGAAGCCCTTTGTCAATTGCAGAGGTGATTTTGCTGAAAATCCTCTTTGCCTTTTCAGGCTGCACTCTGGGCACGGATGCGCCAAGCTGTTTGAAAAGCGAGTAGTAGGCAGATCCCCCGAGCTCCCTGCGGGTTTCTCCAATAAGGTAGATGAGGCTGCCCGGCTTCTTAGCATCCATAGTGACTGCCTTTCTGATGTCTGGTATGATGCCAAGAGCGGAGATGAGCAGGGAGGGTGTAATTGGCTTGCCTGCAGACTCGTTGTATAGACTGTCTTTTCCTGAGATGAAGGGAGTTTTGAAAGCAAGGGCCATGTCCTTGCATGCCTTGCACGCTTCAACCAAGCCATAGGCAAGCTCTTGTCTTTTTGGGGAACCCCAGCAGAAGTTGTCCAGCAGGGCTATTCTTCTCCCTCCAACAGCAATATTGTTCCTCACTGCCTCATCAACTGCAGAGGAAGCCATAGCATAGAAGTCAATTTTCCCGTAGTTTGGGTTGAATCCATTGGAGAGTGCAACGCCCTTCCAGGAGTTTCTTAGTGGCTTGAGCACAGATGCATCCCCAGGTCCATCAAGGAAAGCTCCTTGCAGGGGCTTCACGACGGTGTTGCCCTTCACCTCATGGTCGTAGGTGTGAATGACAGATTCCTTGCTGGCAATACCGGGCAAGGAGAGAATCTTAAGGAGCATTACAGCAAGGTTTTTCGGTTGCGGGAAGCTGGGCTCCTTGTGTATTTCCTTGGGTCTTCTTACAGTTGTTATATCGTAGGGTAGCTCATAGAGGAATTGTGTCGAAAGGTTTGCAACAGGAGTGTCCTTATAGAGAACGACTATCTGTTTTGAGTCATTGAAGCGCCCTATAACTGTCGCTTCCACATCCTCATCCTCAAAAATTTCAAGGGCTCTTCTGAGCTTATCCTCAGGAACTGAGAGGAGCATTCTCTCCTGGGATTCGGAAACCCATATCTCCCAAGGAGCATCCATGGGGTATTTCAGCGGCACCCTCTCAAGCTCGACAGTTGCACCGCAAGCAGAGCGTTCGGCCATTTCACTGACTGCACAGGAAATGCCTCCTCCTCCCAAGTCAGTTATTGCGGAGGCAAGCCCCTCGTCCCTTACCCTTAGAATTGCTCGCTTGAGCTTCTCCTCCTCAATCGGGTCGCCAATTTGGACAGCCGAGCGGGAGGACTCTTCCGAAGTTTCTGTGAGCTCTGCCGATGCAAAAGTCACTCCGTGAATGCCATCCTTGCCAGTCCTGCCGCCAGCAAGAAGGGCGCAGTCAGAAGGCTTGGTGTTCTTGACGAATTTCTCAATAGGAAGCAGGCCAAGGCAGCCGCAGTAAACCAGGGGGTTGCCAAGGTAGCTCTCATCGAAGTGAATGGAGCCATTCACTGTGGGAATGCCCATGTTGTTCCCGTAGGCGCCTATTCCTGCAACCACTCCGTTGTAGAGGTAGCGGGGGGATTTTATCCCCTTGGGAATTTTCTTTTCAGGGAAATCAAGAGGGGCGAAGCAGAGCACGTCCGTGTTTGCAATGGGGTCCGCCCAGACGCCAAGAATGTCTCTTATGACTCCGCCTACGCCTGTTGAGGCTCCTCCAAATGGCTCCAAAGCAGAGGGGTGGTTGTGCGTCTCAACCTTGAAAGCAAGTGCATATTTGCCGTCAAAGTCAACTATGCCCGCGTTGTCCTTGAAGACGAGCCTGCACCAGGGGAAGTTCAGCTTCTGGGTTGCAGCCATTATTGTGTTCTTGAGAAGTTTCCTTGCAACCATCTTTCCCTTGGAATCCTTGAAGTCACCTCTGAGGGTCTTGTGGCAACAGTGCTCGGACCATATCTGCGCAAGCATCTCCAGTTCAACATCTGTTGCATCCCTGCCGAGCTTTTTGTAATGCTCCTTTATGCTCTTCATCTCATCCAAGCATAGAGACAAGGTTCTCTCATTGCTTATCCTTTTCAGCTCAGAATCCGAGGCGTCACGTATTTCTATGAAGTAAAGAGTGAATGGGAAGTCAGATTTCTTGTAGGACATCCTACACCTCACAGCCTCTGTATGGAATAGTTCTGTATTATGGGGTTGGAGAGAAGTTTTTTACACATCTCGTCAACCTTCTTCTCATCGCAGGCACATTCTATGAGATACGCCTTGGAGCTTTTCACATCTGAGACGCTGAAGCCGAGAGTTTTCAATGCGCTGAGAGTCGCCTTACCTTCCGCATCCAATACGCCAGGCTTGTAGGTCACCTCAATCTTGTATTTCATAAGTCCACCAAACCTATTTGGTTAAAGTATATTTATTAATGTAATGAAGCGAAGCATGCAGGATTTGGATTGAAGGTAATCACGCAGAGCAGGTTCCTGCCTTGCAAATCATGCCGTAGCAGCAGTCGCTTGCGAGAGCACAGTTTCCGCCTGCCATCTTGCATGATTGGGAGCTGCAGTAGCCGTTATTGCTGCAGTATCCTTCACAGCACTGGGAATTCTGGGTGCAGCTTCCTGCGGTCATGCATATGCTGCAATAGTAGTTTGAGTTGCAGTAATAGTTAGAACAGCAGTCAGTATCGGTGTTGCATCTTCCCGAAGTCTGGCAGGTTGGGGGTGTGCTGCAGGTGCCATTCACACACGCATAGGGGGAGCAGCACCCGGTGTTTGTTGTGCATGAGCCTCCAAGTGAATTGCACGAGGAGGAATGGCATGTGTTGTCGTAATGGCAGTAGTCGCCTGGGCAGCATTGCGAGGTGTTTGCGCATGTGATTGTGGTGTCAACACATGAAGGGCTGCAGTATCCGCTGTAGCAGCTGTAACCTTGGCAACAGTCCGAATTTACAGAGCATGGAGAGTTGGCCAAGTGGCACGGGGGCCAACATTGACCAGATCTGCATTCCAGCCCATGGCAGCATTCAGAAGTGTTCGTGCATGTTGCAGATTCATATCTGCATGTCGGTATCACGGCACAATTGCCGTTCGGATTGCAGTAGTAGCTGGAGCAGCAGTCAGAGTCACGCGTGCAAATACCGGAAGTCTTGCAGGTGATGTTCACACATGCTCCATCGCGGCATGCTGCATTGTATTGGCTGCAGTTTACCGTATACATCGTGCAAGAGCTTAATGGATAGCCGGTGAAGGCAGTATCAGTGCCGCTAACCTGAATGTATGTCGTATAGTTAAAGCAACGGCTGTTGTGCAAAATTTCCCCGCCTTCCTGGTCGCAGTAGTCCGTATTGGCAACTGTCCCATTGTTGCAATTTCCCTTCACCCAAATGCTGTCCGAATTTGAAGGAGTCTGAACGCATAGGTCGCACCAGCACTTCGCATTTTCGACTATTGGTTGTGAGGAGTTGCTATTCTGGTGCGTTGCTGGGAGATAATGACACTGTCCTCCGGAACAGAGACCCGGGTTGCAGTCGCTGGGTGTCTGGGGCGTTATCTGGCTGCATAATTTAGTCGGGGAGCCGCATGTGCCATTCATGCAGGTAAGTCCTTGGCAGCAGTCATTATCCGAGTAGCAGGGGTAATAGCCGCTTAATCCGCATCCGTTTATGAAACAGGCGTAGGTGCTCATATTGCAGGAGTAACCGCTGCAGCAATCCGCATTGCTTGCGCATGAACCTGATCTGGTGCATTCTTTTATGCATTTCCCATCACTGCAGGTGAGTCCAGAACAGCAGTCTGAATCGTAATTGCAATTTGCTCCCTGCGACGCGCAGCTTGAGGGAGTTTTGCAGTAACCGCCAACACATTGGTAGCCGCTGCAACACTCACCATAATAATCAGGAATTGGGTTGGAAGAAGGCGAAGGTCCTGTGCCGCAGAGCTGACCACCAGTCATGCATATTTCACCAGGTTGCCTGCAGTAACCTCCAGTGCAGGTAAGTCCATTGCAACAGCCTTGGTATTGGCTTGCACCGGTCAGATTAGAGCCAGTAAGCGGCATCACGTAGCCGCATGTTTGAGCATGCTGCGAACACTCACCTCTAGGGTATATCTGAATTACGGCGGGGGGCGTATTGCAAGGAGGCGAAATGAAACCGCACATCCCTCCCAGATAGCAGATGATGAATAATAGAAGGGATAGGATTACGGCACCAATCACAATTCCGATAACCAAAAAGGTAACATGCCCAAGAGTTTCGCCCATAGGACCACCGAATTCCTTTTGGTGGAGTAAATATATAGCTTTTGGTGCAGTGGCCTAGCAGATTGCAGTTGCGACAGATATTCACTAGTATTATGGGTGCACGCAGTTCCTGGTGCAGTAGTACTGCCCCATGGTGGCCCAGTAGAGATTCCAGCCCTGGGGGCACGAACCTACATAGCATGTTGCTGAGCTGGAAGATGGGTCGTAGCAACAGTTGTATGTCTGCGGGTTGGGGCCAAGGCAGTAAGAGTTGCAGTCACTTTGTGAGTTGAAATAACCGTCCAATTCATTCCATCCAGCACCGCAGGGCTGGTTCATGCATTGGGCGTATCCTGTATAGTTTGAGCAGCAGGACCAGTGCAGACCACAGGAGGTCAAACAGGCATCCTGAGATGCTACAGGAGTGTTAAACTGAGCCCATCCAAACGGGCAGGTTTGGTTCACGCAGTTCTTGACCCCATCCGGGGTCATACAGCAATAATAATTCTGCTGCGGTTGCCCGAGACATGAGGATTGGCATGACTGTTGGGAGGAGAAACCGCTGCCCATTGTAAACTCCGTTGGGAGACATAATGTTGAGGAACAGTGATTTTGGCCGTTTGAATAGCAACAGTAGTACCAGCTTTGTTGTGGTGGCTGTTGCGGCGGAGCAGCCTGAGAGTAACAACAGCAGCCGTTTATGTATGATTCTGATGCGCTGCAGTTACTAGAGCTGTGGACTCTTCTTCCGTAAGGTGATCCCGAAGAGGAGCACAGACTGGTGCATGAATTATCATCGTATGCTGCGCATGTGCAGATCCCAGGCCCTGAGTTAAAGCACCATCCGCTGTTGCAGGTTCCTGTGCAGTTCGGGAAGGAATTCGCGCAGAGAATTACTGGTTGAGGGGCACACTGCATATCTGCATTGCAAAGGTAGCCTGCGCAACATTC
>CAVXDX010000001.1:0-12147 GCA_963760615.1 uncultured Microcaldota archaeon | reverse complement strand
ACTTCAACTTTGCCAGTCTCATCCTGCAAAAAGAACGGGTTATCGCTCCGGCCTTGCTTTATAACATCCCAGCTGCTGTGTTTTCCATGGTGCCTATACTCCTCTACGGTGTATCTGTAGAATACGCATTCCTCACCTAAGAATGGGGATAGCAGGTACTTGTCTTTAGGAATGCCCTCACCGTAAACTTCAACAAAACCCGCTGCAATTGCCTCCACTTTTGAAGTTGGAGTATTAATTATTGTGTTATAGTGAGACCACTTGCCGAAACCTTTTATGAAGAAGAATAGGCCGGCAGGTACTCCAATCAACACCCATACAATCGGGTCGCTCGCCATGCGACTATTCCTCCTTTGATATTTAAATTCGTATCATGAAGCTCTCAGAGCAGCAATTGCAAATCTATTTAAATATGTTCATGCAATAAACTAGCAGTAAATGCGCCTCGTGAGCTAACTCACAATGTGCGCAAGTAGGTGAAAAAATGGGATATGGAAATGACAGGGGACATTCGAAAAGACGCGACTTCGGTAGGAGAGGTTTTGGCGGGCCAAGGGAAATGCACAAGGCCACCTGCTCCGACTGCGGCGCGGAATGTGAAGTCCCTTTCAAGCCAACAGAGGGAAGACCTGTTTATTGCAGGGAATGTTGGCAGAAACACAAACCAAGTTTCTAGAATAAGAGCCTAATTCTTTCTTTTCTCTTCCTTTTTCTAGTGTATACTATACAAATTCCTCCTTCAGCTTCAAGAAGTACTGCCTCGTAAACTCATAGTCTTCCCTGCACCTCTGTTTTGACTGCTCGAAATGCAGGTTGTTAAATCTATCCTGGGTATTCTTGTAAACATGTTCCGCGATATCCTTGGGGCTCCATCCTCTCTTTACATATATATCCAGATAGCGGAGTACGCCAATAGCACCGAATGCATCCATATTGTCGCAGTCAAACAGTATCTTTGCCTCAAGGCTGTTTCTCTCATTCTTCACGTCATCATGCTGTTCTATTGCCTCCAGTGCTTTTCTTATCTTTCCCTCCGGGAAACTAATTCTTTCAAGTATCCTCCCGGCTACATCAGCACTTTTCTTACCATGCTCCACATCAGTGGTTTGTGCCAGGCCCACATCGTGCAGGAAAACCGCTGCAATCAGCACCTCCATGTCCGCCCCCAGCTCCCGGCCAAGCTTCTCAGCATTCTTCCAAACTCTAAGGGAGTGGCTCAGGTCATGTGACTCCAGCCTCTTGCCTTCAAACTCTTTTTTGCATTCTTCCGAGAGAACAGGAAGCCATTTCTCATGTCTAATAACAGCTAAAGCCATGACTAATTTTATACAGCAATTCTATTTAAATTCATCTTACTGGCAGATACTTCTTGAAGATTGCCACTTTTTCTACAGGAATCCTTGGGAACTCAGTGATGAGCATAAGGTTTGCGTAGTAAACAGCGGAGTGGATAGGCCCGCTTTTTGAAATCCTCCTTGCCGATGTCACAACTCTGGGCTCGGGCAGGTAAACAACCCTTCCTTTCTTCCAGAGCCTTCTTGCAAAAGCGCCATCCTCCATAGGTCGGTTGGGAAAGCCGCCAACTTCAAAGAACATTTTCCTCATCACCGCGTTGTTGAATCCGAGTATCTCCCCTTTTCCGATAACCCCTTTGAAAAGCAGATAGCTGTTTGAAAGCTCTTCTATGGCATCAAGAACTCTGTTGTGCTGGTCGAATCCGAAAGCGCACGAGAGTCCGCTTATGCTTTCATCCTCAAGGACTGCGCTCACCGCATCAAGGTAGTTGGGCGGTATGGTTGTATCAGCATCAACAAAAACCAGAACCCTCCCCCTGGACTTTCTGGCTCCGGTGTTTCTTCCAATCCAGGTGCCCCTTCTCTTTACTGTTACAACTTTATCTGCATACTTCTCAGCGATCTCAGCTGTCCTATCCTCGCTGCTGTTGTCTGCAACCACAACCTCATAGTTCAGGGAAGTCTTCTGCTTTCGTGCAGACTCAAGAGTCTTTTCTATGTACTTCTCCTCATTCAGAGCCGGGATTATTATTGAGGCATCAACCATGTTCATCCCTCACATCCTCAGCTATTATCGGCAGTAGTATTTATAACCACTCTCAAACTGCAGATTTTAATAAATATGCTATCATCTAATATACGGAGGTGTTCAGATGGGAAAACTGGAAGATATGGCAATGGCAAGACAGTCCATCATTGAGGAGCTGGATGCAACGAACAAATACCAATCACGCATAAACCTGCAAATCGACCCGGAATTGAAGAAAGTTTTGCAGCACAACATGGATGAGGAGAAGGAGCATATAGCCATGCTCGTTGAGTGGCTGAGAAAGAACGACCCTGTCCAGAATTTGAAGTTTGAGAAGCACGATTGAGGGGCATTACAGTGACCTATAAAAAAATCATGGAGGATTTGAAAGCTCTCTCAGATCAGAAGGCAGTTGAGGGGATGGCGCGCTTCGGCATCAACCCCAAGAATACTTACGGTGTGTCCATCCCAAACATAAGGAAAATAGCAAAGGAAACAGGGAGGAACCACCCTCTGGCACAGCAGCTCTGGAAGTCGGGCATCCACGAGGCCAGGATACTCGCCTGCATGATTGACGACCAAGATATGGTAAGCGAAAAGCAGATGGAGAGATGGGTTGAGGACTTTGATTCCTGGGATGTGTGCGACCAGTGCTGCAGCAATCTTTTTGACAAGACTGAACTTGCCCATAAAAAAGCTGTTGAATGGAGCAGAAGAAAAGAGGAGTTTGTCAAGAGAGCTGGCTTTGTCCTCATGGCCACCCTCTCAGTTCATGATAAGGAAGCAAAGGATGGGGAATTCCTGAAATTCCTGCCGATAATAAAGAGAGAGGCTCATGATGAGAGGAACTTTGTCAAGAAGGCCGTAAACTGGGCTCTGCGCCAGATTGGAAAGCGTAATCTTAAATTGAATAAGGCGGCAGTCAAAACTGCAAAGGAAATAATGGAGATTGACTCAAAGAGCGCAAGATGGATTGCCTCGGATGCATTGAGGGAGCTTACAAGCCACGCTGTTCAGAAAAGAGTGAATTCTATCCAACCAGAATCTCTCTAAGCTCCTTGGTTAGCTTAACAAGATTGGTCTTCCCGTGCTGTTCCTTTTCAATAATTCCTCTATCCACAAGCCGGTCTATAACTCTGTGAGACTTGACTTTTCCCATGCCGTCAAGCATGGATATCTCAGATTGCAGAGCTTTGCCTCCCTCCTCAACTATTTTTGACACAACCTTTCTCTCTTCTTTTGACAGCAACTTAAGAATCGCTTCTGGATTTGGCTTCACTTCTACATACTCCACTTTCTTGTTCTCAGTGAAAAAGTAAAATGCAGCTGCACCTAGGATAAAACCTATGGCAATAAACACGGGGATTAGGTATGTGAGTAGGTTCATCCTTGCCTCATGCTCACACTGACCGTTTGCCGTGCATACTGTGGGATTTGTCTCCTTGACGAAGTTCGGCAGCCAGTATACAAGAATCATCAAAGCTACCAATGCCAGAAGTCCGAGCAGTATCCGGAGGTTATTTCTCATCAATTAAATTGTGTATAACCCGTTTTTTAACTCTTTCTGCTTGGTTTCAAGATTTGAAACATTGGTTACAGCAATTTACAAATTCGGTTTCAGCTCTAGATACTGCATCTGTCTGCAGAGCCGTAAATCTTCTGACCACCCAGCTCTGCGGGCAGTACAAAATATGGGGTGATGTGTTTGGATAAAAAGAAGAATAAAGCATTGGAAAGCGTGAAGGGGGCAATCCTCAGATTCCGCAACTCGCTTACGCGAGAGGATGAGGAAGGTTGGAAGTTCTACCGGGAGGCAGAGTATGCCTTCAATGAGATGGTGGCAAGAGCCAAAATGTTATGCGGCTGCCAGCACTGTGCAACTCCAAATCCAAATTCAGCTGAGTCTCGGTATTGCTGCTGCTCAGGCAGCACACAGGTAGAGTGTAAATGCAGGAGGTGATGCATTGAAGAATAGCAGAATTATCTTAGTTTTAGGCCTTCTTGCCGTTCTAGTGGGTGGATATTTTGTAACGTTAGGCAACAATGGTGCCAATTCCCCAATAAACGGCAACCGCACTGTGCAGATGGTTGAATTCAGCGATTTTCAGTGCTCATACTGCGCAGCTGCAGTGCCAGCTGTAAAACAGGTTCTTGCGAAATATGGTAACCATGTGAAATTCGATTACAAGAACTTTCCAATACATCCCAATGCAGAGAAGGCAGCGGAAGCATATGAGATTGCCGTGCAATACGGCAAGGGAACAGAGTATCATGACATCCTATTTTCAAACCAGAATGCGCTAGATGTCGACAGCCTTAAGCAATATGCACGGCAGGTTGGAATCCCGGGAGCTGAATTTGATAAACTTCTTGATTCCGGGTTAATGTCAAAAAAGGTCTCGGCGGATCAGACTGAGGGTGAGAGACTCGGAGTGCAAGGCACGCCTACGTTTTTCATAAACGGTAGGATGCTTGTTGGAGCACAGCCGTATTCTGAGTTTGAAAAGATTATAAACGAGGAACTGTCTAAATGAGGTGATGTGAAATGAAAAAAACAGTGAATGTAGAGGGAATGCACTGCAGCTCATGCAAGGCAATTGTGGAGGATGCAGTCAGGCATGTCAAAGGGGTAAAGAACCCAAAAGTGAATTTGGAAAGGCAAACCCTGGAGTTTGAATATAGCAATGAAACAACTCTGGGGGAAGTGGAAAGAAAGCTTGAGGAAAAGGGCTACTCTATAAAGAAGGCAAGCGGTGGGATGGGCCTCGGCTCTCTTTTCATAGCCGTGGGCATTGCAATAGTTCTTGTTTCGGCATACCTGTTCATCGGCAAGGGCAATGAGTCATTCTTTAACATAACTGCCAATGCAAGCTTGCCTCTGCTATTTTTTGTGGGCTTTCTCACAGGCTTCCACTGCATAGGAATGTGCGGCGGGTTTGTGCTGTCATATACAGGGAAGTGCGCATCAGAAGGAAAGTCCAACCTCTCCTCCCACTTCCAGTACGGCGCGGGCAAGCTCGCATCATACACTGCAATTGGCGCTCTCTTTGGCCTGCTGGGCTCGTTTATTGCATTCACTGTTGAGCTCAGGGCAGCAATAGCGCTTCTGGCAGGGGCTTTCCTTCTGGTATACGGTATAAACATGATTGGCATAATCCCACAGCTGAGAAGAGTTCGCATTCCAACACCGCAGTTTATAACTAATTTCACGCGGAAACAGGCGGAGAAGCAGAATGCCCCCCTATTCATCGGTTTGCTGAATGGACTGTTCATAGCGTGCGGTCCGCTTCAGGCAATGTACCTCCTGGCCGCAGGAAGCGGAAGCCCTGTTTGGGGCGCTTCTGCACTATTTGCCTTCGGTCTTGGGACTCTCCCCCCACTGCTTGGCTTTGGAGCGATGGCTTCCTACCTGAGCAATTCCTTCAAGCGCAGCCTTGTTAAATTCTCAGGAGTGTTTGTGATAATCCTCGGGTTGCTCATGGCCAACAACGGCCTCACTCTTGCTGGAAGCAATTATTCCTTTAGCGCACTGCAGACGAGCAACCTGGCAAACCTGACAAACGCAACTGCAAGTATCACAATATCAAATGGCTACCAGATAATAAGAATGAACGTAACAAGCGGCGGCTGGGAGCCTAACAAGTTCGTGCTGCAGAAAGGAGTGCCGGTAAAATGGATAATCAACGGTATTGAACTGACAAGCTGCAACAACAGGATAATAGTGAGGGACTACGGGCTTGACTTTTCAATAAAACAAGGTGAGCAGACAATCGAGTTCACCCCCACAAAAGAGGGCGTTGTAAGGTGGAGCTGCTGGATGGGTATGATACCTGGGACTTTTGTCGTTGTGAGCGATATAAATAATAAAACAGAGCAAAATAATATTGAGCAGACGGCACCAATTTCGCCTGCAAGCACTGGAGGCTGCGGCTGCGGCAAAATGTGAAGAGAATGAAGAAGACGATAAGAGTCATCGGCATGCACTGCGCCAACTGCGCCCTTACCATAGAAAAGGGCCTCAGGAATATGCCTGGGGTTATAAACTCCAACGTTAACTTCACAACGGAAAAGGCGCATGTTGAGTTCGACGAGAAGATGCTTAGCGAAAAACAGATTCTTGAAAGGATAAAAGAACTCGGTTATTCAGGGGAGTTTGTTGTGCCTAGTTTCGACAGGGAGAAGCACATAAGAGAGAGGGAAGAAAGAGAGATTAAAAGACTGCTTTTAATCAGCATCGTCTTTGCCCTTCCGGCATTTATCATAGGAATGTTCATCATGGACTTTCCACTAAGGGGCTATGTGTTGCTGTTTCTTGCAACGCCTGTGCAATTTATCGTAGGGTGGAGGTTCTACAAGTCAGCCTGGGCCAGCCTGAAGCAGAAAACTGCAAACATGGATACTTTGGTTGCTCTTGGAACAAGCGTGGCCTACTTCTACTCGTTATATCTGGTAACCCAGGATGTTATGGGGGAGACTTACTTTGAGACATCCGCTGTCCTGATAACGTTTGTCATCTTTGGAAAGTACCTGGAGGCAAGGGCAAGGGCAGGACCAGCCAGGCAATAAGGGAGCTCATGCAGCTCTCCCCAAAGCATGCCAGAATCATTGTGAATGGTAAGGAAAAAATGATTCTGATTGACGAGGTGAAAACAGGGGACATAATTCTTGTTAAGCCAGGGGAGCAGATTCCTGTTGACGGAGTGGTCATATCCGGCGATTCGAGCGTTGACGAGTCAATGATAACTGGAGAGTCAATTCCTGCGGAGAAATTCAAGGGCTCAAAGGTTTATGGCGGAACTTTGAATAAGCATGGTTTGCTAAAGATAAAGGCTACGAAAGTGGGAGCAGATTCAACCCTATCAAAAATCATCCGCCTCATAGAGGACGCCCAGATGAAGAAGGCGCCAATACAGAGCTATGCGGATACGATTTCGGCATATTTCGTCCCAGCGGTCATCCTTATCTCCGCACTTGCTTTCTGTATATGGTTTTTTGCACTTCACCAAACTCTTTCTTTCTCACTTACCATAGCAGTTTCGGTTCTTGTGATATCCTGCCCCTGCGCCCTTGGGCTTGCCACCCCAACAGCGATGATGGTTGGCATTGGAAAGGGTGCAAAGAATGGCATTCTTATAAAGGGCGGGGAAGTGCTTGAGAAAGTAAATAAGATAAATGCAATTCTGCTCGACAAGACAGGGACATTGACGGTTGGAAAGCCGACTCTGACAGATGTGCTCTCTTTCGGTAGGATGAGCAGGGAGGATGTTCTCAGCCTTGCCGCAAGCATAGAGAAGGCTTCCGAGCATCCGCTTGCCGATGCGATAGTTGAAAGAGCAGAACAGGAGAATGCGAGGTTTTCCGCTGTTTCCAAATTCAGATCGGTCACGGGCAAGGGGGTTCGAGGAGTTGTTAAAGGGAGGGAGATCCTTCTTGGAAAGCCCGAGTGGTTTGATGAAATTGGCAAGAAAATTGAAAAGAAAGTTTATGAGCTTGAGAATGATGGCAAGACTGTTGTACTGCTTAAGGATGGAAATGAGTTTGGAGCCTTGGCGGTTTCTGATGTGATAAAACCTGATTCAGCAGAGGCAGTAGCCAAATTCAAGCAAATGGGACTTGAGACATATATGATTACTGGGGACAATGAAAGAGTTGCAAAGGCTGTTGCTGGAAAGGTCGGAGTAGACCATTACTACGCAGGGGTTCTGCCAGAAGAAAAATCCGAGTTTGTTGAGGAGCTGAAGAAGAAGGGCAAAAAGGTTGCTATGGTTGGAGATGGGATAAATGACGCCCCTGCCATTGCTCTGGCAGATGTGGGCATAGTGATGAGCTCAGGAACCGATGTTGCAATGGAATCCGGCGACATCGTCCTTATGAGAAACTCGCTTGTGGATGTTGCCAAGGCAATAAATCTCTCAAATGCAACTCTCAAGAAGATAAAGCAGAACATGTTCTGGGCGCTCATTTACAATGCTATAGGCATACCAGTAGCTGCAGGAGCTTTATACTCCTTAGGCATAACTCTCAACCCCATGATTGCTGGTGGGGCAATGGCTCTGAGCTCAGTCTCAGTGGTGACAAACTCGCTTCTGCTTAACAGGGCAAAAATCTGAATGCTTATTTCTTGCTAACCTTTTCTTCCTTCAGTATCATCTTTGCTATCATGAAGATTACCACTGCTATTATTACGAAGTTTATCAATGCGCTTACAAAAGAGCCCCATCTAATTGATACCGGGCCCAAATCAAGTGTGGCAGTCTGCCATCCGCCTTTGGGTATAAATGCAGTGATAATCGGCATTATCACGTCATTGACAAGCGACTGCACAATGGTTGTGATAGCAGCACCCATAATGAAGGCAATTGCCAGTGGCATAACTTTGTATTCCTTTATAAACTCATTAAAGTCCTGTAACATACCCATACGATTCACCTCCACTTAGCATTTTGCCTTTATTTATTAATACTTACAATCTTCAAAACCTCTTCTGCTCTCTTCCTTGCCGGCATCTCAAGCGCCCTGTCATGGCACGCCCCTTTCTTTAAAAATAGCTTCAGCTCCGCAGCACTTTCCCTCCTCATTCTTGCAGCATGTTTCCTGTCAACCGCGCCAATCCCCTCCAGCTTCGGCATCCCCTCATTGCCCCCCTCAGGAAAATACCAGTCCTTTACCTTGAAACGTCCGGTGGCGAAAAGCAGGTATCCCAAGGGTGTGGCTATAGGGGGTATCCCGCAGTTCAGGCCTTGGGATGTCTCCCGCAGAGTCCTTCCAGCCTCATCGAAAGTCTCATAAGCAACCATGAAGCTCCAGCTTGGCTTCAAAGTTCTTTCCAACTTCCTAAACAGTTCCAAATCCAGTCCTGCTTCAGAAAGGCTCAGGTTTGTTTTTCCAAACCTAGCTTCTTCATAGTAATGCCCATCAATCCAGCCGTCTATATCAGGTTTTATCCCCAAGCTGTACAATCCTTCAAAAACTGGTTGCTGTGACTCGTTGCCAGACTTGTCCAAGAGAAATACCTGAAAGAAGCTCTGCTCAGCTCTCGTAAGCTGTTTGCGCACTACCTTTATGCTGTGATCCTCCTCGAGCTTTACTTCTAGCTTTTGGAGGGGGTGTGACTCCTTCTGCATAGTCCTAATTTTCTCCAGCTCTTACACTGATAGTAACCTTCAGAACACTGGCAGCTTGGCTGACTCACCCTTTGCCTCGAGGTACACATCCCACACTACCACCAAGTCAACTATAAGTGGGACTATGAAGACAGGTAGGCAACATAAACTTGTGAGACCAAATGTGGCGAGGCCGCCTAGTACCCCACCCACTATATACACACCAACAACAAGGCCCAGGACTAACCAACCGATGATGAGATATTCTATACCTTTCTTCACCTCATCAATATAGAAGTATCCAACAGCAGGAGCCCCTAAAATCAACATGCAAACAACGCTTATGAGAGCAGCGATCCCAGGGTCCTTTTTCTCAACCACTGATTTCTTCTCGGCCATGAATACCACCCTACATTGATGGGGAAGTAGTGCTTAAAATTCTATCCTTTTCGGCGCGCCTTCTCTCTCGTTTTCTCCATCTTCTCCAGCATTTTGTAGTAATAGGCAAACTCGTTTAGGTGGGCCAGGGCTATCTTGCCTGTTAGAACGGGGTCGTCATTTGTGATATTTGTTATGGGGTCTCTCCTCCCATGCTCAAGCTCCACATGGAGACCCATCCAGAATTCCTTCACGCCAAACTTGCTTTTCTTCCAGTCTATGCCAATTACTCTGCCAATCATCTCTGCATCTTTAAGAGTGAAGCGTTCCTTTTTTGCCATTTATTTGCCTCTCAAGCCAGGATAGTATGAATACTATTGTGTACATCACAAGACCGTAAACGCATGCTGGGGCACCCAGAACCCGCACGCAACCGCCCAGAGCGCATTTTCCAGTGAACAGCTCAGAATACTACGGATAGCCTGAAAAAAGAATTCCTACAATTGAAATTGCAAGTATCGCTGTCAGAGCCACATTCGGTTTCATTCTTTCACCCCAATTAACATCTATTCCTAAACCTTAAATTCTTTTTCTTACTCTATTTCTGCAAGCTTCTTCTTTACCTGAGCTATCTCCTCGTGCAGCTTTACATCTCTCATCATAGGGTCAAATTTCGCCTTTTTCTCCAGCTCCTCAAGCCTTGTCTTGAGGTTCGATTTCCTCCTTGCTATATCCTTTTTGCTCAATCCCATAGTAACACCTTTTGAACAAGTGTTATTCTCACCTAACTTTTAAAATACATGGTTCAGATAAAATACGAATATGAAAGAGGAGCTGATAGCACCCTGCGGAATGAATTGCAATGTTTGCGGCGGTTACCTCGCTTTAACGCATAACGTGAAAATAAGGGAATCCGCATGCCCTACTGCGAAGGCTGCAGGCCAAGAGATAAAAAATACGCTTTTCTCAAAAGGAGATGCAAACTACTTCTGAATAAAAAGGTTAAGTTCTACTATGAATGCAACAGTTCAATGAGATGCTTGATGCCTCTCAACTCCTTCTCCAGTTCATTTTTTGAATATTTCGAAAGCTCTTCCTTTCTTTCCTCGATCCTTTTCTTTTTCTCATACTCCTCTCTGTAGGAATATTTTTCTTTTCTCAGCTCTCTTATTTGTTCAACAATCTCTTTTGCGCCTTCTATCCCGGAGTAAAAATCCATGATTTTTTCATTCTCATCATCCACCGCCAGGAAACTTGTCTTCTCAAATGAGCAAACTGTTTCAAATAAACTCTTTTTTTCCGTCAGTATCCTTCTAAATCTGGAAGTTTCAGGACAAATATGCGAGAGTTTTTTTTCGCTGTATCCGAAGAATTCGCAAAGCTGGCCAGCATTGCACTTTCCAAATAGAGGATATTGAGAAAAGAATTTTTTTAACTCAGCAGTTTCCTCTCTTCCAGGAAATGGGTAATAATCCCTCAGAGAATACTTTTCTACATCTTCAAGCAACTCTACTACCGGTTTCGAAATGAGGGCATGGATGAATTCTCTTCTAACTTCCTCCAGTTTCTCCAATTTTTTCAATAGCTCCTCATACCTATGCATCTTTTCCAGATCAAGGGTTTCTTTTTCCAGCTCAGACATGTCTGCCAGTATTTTTTCTATCCTAAGTTGCTCTCTTTTGAGTGTCCTGTCTTTCTCTTTAATTTCCTCCATGATTCTCTCATATCTTTTACCCAATTCTATGATTTCTTCAAAATACTCAAACTCCTTTTTTGCAGGATTCACCTTGTTATCTTTGACCAGCCTTCCAATTGACATGAACCTCTTTCCTGCATCTTCAGAAATGTTGCCCTTTTCAAACTCGCCAGCTACCCCAATCTCAAAATAGTCTAATTCCTTGTAGAGCCCAGCGCCTTTCTTGGAAATTTTTATCCGTGTGTTAATATCGGGGTTCCACAAGTTTTTTTCTTTCTCCCGCACTGACTCTATATCTGCCATTAATTTTTTTAGCTGTTCTGAAAATTTTACAATAGTAGAAAGTTGACTCTTTTCAATATTTTCTATTCTTTTCTCTAAGCTGTGATGTTCTCTCTTTAATTCGAGTATATCCTTCTCGGTAAGCATCTGCTTCGCCCCAGTCCAATAAACCTTCCTGCAGTTTGCTAACTTTTTATCTCAGGTCGTCCGCTTGGTGGAAGATACCTCACTTGACCAACAAGTAACAGGGCATTTCTGAGGAAATGAGGTGTTTGTTTATTTTAAATTCAAGAAACGCACTTCGAATTCCGTATTTAAAGCTCGGCATACTGCAGGATTTCATCCTTCTCTTGATAGGTTAGCTTCTTGCTGTGCAGGACATTCTCCTTGAAATCTGCACCAAACTGCTCCTCCTGAGTAGCGTTGCTACTAAAAAACTTGAAGCGAATATTGTGCTTCTTGATGTGCTCATCCCAAGCTTCAATAATGTATTGTTTCTCATCAGAGCTCATGAAATAAACCTTCTGCACTAATTATGCATCTCGGAGTATATAATATGATGTATTAAAAAGCCCGCCTATTACCTCCAATCTTCGAAGTATACAAACTCTGCTACGGTCAGACATACCAAAGTGTGTCAGGTCG